>JAXIPB010000122.1:0-9671 GCA_045403155.1 Micromonosporaceae bacterium
CACCGGGGGCCCCCCCCCCCCGCACCCCGGGGGGCGGGCGACCACGATCCAACAGAGCCGAGCCCGGTTATCCACAGGCTCAAGATTGCCGCGTGACATCCGTCCACGGCGTGCAGACACTGAGAAGCCGTGCCCGACTACAGTCTCGCCGCGCTCGCCAAACCGTTGCCCTGTGACAACACCGGCGAATTGGAGGCGTTGCTGTTCCGCCAGGACGGCGTGATCAGCCGAGTTCAGGCACTGCGATTCATGAGTGCGCAGACGCTCAGCCGCCGGGTCGCGTCGGGGAGATGGCGAGCGGCCCATCGAGGCGTCTACGTGGCGCATAGCGGTCCAGTCACCGATCATCAGCGGCTTTGGATCGCGGTTCTCGGGGTAGGTGGCACCCGGCCGGCCCTGTTGGCCGGTCTGTCCGCGCTGCTCGTCCTGGGACTTCGTCGGTTCACGTCGCGGGCGGTGCACGTGTTGTTGCCCGCGCGTCATCGGGACCGTGATCCGCCTCCGGGTGTGATCGTTCACCGTACCCGTACCCTCCCGCCGGATGATCGCAGGGAGCGAGCGGGTCCGCCATGCACTCGTGCGCCGCGGTCTGTCGTTGATGCGGCTCAGTGGGCGAGGTCGGACGACGAGGCGCGCACGATAATCGCGGCCACCTTTCAACAGCGACTCGTCGGCGGAGAAGAGATCCAGGGCGTCCTCGCGCGCATGCCGCAGGTCCGGCGACGCGCGCTGATAATGCAAACGGTCGAAGATGCGCGCGACGGTTCGGAGACGGTCACCGAGCTCGACCTCGTCGGGCTGTGCCGCGCATCCGGACTGCCGATACCGAGTCGCCAGATGTTCCGGAAGGACAGCTCGGGAAGAACGCGCTACCTCGATGCCTGCTTCGATGAGTGGGGCGTGCGGATCGAGGTCGACGGAGCGCACCACATGTTCGTCGAGGAGTGGTGGCAAGACATGGACCGGCACAACGACCTGGCCACGCCGGGGGAGATGCTGCTCCGGTTTGCGGGTTGGAAGATCCGCTACCGCCCCGATGAAGTGGCCGCGAGGATCCGCAAGGCGCTTCGGGACGCGGGATGGGAGCCGAGCGCCGCCGAGTGAACTCGTGGGCGATCACGCGTTGCCGCTCGTCGCGGTTGAATCTCCCTGGGCGAGAGGCCGATTGAGCGATGTTGACAGTGTCACAATGACAGTGTCATGATGGCGGGGTGACCGAGCACTGGACGTTGGAGGAGCTGGTATGGCGGGCCGCGAACGCGCTCGCCGCGGCCGACGTCCGCGCACCGAACGGCCGCGTCACCCAGATGCCGGACGCCCGGATGATCCGGTGGTACGCGACCATCGGCCTCGTCGACCGACCCGCGGCGATGCGTGGCCGCACGGCGCTCTACGGGCCGCGTCACCTGCTCCAGCTCGTCGCGGTGAAGCGGCTTCAGGCGCAGGGTCGGTCGCTGGCCGAGATCCAGGTTGAACTCGCCGGCGCCACGGATGCCACACTTCGCCGGGTCGCTTCGCTGCCGTCCCAAACGGCGCTGCCGTCCCAAACGGCGCTACCGTCCCCAACGGCTCTACCGTCCCCGACGGCGGCCCCAACGGTGGAGACGGCCGACGCGATGATCCGACTGCCGAGGCCGCCGGTCGCACACCGGCAGCCCGTCGAACGTCCGACCGCGCGTCGGTTCTGGGCACAATCCGCTGGCGTGGTCGGGCAAACCAACGACAGCGATCATCAATCCGCTGGCGAGGACCGTGACAGCATCGCGTTGCTGCACGGTGTACGCCTCGCCGGCGCCACCCTGTTGCTACCGGCGCAACCCGACGACGATGACCTCGTCGCGATCCGGGCCGCCGCCCGCCCCCTGCTCAATCTCCTGGCAGAACGTGATCTGCTGACCCCGCAACGACACCAAGAACGACACGAAGAAGGAGCCCCATCATGACCCTCCACGTGGCACCGATGACCGACGCCGAGGCCGCCACCATCGCCGCACCCACGGAGGAGTCCGGGCTCGGGGCACTGCGGACGGAACGGGGAAACCTGCCCCTCGAGAGTGTCGACGCCACGGCCAAGATCACAGGTCTCATCGGCCGGATCGAACTGACCCAGGAATTCCGGAATCCGCACGACGTTCCGCTCGAGGCGACCTATGTCTTTCCGCTGCCGGACCGTTCGGCCGTCACCGCGATGCGGATGACCGCCGACGGACGGGTTGTGGACGCCGAGCTCAAGGAGCGCGGTCAGGCGCGCGAGGAGTACGACCGGGCTATCGCGGAGGGGAAGCGCGCGTCCATCGCCGAGGAGGAGCGACCCGACGTTTTCACCATGCGGGTCGGCAATATCCTGCCGGGCGAGAGGGTCAGCGTCGCCCTCACCCTCGTCGGGCCACTCTCCTATGAGGACGGTGAGGCCACGTTCCGGTTGCCGCTCGTGGTGGCGCCGCGCTACATACCTGGAAAGCCGCTCGCCGACGCCGGCGTGGGCGACGGGTACGCGAGCGACACCGACGCGGTGCCCGACGCATCCCGTATCACCCCGCCGGTCCTGCTGCCCGGATTCCCCAATCCTGTGCGACTGTCCATCACCGTGGACATCGACCCGGCCGGCCTGTCACTGGGGGAGGTGCGTTCGAGCCTGCACGCCGTGGTCCGGGAGGGCAACCATCTGAGCATCCAGCCGGGCGAGCGGGCCAACCGAGACTTCGTGCTGCGGTTGGAGTACGGACAAGCGGACAGCGCCACCCACTCGCTCACCCTCACGCCCGATGCCGACGGTCAGGAGGGCACCTTCCGGCTCACCGTCCTGCCGCCAACCAGTGCCGCACAGCCCCGTCCCCGCGACGTCGTGCTCCTGCTCGACCGGTCGGGCAGCATGATGGGGTGGAAGATGGTGGCCGCGCGTCGGGCCGCGGCCCGCATCGTCGACACCCTCACGGCCGCGGACCGATTCGCGGTGCTCACCTTCGACCACGCGGTCGACCACCCGTCGACGCTGCCAAAGGGCCTGGTCGACGCCACCGACCGGCACCGGTTCCGGGCCGTCGAGCACCTCGCCAAGGTCGACGCGCGTGGCGGCACCGAACTGCTCGCGCCGCTGACGGAGGCGTTGAGTCTGCTCAACAAGGACAGTGGCCGGGATCGGGTGCTCGTCCTTGTCACCGATGGCCAGGTCGGTAACGAGGATCAGATCCTGGCGCAGTCGGCCAAGTCCATTCACGGCGTTCGCGTGCACACGGTGGGCATCGACCAGGCGGTCAACGCCGGCTTCCTTGGCCGCCTCGCCGCCGCGGGACGCGGCCGGTGCGAGTTGGTGGAGAGCGAGGACCGGCTCGACGCGGCGATGGAGCGAATCCACCGGCGGATCGGGTCGCCGCTGATCACCGGGCTCACGCTGACATCCGTAGGTCTGTCCATCGTGGACGATACGGTCGCCCCGAGCCGCATTCCTGACCTGTTCCCGGGCGCCCCCCTGGTGCTGGCCGGGCGGTTCCGCGGCGGCGGCCCGGGGGCGTTGACGCTCACAGGGCTCACCGCCGACGGTGGGCAGTGGGTCGCGCGGGCCGATGGCGCGACCGTCGACAGCCCAGCCCTCACGGCGGTCTGGGCCAGGGCTCACCTTCGCGACCTCGAGGACCGTTACGTGAGCCGCGACCGATGGGCCGAGAACGGCGCCGACACGCTGGAGCAGCGGATCACGACGACGTCGTTGCGTTTCGGAGTGCTCTGCCGCTTCACCGCGTGGCTCGCCGTGGACACGCGCGTGATCACCGAGGGCGGCGAGGTTCACCGCGTGATCCAGCCGGTCGAACCTGCGGCCGGCTGGGACATGCTCGCCGACCAGGCGATGATGCCGATGGCACCGGCGTCGGCGTCGATGGCGCGGATCGCCTACACGGCGGCACCCGAATCCTTCGCCATGCCGCGCATGCCGCTGAAAGCACGCGGGCTCCGTCGCGGGAGAGCCGGCAAGGCGCCGGCGTCGCAGCCGGCGCCGCAGCCGGCGCCGGTGGCCGAGTCGCGGCTCGGCGAGGAGATGCGGATCGACCCGGATCAGCTCGGCGAGCTGCGACGGCTGTGCGCGGAGGAGGCGACGTCGCTCCGCGCGGCAACGGAGGCTCCCGAGCGCGAACGGCGCGAACTCCTCGCCGATGTCGGCACGCGTCTCGACGCGCTCGTCCGCCACCTCGGAGCGAGCTTCACCGACGAGCTGGCACCGCTGCGCAGGATCGTGAGCGAGCTTGAGGCGGACCGCCCGCTCGGCGTACCCAGGGACGTGTTCGAGGACCTGTGGTCGCGGACGCTACAGGTGCTCGACGACCTGGCGGTGTCGGCGGCGACACCCAAGCGGGCCCGGGAGTTCTGGAAGCGTTGACCGGCGCTGGAAGGGCACCTCGCAGTCACTCGCTGCCAGGTGCCCTTTCCGCACCTCGAGACCGGGTCAGGCCCGCGCCGGTGGCATCCGCAGCACCCACCGGTAGGCCTGCACGAGGCCGGTGTCGAAGCCGGCGGCTGAGCCCCAGAGGAAGATGCGGAACCGACGATAGAGCGGATCGCCCCAGCGCCGTACCACCTCCTCGCGGGCCTCGTCGAGCCGGCGCGCCCACTCCCGGCACGTCAGGTAGTAGTTGTGCCGGTCGTCCTCCACGCTGACGAGTTCGAAGGGCGAGCGGGCGACCTGGCGCAGGTATGCGTGCAACAACAGCGGGGACGACTCGCCCGGGTAGACATAGCGGCTCATGAACGTGGAGACGCGGTGTTTGGCCCGCATGGCCAGCGCGTCGAGATACACGTTGCCGCCGGGCTTCACCAATTCGGCGTACTTGCGCAGTGTCGCCCTGTAGTCCGGTAGGTGCTCGGTGACGCCCATGTTGACGATCGCGTCAAAGCGCTGCGGTGCTTCGTACTGAAGCACGTGGCGTCGCACGACCGTGGCCGGCAGTTCGTTGGCGGCGATGAAGTCGTTGAGATACCTCTCCGACTCCTCGGCGAGGGTCAGGGTAGTGACCTGGATCCCGCGCCGGCCGGCGTGCTCGACAAACGCGCCCCAGCCGCCACCGACCTCGAGCACGTGGTCACCCGGCTTCACCCGGATCGCCTCGATGGCGAGATCCATCTTGCGGGTCATCGCGTCCTCGAGCGGCTCGTCGTCGGAGGCGAAAACACCCTGGGTATAGCAGCGGTGGCGCTTGTCCATGAAGGTCAGGAAGAACTCCGACTCCCGGTCGTAATGCGCGGAAATCGAGCGGCGGTCGTGCTCGGACTTGCCGCGCATCAGGGCCGGCGCAAACCGGGCGAGCCAGGCGATCGGGTGGACGTCGGGGAAGAACTTGCGCAGGGCCAGAACCGTCATCACGTTACCGTCGACGTCGAGGTGGCCCCGCAGGTACGCCACTGCGACCTGCAGTTGGTCGAGCGAGGCGAGTGCCCTGGCTCCCTTCTCGTCGGAGACGGTAATGCTGAATTCGGGCTCCCCCGGGCCGAATGTGTGCTTTTCGCCGTCCAGTGTGGTCACGGCGAAGGTGACGGGCGGCCGGTCGGAGAAGTAGCTGCGATAGCGCCGATCCAGGGTTCGGACAACGTCAGTGCCTGCCATGGCGTCAATGTAGCGCCGCGCAACGGCGCTGGGGAGTGCCGACGGACGCCGGGAAGGTTGGAACCCGGGTGGCACGATGCGCGTGTCTAGAGCACGCGTCGAGTAGGAGCGGCGCCCGGCCGGTGAGGAGTGCACGTGGGCGAGGACTTCGAACAGTTCTACGCCGCGCACGTCCATTCGCTGACGATCCAGGTCTACGCCTACACCGGCGACCTGGACCAGGCGCAGGATCTGGCGCAGGAGGCGTTCACACGCGCATTGCCGCGGTGGCCGAAGATCGTCGGCTACGACGATCCGATGGCGTGGCTGCGTCGGGTCGCGTGGAACCTCGCCACGAGCCGGTGGCGGCGGGCCCGGACCGCCTCGGCCTACCTGGCCCGTCAGCGCCCCGAGCACGTGGACCCGCCAAGCCCAGACCGGGTCGCGCTGGCCGCGGCGCTGGCGACGCTGTCCGAACAGCAACGCCGCGTCGTGATCCTCTTCTACCTCGCCGAGTTGCCAATCGCCGAGATCGCCCGGCAGGAGGAGTGCGCCGAGGGAACCGTCAAATCTCGGCTACACCGCGGTCGGGCCGCGCTCGCGGCGCAGCTTGCCGGAGCCCAGGAGGAGCGTCGAAATGCATGATCTTCACGACGACGAGATGGTCGGCGCGTTCGCCCGCTTCCGCGACGACGCGATGCGCGATATTCGCCCAGCCGAGTCCGGCCAGATCCGCGAGGTGGCTCGCCGCCGCCGTCAGATCCGGGTCGGAGTGGTGGCGGCGTCGGCCGTGCTCGCGCTCGTGGTCCCGATCGCGGTCTGGGCCGGCGGGCGTCCCAGCGCGTTCGGGCCGCCGGTCGGCACCGAGCCGACCGCGCCCGTGACCCCCGGCCCTGGCGACCTGCGCGTACAGGATCTGAATGGCAAGCCCCTCGAGCTGCCCGCCTGGCCGGAGTTCAACGGCGCCGAGCTATGCCCGCGAACGGTCACGTTCGCCGACGGACGCTACTCGATCGGTGGCGTCGAGGTGACGATCGGCGCCGCGGCGCATGCCGATGTCGACCGCGATGGCCGTCTCGAGCTCATCGCCGCCGTCTTCTGCCTCGGCGTCGAAGGCGAGTGGTTCCGCGACGTCGGGCAGGTCGTCGCCTTCGCCGGAACGCCAGCCGGGCAGATTCGCAACCTCGGCCAGGTGATAACGACCTCCGGCAAGGTGGGTGTGGCGGGGGGAATCCTGTCGCTCGTCGGCCACGCCGACGGCGGCGTCGAGGTCGAGGTGACCGACTACGGGGACAATTTCATGAGCCTCGCGCAATACCAGGTGCGGACCTATTCGTACGACGGAGCCGCGTTCGTTCAGACCGATGGCCCGACCGCGTTCGAGCCCAACCCGAACGACGTCGATCTCGCCGTCACCGCACGCCCGCTCGTGCTTGGCGCCCCGAGCGGCGGTATCCGCCGGGGGACGCTCACCCTCGAGATAACAAGCATTGGGCCGGCCCACCCGTCCCGCGTGCGCCTCGGCGTCACCTTCCCCCTGCTGTTGAGTCTGCCGAAGACGTGCCAGGAGATGGGGGGCGACAGCAATGCCAGCAACACGTTCTTCTGCGACGTGGGTGCCGGGGCTCCCGGCGAGACGCGGACGGTGACGCTCGAGATCACGGCACCAGCCACCTATCGCGGCGGCGACTCCTGGCCATCCGTGTGGGTTGTGCCCGCCACGTCGAACGACGTTCTGATGCCGGACCTCGCGACGTACAACGACCAGGCGAAGGTGGTCATCACGGTGGCCTGAGGGCCAGCCGGTAGCATCTGGCGGTGACCGTGCGGGCACCGCCAGATGCCCGCCTGACATTGAAGGAGATCACCGTGTCCGCATCTCGTTCCGCTGCCGTCGTGGTCGACCGCGTCGTCGTCCCCGGCGGGTCGACGTGCGGCGACGCGGGGGGCGCCGCGGGGCTGCCCACGACCGGACCGAAGGCGGTCGTCGTCGTGCGCGACGCCGACGGAAGGCTGCGAGACCTCTCCTGGGAGCCCGAGGTCGACGTCGAGGTGGAGCCGGTCACGATCGACTCGCCGGACGGGCTGAGCGTGCTGCGCCACTCGACCGCGCACGTGCTCGCCCAGGCGGTGCAGGACCTCTTCCCGGACGCGAAGCTCGGCATCGGTCCGCCGATCGAGAACGGTTTCTACTACGACTTCGGCGTTTCGAAGCCGTTCCACCCGGAGGACCTCGAGAAGCTCGAGAAGCGGATGCAGGAGATCATCAAGGCCGGCCAGGTGTTCCGGCGGCGCCGATTCGCCTCCGTGGACGAGGCCAAGGCGGAGCTCGCCGACGAGCCGTTCAAGCTGGAGTTGGTCGCCTGGAAAGGCGATCAGGAACTCAGTGACAACAAGGGAGACGTCGACGCGGCCGAGGTGATGGAGGTCGGCGGCGGTGAGCTGACCATCTACGACAACATCGACCCGAAGTCCGGCGAGCCTCGCTGGGGCGACCTGTGTCGCGGTCCGCACCTGCCGACGACCAAACATATCGGCGCCTTCAAGCTCATGCGGACCGCAGCCGCGTACTGGCGGGGCTCAGAGAAGAACCCGCAACTGCAGCGGATCTACGGCACCGCCTGGCCGACCCGGGACGCGCTCAAGGCGTACCAGCAACTCCTCGAGGAGGCCTCGCGGCGCGACCACCGCAAGCTCGGCACGGACCTCGACCTGTTCTCCTTCCCCGACGAGATCGGCTCCGGGCTCGCCGTGTTCCATCCGAAGGGCGGCATCATCCGCCGGGAATTGGAGAACTACTCTCGCCAGCGCCACGAGGAGGCCGGATACTCCTTCGTCAACTCCCCGCACATCACCAAGGCGCAGCTCTTCGAGACCTCGGGGCACCTGCAGTGGTACGCCGAGGGCATGTTCCCGCCGATGTCCATGGAGGGGGCCGAATACTACCTCAAGCCCATGAACTGTCCCTTCCACAACCTGATCTTCGCTGCGCGGGGCCGGTCCTATCGCGAGCTTCCGCTCCGGCTGTTCGAGTTCGGCACCGTGTACCGGTTCGAGAAGTCAGGCGTGGTGCACGGGCTGACCCGGGTGCGCGGGCTGACCATGGACGACGCGCACATCTACTGCACCAAGGAGCAGATGGGTTCCGAGCTGAGGTCGCTGCTGCAGTTCGTGCTGGACCTGTTGCGTGATTATGGGCTCGATGACTTCTACCTTGAACTGTCCACAAAGAACCCCGACAAGTTCGTGGGATCGGACGAGAGCTGGGAAGAGGCGACCGAGGCGCTGCGGTCGGCGGCGGAGGAATCAGGGCTCGCGCTCGTTCCGGATCCGGGCGGCGCCGCCTTCTACGGTCCAAAGATTTCGGTGCAGGCCAAGGACGCCATCGGCCGTACGTGGCAGATGTCGACGATTCAGGTCGACTTCAACCTGCCGGAGCGGTTCGGGCTCGAGTTCCAGGCGGCCGACGGCACCCGGCAAAGGCCGGTGATGATTCACCGGGCGCTCTTCGGATCGATCGAGCGCTTCTTCGGCGTGCTCACCGAGCACTATGCGGGTGCGTTCCCGGCCTGGCTCGCTCCGGTGCAGGTGGTCGGGATCCCCATCCGGGAGGACCACGCCGCCTATCTTGAGTCCTTTGTGGATCGCCTGCGGGCGCAGGGGATCCGGGCCGAGGTCGACACCTCCGACGACCGGATGCAGAAGAAGATCCGTACCGCGCAGCAGCAGAAGATCCCGTTCATGGCGCTCGCCGGGGACCAGGACATGGCAGACGGGACGGTCTCATTCCGCTACCGGGACGGCTCTCAGCGCAACGGCGTGCCGCTTGACGACGCCATCGCGCACATCGTCGACGTGGTCCGATCCCGAAACAACTCCCTGGCGCCCAACCCCGAACCCTCCTCCTGACCGCCCCCCTGACCGCCCCTCCCGACCGCCCCTCCCGACCGCCCATCCTGAGCGCCGATCATGACAGTGAGGATAAGGGGAGCGGGTCACCCGGCGGTCTGACTCGGATCATGACTGACGCGTGCTGTCCTTTGCAGGATCTGTCGGCTGTCCGGGTGGCTTGCTCGTGCGGCGTTACCGGTGAGACTGA
>JAXIPB010000126.1:0-42587 GCA_045403155.1 Micromonosporaceae bacterium
TCGCTTGCTTCTTGAAGTCCCCCTGCGTTGAGCAGATCGGATACTGGATCCGCTCGGCATGGGGCGGCGGATTCTGTCCCGAAATCGAGGCTGCGAGTGCATACAAGGCGTTGTCCAGGGCAGCGCGCAGGGCGGCGAGCCACTCCGAGAAGATGAGGGCCATGTCGACCGGCGCGGGCTCGCGCATGACGACCAGGATCTCCAGCGTGCACGGGTCGACGTTCTTGACGTCGATATCCCATGGGTGCACCGAGATGTAGTTGGCCCAACATTCGCCGAACTCGCGCCGCTTCGCCGTAGCACGGTCGTGTCTGGCGAACGCCAGATTGTAGAGATCTTGCACGTAATCAGGCTAGGGCGGGGCACCGACAGTCCGCACTCACATATCGACGGCCCCTTGAACAACCTCAGCGATCTCGTCAGCGATCTCCGCTACGGTGCTCACCGCGGTGTTGCGGGCGATTTTATCCACGAGCGACGGCGATTGGTTGGCGATCTCATCGCGGGAGATCTCGTGCCAGATCGGCAGCATCCTCTGGTCGCCGTTGACGCTCATCCCGACGATTCCGTCGAGCTCGTACTGCGGCCAGCCCTTGGCGAAGAACGATTTGGACAGGATGACGATACCGAAGGTGCTGTGGGCGAGACCGTAATCGATCTTGCGGCGCAGGCTGTCTCCAATGCGCAGCTCGGTCTTGTCGAGCCACACCTTGAGTCCCCGAGCGCGGAGTTCGGTGGCAAGTGGCTCTGCGACGGCTTCTTTGTCCTCGCTGGCGTGGGAGATGAACACGTCCCAGGTCTCGCCGTTGTCGTCCGGCACGACCGGTGGGCGTTCGTGCCGGATGCCGCTGAGCGACGGCAGCGATGCGGATCTCGCCGTCGGCGGCGGCGGCGGCTCGACTGCGGCCGAGTGACGGACGCTCGTGGCCCGGAGTCCCATCAGGTCGATAGTCAGGTACCAGCTACCGGTGCGCGGCACAGTGATCCGAAAGGGCGTTTTGCGCACCAGCCCACCGGAATAGCGGTGGTTCCGGCCGCTCCTGTAGGCACTGAAGTTGGTGCTGTCCATGAGGCGGACGTTGGCCGCTGTACTCAAGGTGACGACGACCGTCGAGCCCTTCTCAAGCCGGTTCCAGTGATACTGGAAGAACTTGAACCCCGACACTTCGCGACCTCACACAACCTTCTCGAGGAGCAGGCGCAGCCGCTTGGCGCCCTTGTCTGAAACGCCCTGGGACATGACGTAGGAGGCAGCCTGCTCTGGTGCGAGGTGGCCAGCCCGGACGTGCCGGGCAAGATGATCTCGGGCATGTTGCTTCTCGTGCTGGCCGGTCCAGCCGTTGTTGCCACCGAAGAACACGGTGCGGTCGAGGTCGACCCTGACGTCATCGGGCATATTGCTGGAACTGGTGCTCCCGTCCGCAGGTTGATAGCACCCGCACCGGCAGCCCACTCGGCGAGCGGGAAGCTGCTGGTCTCCACGATGGCGAGCGAGTAACCGCGAGCGAGATCAAGCGCCAACTTCAGCGTCCGCTCGTACGGCACGTAGGCCAGGACTGGGCCACGGTTGAGGCGCTGCTTGCCCTGCGGTGTGGCCTGACCGCCCTTCTCGGCGATCTCCTCCAGGCAGTCGATGCCCACGGCGTTCTGGAACGTATTGGTTACCAAAAGCGGCGTGACGCCCTCGACTTCGCTGCGCTCCCAGATCCAGGTCGCAGCGAGCTCGGCCGCTTCATCCCAGGGCCGCTCTGGATCATCGTCGGGCACGCAGGCGGCAGCCTGGAGGTGTGACGTCGGGTGCAACTCGACCACCGGACGGTTCCTTTCGTGGATCTTCTGAGCCTGCCACTTAGCCTTCCACGAACTACCGACAATTCCTGGGCGACAAGCTGGTCTGCGACGAAGCCGCTCGACCCCCTCCTACGACCTGCCTGTGCCCGCGTCCGCGGGTTTGGAATGACCATGCACCCCCGTTACGCAAGGCCCGCCCAGACGGGTGTGGCCCACTACGGTCCCGTGTGTATCAGTCCGAGGGTCAAATGAGGGTCAATGATCAAGGGCGCCCTCTCCTCGATCTTGAGGAAAGGGCCCTTGACCTGGGACTTCTTTGTAGCGGAGCTAGGATTTGAACCTAGGACCTCTGGGTTATGAGGCATGAAACACGGCAGACAAAGGCGATTCCCGCCGCGGCAGGCAGCCAGTCCACGGGCGCGGTGACTTCTGGACCCGGAACGAGTGTGGTCGTTCGACCCGAAACCAACCTCCTTCACCTCCCACGCCTTGATCGGTCAGGAGGCGAAGGGCGTGGTCAATTACGGAGTTGGATTCCCCCGCCGTACGGTGAGTTGTAGTTGTACGCGCATAGCGCAAAGCTCGTGTTGATGCCCGGCGACCTCCACGGCCCGTAGTAGCGAGCCGTGCGAAGGGTCCAGTCGTCGTAACAGTCCACATAGGCCCTGAACTGGCCGGTGCCACCGCTGCATCTGGCCGCAACACCGGGTGTTGGGGTGGTCGCCCCGGCCCAAGTCCAGGTGCATCCGGTGGGAGCGGCGGACGCGGAGCTTGGGGTCAACACGACTGCGGCTGCGGACAACAGGCTGATCGCGAGGATGCGCTTGGCCTGTGACCAGGTCACCAACGACAGGTGCTGAAGACGCTTTCTCATATATCGCTCCATTTCTATATAGAAACGGAAGTCTGGTTACATGAGGAGAGCGTTGGCCACGTCACTAGGGGTCCAGGGCTAGCGCGCTGGGTGATGTGTGTTGGCCCCAATCTTGATCGCTTCGGCGGGGGGCGATCGTGTTGCACCTCGCCGAATATCCGCATCGGTCCACGCGATCGACGACGCCCCGCACGGGTCTCACATTCGGCCCTAACCCAGCGGGCTGGTGCAGCTGCGACCGCAGTCCGGGCACCTTGAGGTCCGCTGCGTACTTCTCGATGGCCATCCACTGCCCGCTGAACGCCTGGTCATGATCGCCAATGACCTCGAAAGGTACGTCGCCAGTGTGAAGCTTGATCAAGTGGTCCACCTGGGCGGACTCAGTCCTGACTCAGATCGATGTAGTGAGCCGGTCGCGATGCGCTCGGGCCTGCCGGCGCAGATGCGTGCCGTGCTGGGCAAACAGGGGGTGCAGGTGCCGATGTCGGATCTGTTCGGCATCGACGGCAAGAAGCTGCTTGACGAGCTGCGCCTGGATCCGCCGTGTCAGGCCCTGCACGCCCAACGAGGAGATAGCAGATCTCCGGACCGCGGCACAGCGGCCGCAGACGACTCCAGGCCGAGTCGCCATTAATTGATCAACTGGCGTGGCCGCCCGAGTTCAACACCACGCCCTGCCCGCGAGACTGCGCCCGGGCAGTAGTCCGCGATGACAAACGGTGGCTCCTTGTGCCGTCCCGTCCCGCGGACGAATGACGGACAAATGATCAAAGGCCTCGATCGACTGTGTGTCGATCGAGGCTCTGAACTGGGGAAACGGGGTGGAGCTGAGGGGATTCGAACCCCTGACCCCCTCGATGCGAACGAGGTGCGCTACCGGACTGCGCTACAGCCCCCAAACCGCCGACAACCGTAACAGGCCGCGACTGGCCCGCGCGAACCACATACCCCGCCGAAGACTGAGTAGACCTTGAAGAGTTACTGCGCTCTGGCTACAACAACGTTCCAAGATCCACTAAGCGGGACCGAGGCCGGCTGGGCCCCACCTCGTCACGGATCGGGTGCGCTCCGGCCGCCGTACCTTTCGACGTGGTCGGACGAGTCTCGAAACGCAGTCCGCCGGGCACCGTCCCGCTCGGCGGCAGCGAGACGAAGGGCCGCCCGCCGTCGCGACGCCCGACGATCATGTTCCCGGCGCACCGCCGCCTGCTCGGCGGCGACCCAGGCGACACGGCGCAGCAGAGCCCGGCGGCGCCGAGCCGCGACGACCGCGCTTCGCCGGAGATACACAAGATCGGCCAGGAGGACCGCGAAGCTCACCGAGAAGCCGATCCAGAATCCCGGCCCCACCAGCACCACGCCGCCCAGTTCGACGATGTTGAGCACGACTAGGGCCACCAGCACCCGCCGCCGGCGGCGCAAGGCCGCGGGCGGGCGGCGCGAAGCAGCCGGGCGACGCGAAGCGGGCCGGCGTACACGGGAAGACCGAGGGGCTGTGGCGCGCCGAGATCCCGAACCAAAGTCCGTCAGCTCGTCCACTGTGGGCAGGCGGCCGCCCCGCACCCCAACGCCGCGGTAGACACCCGTGAACCGGGGCGGATTGATCGGGCGGGGGCCCGGAACGGTACGGCGACGACGGCGACGGGACAGCACCCGCGCCGTAGACGTCGCCCGCTCCGCCGCGATCCGTTCGGTGGCGTCGTACCGGCGCGTGAGCGCCGGCGCGAGTGCCAGCAGACCGGCGGCGGCGAGGACGGCGAGGAGTACCGAGGTCGGCACCCTCACCCCTCCCGTCACCCAGCATTCGCGGCGCGCCACACCAGACCCTCGCAGAGGGACACGCGCCGTCCTAAGAGGCTACGCCCTATCGGGGGTGACGCGGCCAATGCCACGCAGGCGGTGCAATCGGGCTAGCAGCCCGCCGTCCGCAGCGACGTCCTCAGTGGTCAGTGCGTACCCGACATGATCACGCCACGCGCCATCGATGTGCAGGTAGCGCGGGTGGTAGGCCTCCTCGCGGAACCCCAACTTCTCGACCACCCGTCGGCTTGCGGTGTTCTCCGGCCGGATGTTGACCTCGATCCGGTGCAGACCGCCAGCGGAGAATGCGTGATCGACCGCGAGCGCCAGCGCCGTCGGCATGATCCCCCGACCCGCGACCCGCGAGTCGATCCAGTAGCCGGCGTACCCCGAGCAGAACGCCCGCCGCACGATGTTACCCAGCGTGACCTGACCTACGAGACGTTCGGCGCGGTCGTTCGAGCGCACGCAGACGGCGAACGGCATTGCCGTCCCAGCGCGGGCCGACTTCCGCAGTTCCCGATAGACGATCTTGAAGGCGGCCGGAGAGTTGAGCTGCCCCCATGTGCCCCTCGAGGGCGTTGGCTCCCACACCGAGAGCCACTCCTCATTCGCGCACCGTGTGCGCGACCAGGCCAGGGCATCGGAACGCTGGTACGGACGCAGCAGCACGCCGCTATCGGGGTCCGCCAGGACTACCGGCCAGCCGGGCGTGCCGAAGACCCCCACGTCTTCCTCCGTCCATATCGGGCGCGATGCCCACGTCAACGCCGCCGATCGAGCATCAGAACGTCCACAGTGGAGCCGGGTGCGCAGATGCCGACGCCCTCGCCGAGCACGATCAGTCCGTTGGCGGAAGCCATGCCCGACAGGGTGTAAGGACCTCCGGCCAGCGGCCGGGCCGTATAGCCTCCGCCCCGGCGCTCCGACAAGCGGGCCGGCCGAAACTCCCTGAACCCCAGCGGTGACGTTACCTCCTCGAGTAGGTGGGCCCGAACGGCCGGCCGGAAGACGGCCCCGTCCCCAGCCAACCTGAAGATCACCGGGCGCGCCAGTATCTCGAACCCGACGATTGCCGACCCAGGGTCACCCGGAAGGCAGATCACGGGGATCTCCTTGTCCTGCGAAGGCCCGAGCCGGCCGAATCCGAGCGTCGTGCACGGGAAGGCGGACACCTCCGTGAAGCTCACCCGGCCTGCGAGCGCCCGCCGGAGCACGTCGCCCGGCCCGGTCCCGCTGCCACCGCTCGTCACGATGAGGTCCGCCCGGCCGATCTGATCCGAGATCGCATCCCGTACCGCCTCGGGGTCGTCGCCGCAGATGCCGATGCGGTACGCAGTCCCGCCGGCCTCGGTCGCGGCGGCGGCCAGGGCGTGAGAGTTGGCGTCAACCACCTGACCGGGCTGGCTGGGCCGCCCAGACTCGACCAGCTCGGACCCGATCGCGAGCACGATCACGCGCGGGCTGGCGAGCACCGCCACCCGCCCGATCCCGGTCGCCGCCAGGATCGCGATCAGCGCCGGCATCAGGCGCTCGCCCGACGACGCGACCACGGCCCCCGCCCTGATCTCGTCGCCGGATCGCCGCACGCCGTGGCCACGTCTCGGCCGTTCGCGAACGGCCACGGCCGCGACGCCCTGGTCGGTCAGAGCCGGTGGGATGACGACGTCGGCGGTGGCCGGCAGCGGCGCACCGGCGGCGACCGAGACGCACGTGCCCGGCGCGAGCCGGACCGGACGCACGCTCGACGTGCCGATGTCCCCCACCACACTGAGGTGGACCGGCAGGTGGGCGCCCGGGCTCAGCAGATCCTCCCAGCGCGCCGCGTAGCCGTCGATCGAGGAATGATCGAATGCGGGCAGTGCGGTCGGCGCGCGCACATCCTGCGCCAGCACGTGGCCGTACGAGTGAGCTAGGTCCACATCGAGCGCTGGCAATGGGCGTACGGTTGCCAAGACACCGGCGAGGTAGGCGGCGAGCGGCGTCAGGTCAGGGGTGACGGCCAGCGTTGTCGGTGCGCTCATCTCCCTCAATCCGTGGCGGGCAACCTGCCTAGATCATTCTTTACATAGCTGGCCAACCATTCGCTGAAGGCCGGGCCCAGGTCCGGCCGTTTCGTGGCCAGCTGGACGACGGCCTGCAGGTAGCCCAGCGGTTGACCGGTGTCATACCGCATCCCGCGGTAGACGACCCCGTGCACCGGCACTCCCTCGGCAAGCAGAAGTGCCATGGCATCGGTGAGTTGGATCTCGTCGCCGGCCCCCGGCTTGATTCGCCGGATCGCGTCAAAGATCTCGGTCGGCAGGACGTAGCGGCCCACCACCGCCAGGTTGCTCGGCGCCTTGTCGGCCGGCGGCTTCTCGACCAGGCCGGTAACCCGAAAAACGCCACCGAGCCCAGGTGTCCCCTCGATTGCCGCGGCGACGGGGGCCTCGGCCCTCTCCACCGAGGCGATGCCGTAGCGAACCGTCTCCGCCACGTCCACCTCGAGAAAGGCGAGCACAATGCCGCCCGTGCGTGCCTGTAGATCGAGCATCGATGGCAGCAGCGGTTCGTCTTCGTCGACAAACTCGTCGCCGAGCAGCACGGCGAACGGATCTGGGCCGACATGCGACTCCGCGTACGAGATCGCGTGGCCCAGTCCGAGCGGCTCGCCCTGGCGACAGGTGTATATCTCCGCCAACTCGCTCGTCTGCCTGATCGCCGCGAGACGCTCGAGATCCCCCTTCGCCTCGAGGCGAGACTCGAGATAGGGCTGGCGGTCGAAGTGGTCGACCATGCTGGACTTGCCGCGCCCGGTGATCAGAAGGACATCACGAATGCCTGCCGACGCGGCCTCCTCCACGATGTACTGAAGGACCGGTCGGTCAACGACCGGAAGCAGTTCCTTCGGCACGGCCTTGGTGGCCGGAAGGAATCGCGTTGCGAGCCCTGCCGCGGGAATAACGGCCTTTACTGCCCTCGCACGGGCGCCATAGTCCGGCATACGAACGAGACTATCCGGCCGCATTGCTCGCCGGGGAGTTACTCCCGATCGACGCCGCGGCTCCGTGTGTTGGATTGGTCGGCGGCTCATGGCGCCCCTGCTCGGGAACGACCCCACCGGCCAACACGAATGTGTCCCGACCGGCTGCCTTCGCGCCGTACAGCGCTTCGTCCGCCGCGTCAAGAATGTCGGTCCCGTTGAGCGCATGGCGCGGGAAGACCGCGATGCCGATCGAGACAGTGATGGGTATCGACAGATCCGGAGTCGTTCCGTTAGCCAACGAGTGCTTATTGCCAACCGTGAATGGCTGCTCGCGCACCGCCGCCCCGATGCGTCGCGCGGCGGTGAGGCTGCCGGCGATGTCCGTCTCCGGCAACAGGATCACGAACTCCTCACCACCGCGCCGAAACGCGAGGTCGACCTCCCGTATGACGCGACGAACCCGCGCCGCGAACTCCACCAACACGGCGTCGCCGGCTCGGTGCCCGAACCGGTCGTTCACCGCCTTGAAGTGATCGAGGTCCAGCATGAGGACCCCGAGCGCGCGGCCGAACCGGCTCGCCCGCTCGATCTCAAGCCGCAAGGAGTCGGCCAGATGGCGCACGTTGCCCAGGCCGGTCAGGGCGTCGGTCACCGACAGATGCTGGCTCGACTGCAGATCGGTGATCAGTCGATCGATCCCATGACCCAGCAGTGCCGCCTCGTCTCGTCCGCTCACGTTGGGCCGTACGGTTAGATCCCCAGCGGCCGCCCGCTCCACGGCCCTCCGCAGCACACCCAGTGGTCGAGTCGCCAGGCCTGCGAGCCACCGCCCCATGACGCCGGCGACAAGGCACGCGGCGATCATCGCCGTCGGCACGACGGGAAAGCCCCCGCCGTCATGCACCGTCGAGAGCACGAGCGGCAGCGGTTGACTCGCGTCGGACGCCAGCGCGACCTCCCCGGGCTCGAGACCGGGGTCCTGGAGCGACACTCGCCCGCCGGCTGCGGCTGACAGCTGGCCGAAGAAGGCCTGGTCGAGTGCCTGGACCGCGTACGCGTATCCGGTCAACTCGCCGAATCGATCACGCACCTCGGCTCGTGCGGCGAGACCCCCGTATCGAGCGCCCGGAGGCAGCGTCATCGACGATGGCGCGACCCCGCACAGCACCCACGGGTTCGTCGCGCCGACAGGGTTGACGGTGAACGGGTCTCCGTGGATCGAGGCCTCCGTCGCCATCGCACGCGCTTTGATACCCAGCTCCCGGCACCGGGCCTCGACTGCCATCCGTACCGCAATGTTCGCCCGGTCCGCATCGACCTCCCGCGCGCCGGGCTTGGCGAGGAAGGCGGCGAGAATAAAGGCGCTTGCGAGCACAGGACCGAGCAGTACGACGAAGAATGCGACCGCTAGCCGCGTGCGAAGCGTCACGGGCTCCCTCCCAGTAACACCGTGCTGCGATGCTGACCTAACCAACCGGACGACGCGCGAGAAAGACGTGGGGCCGCGGGATCATGTCTGAAATGTCGGAAAGGCAGCTTGATAAGCAGCGGGTGCGGGCCGCGGCGCTCGAGGCCCGGCGTGCGATGGCACCCGATGCCAAAGCCGCACAGGATCGCGCCCTCGTCAGCGCCGTTTTGGATCTGGTACGGGGTGCGACGCGCATTGCGGCCTATGCGCCCATGCCCGGCGAGCCGGGAGGATCCACCCTGCCCGATCATCTCTCGGCCGCAGTGGAGACCCTGCTCCTGCCGGTGCTTCGGCCCGATCGCGATCTCGACTGGGCGCACTACCTTCGTGGATCCGCGCTGCATGCCTCCGCGCCTGGCGGCTCGCTGCTTCGGGAGCCCGACGGCCCACTGCTCGGCGTCGACGCGATAGCGACGGTCTCTCTTGTTGTCGTACCGGCCCTCGCTGTGGATCGATTGGGCGTACGGCTTGGGCGGGGCGGTGGCTCGTTCGACCGGTCGCTCGCGCGGGTGGCCGACGGTACGGCGGTCGTGGCGTTGCTGTACGAGGGCGAGATCTACCCCTCGCTCCCCGCCCTACCCCATGACCGGCCGGTCACGGTTGTGCTCACGCCATCCGGGCGCCACGTGCCGCCTATGCCCGAATTTGCGTAGTTAGGTCGGTCACCCCGAGGCGGCGGTGAGTGGACGAATCTGCCGTGATACGTCACCATTGGCACTCGAAGTGTCAGAGTGCTAGCACTCACCGCGATGACGGAGGCAACACGTGCCCACGTACCAATACGCCTGCACGGAGTGCGGCCACCGGTTGGAGGCTGTGCAGTCATTCGCCGACGGGCCGCTGACCGAGTGCCCGACGTGCGAGGGCCGGCTGCGCAAGCTCTTCTCGGCCGTGGGCATCGTCTTTAAGGGCTCGGGTTTCTACCGCACCGACTCCCGGACCGGTTCGGGCCCCGGTGAAAACGGATCGTCGGGCAAGGATTCGTCGGGCAAGGATTCGCCGGGCAAGGATTCGCCGGCCAAGGATTCGCCGGCCAAGGAGTCCGTCGGCACCGAGTCGAAGAGCTCGGCCTCCGAATCCTCGTCCAGCTCTTCTGGCACGTCCGGCTCCGACTCGTCGAACTCGGCTTCTTCGAACTCCTCCTCTTCGCGCTCCTCCTCGTCGAGCTCCGGCTCCAAGTCGTCCGCCAAGTCCTCGGCCCGCGCCAGCGTCGGCTAGCCTCGCCGCCCCCGCCAGCGTCGGTAGCCAACCTCGCCGCTCCCGCCGTCGGTGCGCACCCAAGATCGCGTCGATCATGAGCTCGCGGTCGCCGAATGGCGTCGATCATGACCTCCAAATCATGATCGGCGATTGAGGGGAGTCGGCGGGCAGAGGGTTAGTTCCAGTGGGGTGGGCGGTCGTCGAGCAGTCGATCATCGTTTCCGCGCGTCGGCTCGCCCCAGCCGGCGTCTGTATCGTCACGGGTCGATCCCGGCAGAATCGCCTCGTCATCGGGGAACTCGACTACTCGTTCATCGTCTGTGCCATTGACGCCGCGCGGTGTCGCTTCGTACACGCGGCGAGCCTACCCGATTTAGGCGCACTTGCCCCTTGCTGTTGAATGACAAATGTGAAGTCTGTTCGTGAGGTCCTGGTGGCACTCGCCCAGCGATATGCCTTCCGGGAACTCGCCCACATTGTGGGGGCCTTCGACGCGGGACTGCCGCTTCGCGACGCGGCCATGATCCAGCAGCTGTGCGCCTACGGCCAGCGGATACTCGACCTAGACACCGAGGACCTGGGGGACGACAACGCCGCCGTGGGCGCCACGACGGATACGACCATGGTGGACCTCGTGCCCGACGCGCGGGTACCCGCGCATCTGGTCGCGCGTGGCGTGCTGACGCGGGCGCGTAAGTCGGCGCGTGCCCCAACCCGGGCGGCGCTCGCCTCAACACATCCCGCCGGGCGGCTGGTGCTCGAGGTGATCGCCGCACGCTGGCACCGGCGGGAGATGAACGAACTGGTCGCATCCCTTCACCTGGTCAGCGAGTACGTCCCGATTGGGGCATGGCAGACCGTCCTCGGTCACGGCGCCGACCCAGCCGAGCTGATGACCGATCCCGGGTTCGTCGGGCCCGGCAGCCGATGGGGACACGTTGACGACCGTAAATGCCCTCACACGCGACCGCAGAAGGCGGCGACGAGCCGTGCCTTGCACGTCTTCAACGAGCCGCCGTCGGGGTGGAGGTCATACCTGCAACGCCAGCATGCCCTCGTCGCGCACGCGCTGGAAGTCTGCGCGACCACCTGCAAGTCGCCGTGCTCGGTGATGACAAGCCGCACGCCCGAGGAACAAAAACAGTTGACCGAGGCATGCATAGCGGCCAAGGCGCTGAGCCAGAGTGCGATCGTGCGGCTACGACATTTTTCGCCGGTAGGTCATGGGTTCGGCGGCCCCTCTCCGGCGGAGGTGATGGAGGCGTGGGAACGCAGCCGGCTGGGGATCGCCAAGCGTGGCGGGCTGTGCGCGGCGGTGCTGACCGAGGACGGCTACCCGCTGCCGGGGCTGCCCAGCCTGCTCGGCGCGATCGGCGGCATCACGCTGACGCCCGACACCCTGATCGCCGATACCGGCGGCGAGATAGTCGAGTTGATCAATAAGAGCACCGCCCCTGATCGACGCGCTACCGTCCGGCGAGGTCCGAGCTAGGACGGAAGCCGAAGAGCCGCAGGCTGTTCAGCACCACGAACACACTGGACAGTGCCATCGACGCCGTGGCGAGAAGGGCGTCACGACCCCGGCAGCGGCGAGCGGAATCATCGCGACGGTGTATGTGTACGCCCAGAACAGGTTGCCCTTGATCGTGCGCAGCGTGGCGCGCGACAGCGCCACCGCTTGCGCGCAGTGACCGCAGGTCATCCCGACAGCGACGCCACGCTCGCGGAGACTACCTCAGGAGCGGACGAGTCGGGCGATGGCGTCGGAGGCTTCCTTCACCTTCTCGGTCGGGTCACCGGTGCGCCCCGCCTCGACCACGCAGTGCGCGAGATGCCCTTCGAGCAGGCCGAGCGCCACTGCCTGCAGGGCCTTGGTCGCGGCCGAAATCTGGGTCAGCACGTCAATGCAGTAGGTGTCTTCTTCGACCATGCGGTGTACGCCCCGGACCTGACCCTCAATCCGGCGGAGCCGGCCGAGAAGGGCCTGCTTGTCTGCCCCGTACCAGTATCGAGGGTGAGACTCGGTGGATGCTGCGCTCATGCCGCGACTATACCCCCCCAGGGTATTAACGTCCAACAAACCGGTCAGCTCACCGACCGTGCGTGGTCACACGCGGTGTGCGACATGGGCGGCCGGAGCCGTGTCTCAATAGGTCCGACACACTGATCTGGGGGGAGCACTCGTGGCCGAGGTGCAGATGCTTGCGTACGGATGGGTCAACCCCGTCCTCGCCTATGTCATGTCCGTTCTGGGATGTCTGCTGGGGATCATGCTCGCCGCCCGGGCGCAGGCGGACACCGGCCGGCGCCGGACACGGCTGCTGATCTACGCGACGCTTGCGCTCGGCGGCGCCGGTGTCTGGCAGGCGCACGTGATCGCCCTGCTTGGCTTCGCTTTGCCCAACGCCGTTCCCCGGTACGACCCTCTCCTCATCGCGGTGAGCCTCGCCGTCGCAGTTGTGGTGGTGGGGTGCGGCCTGTTCGTCGCCGGCCTCGGCGACGCGCGGTTCCGGCGCATGTTGGTCGCGGGCACACTGCTCGGAGCCGGCGTGGCGGCGACCCACTACACGGCGATGGCGGCCGTGCAAGTGGGCGGCGCGATCGAGTACGAGCCGGTGCGGTTCGCGGCATCCGTCGCGATCGCGATGGCCGCCGCGTGCGCCGCGCTGTGGTGCATCGCCGCACTCAAGGGCCTGCGCTCGGCGATCATCGCCGCACTCGTACTCGGTGCTGCGGTCGTGGGGATGCACTACGTCGGAATGTCGGCGGTGCGGGTGCGCGTAATCCCATTTGCCAGCGCGGGTGAGAGCGCACACCAAGCCGGGGTCAGCCCGATGCTCCTCATTCCCCTCGTCGTCCTCCTCGGCTCGACGGCTATCGCGATGATGTGGTTCTTCACGGTGGGCACGTCCACCGTGCACGACCTTCGGGCGATCTTCGAAACACCGGAACGGAAGGTGGACATCGAGCCCTGGATGATTGATGAGATCACCGAGCGGATCGCCGTCGGCGCCGGCCCAACGGGTACGCAGGACGAGCCGGTCACAGCGAGCGGGCCAGCAGGGAACGCATCCGCCCTCCCGTCGCGGCTACCACCGGGGCCGCGCCCGACGCCGGGCATCAAGCCGGTCTGGCTCACCATGCCCGTCTGGGGGGCGAACAACCGTCCAATGGAGACGGTTCCCTACGCGGGGTCGGCCCGCGGATCCGCGACCGGCGCGCGCACCACCGTGGTGGTGTCGGACCGAGCGGCGATCTTGGACCGGCCCGAGCGCTACCCGCCCGGCGTCAACCCTGATCCGGTGCCTCGCGAGCGGACCGATGGTCGGCGCTCGAGTCGACGAAACCGGCGCCAGATATAGCCGATCTGCCGGTGACCGCTGGTGCCCGGCCGCCGAGGAGTCGACAATGGCGGCGTGAGTTCCACCGCGCGCGAGCGCGCCCCCCGGTTGATCCGAGCCATGCGTGCGCCAGCCACAACCCCGCCATCGCTGGTCGGAGAGTGGGCCGCCACCGATACGCGCCTCGACCACCCGCGCCTGCTCCCGATCCCGGTCGGGGCCGGTCCCGAGGACGTCGCCATCGATGCGTCCGGACGACTCGTCGCGGGCGGCGACGACGGCCGGATCTGGCGCTGGGATTTCGACGCCGCAGCCGGCGACGTGGCGCCCCCGACGCCGACGGTCGTCGCCGAGACAGGCGGCCGCCCGCTGGGCATCGAGCTCGACCCGCGCGATGGCTCGCTCATCGTCTGCGACGCATATCAAGGGCTACTGCGGGTCACCGACGATGGCCGGATCAAGACCCTCGCCGCCGAGGCATCCGGACGCCGGCTCGTGTTCTGCAACAATGCCGCCGTCGCGCGAGACGGCACCGTGTTCTTCACCGACTCCTCCGACCGCTACCCCTTGTCGGTGTGGAAGCGTGACCTGTTGGAGCATCGGCCCAACGGTCGGTTGATCGCCTGGCATCCCGAGACCGGGCGAGCCGAGGTGCTCACGGACGGCTTGTACTTTCCGAACGGAGTCGCCTTGACACCGGACGAGAGCGCGCTTCTTCTCGCCGAGACGACGACACACCGGCTGCTCCGGGTTCCGCTCGCCGGACGCTTCGGCTCCGCCGACCCAGTGGTGCTGGCCGATCTGCCGGCCTATCCGGATAACGTGAGCGCGGTTGGCGACGGCACCTTCTGGGTGGCCCTGCCCAGTCCCAGGGTCGCGATCGCCGAGCGTCTGCTTCCCCACCCCCGTGTGCGTCAGGTCGCCGCGTTGCTGCCCGACCGGGTGCAGCCCCAACCGCGGCGCTACGGGTTGGTGGCGCTCGTCGACGCGAATGGCAAAGTCCTGCGCACCCTGCACGGTCCCGGCGGGCGCTACCGGATGATCACAGGGGTGAGGCAGGCCGGCGACGCGTTGTACCTCGGCAGCCTTACCGAGCCGGCCGTGGCCCGGGTCCCTCTGTCCTGAGGTCGCGCGAGGCGCGGCTGATCAACGCGATCGCCACGCGACGTGGCAGCAGTCGCGACATCACGGCTGACGACACACGCATGGTGACGCCGGGGACGATCCGTGGGCCGCGGCGCAGGCCGCGCAACGCCGCGACCGCCACCTGATCCGGAGAGAGTGTGCCCGGCGCTCGACGGGGCTTGGCCTCGGCCAGCCCGGGTGTTTCGACGGCTCCCGCGATGCACGCGACCACGTCGACGCCGCTGCCGCGCATCTCGGCCCAGAGCCCCTCCGCGAGCACGACTCCGAACGCCTTCGTCGCGGCGTACACCGTGATCGGCGGCGACCCTTGCATCCCCGCGAGCGAGGACATCACGACAAAGCCGCCTCGGCCTCGGGCCGCCATCTCAGGCAGGAATCGGTGGGCGAGCGCAAGCGGTGCGTGGCAGTTGACCGCTAGGGCCCGCCGAGACTGTTCCCGGGTCAGGTCGACGAAACGGCCGATCGGGGAGTAGGCGGCGTTCGCCACCACCAGCCCCACCTCGAACCCGGCGGCGGCCTCACTCACGGCCTCGACTCCCTCATCGGTGGCGAGGTCGGCGACGACGATCAGGGTCCGGGTCGGCAGCCGGTCGGCGAGCGCGGTGAGCGGGCCGGCGCGGCGGGCCACGAGCAGCAGGTTGAGTCGCCTCGCGGCCAACTCGGTAGCGAATGCCGCGCCCAGCCCCTCCGATGCGCCGGCCACCAGCGCCCACGGTCCGTAGCGCGCGCGGAACCCCTGATCGACCCGCCCCGACGTACCCCTCACTCCGTCGCCGTCCCTGTCCCCGCCGCCGTAGCCGTAGGGTTGGCCGTCGTCGGCGTCGCGGCCGTCGGCTCGGTCGGCGACGCATCGCCTGCGGGAGCCGTCGCCGGGCGGCTGAACGGATGGTCACGACGCATGCGCCAGATCATGAGGAACGGCATCGTCAGCCACGGCAGGTTCAGCAGGAGAACGAACGGGAAGTTCGGGGCGGGCGTCACGCCGTACCGCTCGTCCATGAGGATGATCAGTACGTTGGCCATCATCGTGCCCGACCACACCAGGGCCGGCACCCGAATCCAGTTGCGCCCGCGCAGGAATGCGTAAAACGCGGCGATGTAAAAGGGTCCGAAGAAGATCACGTCGATCCAGATGGTCATCCGCCAGAACGGCGGACGGGCCATCAGCAACGGGTCGTAGGTGTTCCCGTACCAGTGCACGAGGTCGACCAGTGGAGCGGGCGGCCACAGGGGGTACCTGAAGTTCTCCGGATCAGCGATGACCAGCTGCTCCACGTCGACCACGTACGTGATGAAGCTCGCGTTGATCACGAAGAACACGAGAAACACCAAGTCGAACCTGCGCTCCCGCAGTGGCACCGTCCTCATGGGCCGATCTTGGGTCCAGTCAGGACGCCGCGCAAGCCCTAGACCATCGAGATGTGCACGTGGTTCGTGTGCGCGCTGGACGGGTCGCAGCACCCCGAGTACGAGCGCCAGCCGATGCCAGGCATCCAGATCTGTCTATACCAGATCACGTAGAGGACCCCTAGAGCCTCGGCATTCAGCTTGGCCCAGGCGGCGAGGCGGTTACCGTACGTCCGATTTGCGCCCGTCGCGGCCGCACCGGTCGTGGCCATGAAGTCACAGGCCCGACCCTTCGGATGCTCGCCCCAGCCCTGCGACCGCCAACAACCCACGCTCTTCAGGAAGCCGGCGAGTCGGGCCTCGTTCAGCGTGTGGAACATCCGCGGGGTGAGGCAGCCGCCGGTGGTTGGATCGTTGATCGAGCAGGACTGCTTTGGCCAGCTACCGTCGGCGTTGCGCGGCGCCGGCTGTGCCTCCGGCACCGGACCCGAGTAGCCCGCGGTGACCATGCCGCCCACCGAGGCCAGCGCCTTCTCCGCGTCCCGCTTCTGCTTGTCGAGCACGGTCAGCTGCTTTTGCTGAACGGCGATTTCCGCGTCTAGCTGCTCCTGCAGCTTGCGCGACTCATCGCGGGTCTCGCGATACATCCGAAGCTGCTCGTCGTCACGCCACACCAGGTACTCGGCGATGGCCGCGCCCTGCAGCAGGGTGACCCGATCGCCCTCGCCAGTGAAGAGGCCGTTGAGGACTCCGATTTGACCGCCCTTGTAGCGGCCTGACGCGATTTTGGTGATCTCGGCATTGAGCCTGACCAGGCTGAGTTCGGCCTCACGCAGCTTCTTGGTGATCGCGGCCTCACGCTTCTGCGACGCGGTGAGCAGCCCCTTCGCGTCGTAGTAGCCGACTGCCGCCTTCTCGAGCGCCTCCCTCAGCGTCAGCGTGGCACCCTCTCCATCCGTCGTCCCCGGGTCGGCGTACGCCGGCGAGGCGCCGCCGAAGATAGCGAGGATCGTGGCGAAGACGGTAACGATCAGGTATAGGCGTCGCCGGCGCGCAACGATGCGCGTCGGTGCGATTGGACTCACGTCCATGTAGTGGCGAACCTCTCCGTTCTCCGCCTACCGGGTTAGCTGACGGGTTCGGGCCCGGATTAGCCCTACCGCTTGCGCGGATTCACCCCACTTGTCGACCGAGCCGAACAAGGCGGCTCGGCCGTGGTTCCCCGGCTCACCCGAGGGTAATTCGGCGGTAACCGCTGTCGGCGCTTTCGGGGATGCACCGTTGGGGGCAGCGGTCGGAGCACAGCGTACTAGACGACGAACGTCTTTCCGCGTACCCACACTGCGTTTTTACCGCTGCAGCGGCGGCCTTATCGCGATCGTCGGTGCGTCGCCCATCACCGAGCCTGGTCCGCCGGCGGACCGGGTCAGGCTGCGGTCGGCCCGCGACAGCGAAACGCCTTGGTGTAGCTCCACCGTGTCCCACGGTTTGAGCAGGTACGGCGGGCCGCCGCCGAGGTGGACCTCGTCGGCCGGCGAGAACGGTGAGGATCGGCTGCGGACCACGGTGCCGTTGGTGGATACGTCGGTGACCATCAAGACGTCGTCGCGAAGCTCGACTCGAACGTGGTTCCGACTGATCATCTGCGCCGCCTCGCCGGACAGGTACGCCCCGATCATCAGCCCGTCCGGATCATCCGGCGATCGGCCCACCGTCACCGGTCGGCCGGAACGAACCACGAACCGCTCCCGCACCACACCGTCGACAGAAAGTGCCAGCGTCATCGACGGCGGTTTGGGTCCGGCGTTGACCAGTGGCTGGTCGTGACGAGGACACGTGGGCACGCCCGCGCGCATACGCGGCACGGCCTGCGTGCTCCCGCGGCGGTCGCCGAAGGTCGGACAGTCGCGGCGAGGGCAGCGCCAGACCCGGCCGAGCAGGACGGCGCCGGGTCCACCCGGCTGCGCCGGCCCTGGCGACCCGCCGACGACGCGTGCGCCACCGTCGCCCGGCAACAGCCGCAGGACGCGGTCCGGCTGGCCGCGCAGCCAGGGATATCTGCCCTCCAGCCCGGGGTACCCGTCGCGGGTCACCACGGGAAGGCCGGTCAGGTCGGCGATCTCCGGCACCCGGTCGCCCACGGTCGCGACGACCTCGATCAGCCCGTCGCCCGCCCAGCGGCCGAGCACCATCCGCTCCTTCGAGGTGAGATCGGCGTCGGTGAGCAGATCTCGGCCCGCCACCGGGTAGACCATGATCGCGTCCTCGGCGAGGTGGCGGCTGAGCGCGTCCAACATGAGGCCCGTCCGCAACAGGTTCACCGGCCGTCCGCCGTCGAGCGCGTCGAACCACGCGACCTGTCCGAGATCCACAACGGCCTGGGCGAGTGCAGCCTCGGTCGTGAGATGACGCTCGATTGCGTCCATCACCTGGGTGACGTCGAACCGCATCCGCCCTCCCTCCGCCGTTCCACCACGCCACGGTGGGCACCACCCTGACCGGCACCACCCTAACCGGAGATGGCCCTGATCGGAGCGGTCCCAAATCGGAGATGGCCCTAACCGGAGCGAGCCCGGAAGCCATCCAGGTACGCCTCGATGTGTTCGGCGGGCTGCGGGCGCGCGAACAGGTGGCCCTGTCCGAGGCGACAGCCGGCACCGCGTACGACGTCGAGGTGGGCCGGGGCCTCCAGCCCTTGGGCGACGACGTCGATGCCGAGGCGCCGGCCGAGTCCCACCATCACATCGATGATCGGTACGGACAGCCCGGCGCTCTCCGAGGTGACGTCGAAGAAGGAGCGGCCGATCTTGACCATGTCCATTGGCAGACGGCGCAGGTGGGTCAGGGACTCAGGACCGGTCCCGAATTCGTCCAAGGCCGTACGCACACCGAGGGCGCGCATCTCGGTCAGGCGATCCTGGATGCAGCTTGTGTCCGCGCCGACTCCGCGCTCCGCGAGCTCCAGCACCAGCCGTTCCGGCGGGAGCTTGTGTTCCTCGAGCGCCGCGGCGACCTGGGCGACGAAGTCGGGGCCGTCGAGTTGCCGTGGCGACACATTGACTGCCATCGACAGATCGCGCCCGTCGCGGAGCCACTCGCCGAGCTGGCGGCCGGCCTTGTTCAGCACGGAGCAACCGATTTCCGAGATGAGGCCGAGATCCTCGGCGACGGGGATGACGTCGGCCGGCAGCAGCGTGCCGAGCCGCGGATGCCTCCAGCGCAGCAGCGCCTCGACCCCAAGGGGGTGGGGCGCCTCGAGATCCAGGATCGGCTGGTAGATCAGATCCAGCTCACCGCGCTTGAGTGCGCCGGGAAGTTCCTGCTCCAGGGTCATGCGGCGGACCAGCTCATCCTCGGCAGCCTCGTCGTAGAACTCGACCCGGCCGCGGCCGAGATGCTTCGCCCGACGGAGCGCGAGGTCGGCCCGGCGCAGCACGTCGTCTCCGCTCGAGCCGCCGGCGAGATCCGTCATGCCGATGCTGGCGGTGAGGTGGACGACGACGCCTCCGGGTAGCTGGATCGGCTCGGCCAGCATGGTGAGCAACCGGGTGGCGAGCGCGTACGCCTGCACGGGGCTCGCCTCGGTGACGACCGCGAACTCGTCGCCGGAGAGCCGCGCCGGAAGGTCGGTGTCGGCCGTGCCGGCCCGCAGCCGACGGGCGACTTCGACGAGGACGGCGTCGCCAACGTCGTACCCGCGCACGTCGTTGACGGCGTTGAAGCCGTCCAGTTCCAGTAGCACGAGCGCACCGCGCGGCCTTGGCACGCCGCGCTGCGCGACGATCGAGATCAGCAGCTGACGCCGGTTGGCCAGACCGGTGAGCTGGTCCGCGTATGAGAGCCGGTGCAGCGCACGCTCCATCTCCTTGCGTTCGCCCACGTCTCGGATGTGGACCACGAGCCCGGCGACCTGCGGCACGTCGC
Organism: Micromonosporaceae bacterium; assembly: GCA_045403155.1. Classification (GTDB taxonomy): domain Bacteria; phylum Actinomycetota; class Actinomycetes; order Mycobacteriales; family Micromonosporaceae; genus JAXIPB01. The sequence goes on from JAXIPB010000126.1 coordinate 19,860, forward strand.
GTTGATCACTGACCGACGACTCGGTCTCGCGCCATTTTCCGAAACCGTCCCGAAGTCGCGCCTCGATCAACGCCGGACGGTCACCGTCCGCCCCCGAGCCGTAGCCCGCGCGAACGTCGGCCAGGCGGTCGGCCACGATGACCGCGTCCTCGGGATGCACCATCGACTGGAAGTGGCGGCCGACCACCTCCTGGTCGGAGAGACCGAACTGCCGCGCCGCCGCCGTCGACTGCCACCGCACGATGAGGTCCTGATCCAGCACCATGATCACGTCCGTGGAGCCTGCGACGAGACTGCGGAACTGCGCCTCCTGCTCGACGACCCGCCGGGCGTAGCGGGACACATCGAGGGCGGCGAGCGACTCGCGCAGCGCGACCACCGCGATGCCGATGATGCCCAGAACCACCGAAGGCCGATCAAAATCCTGGCCGGACACGAGGCGGTGCAGCGCGACCACGATGGCCGCCGCCGCGGGCACCGCCAGGACCGGGTATCCGGCGAGCGTCGAGTTGTCGACCACGGCGGCCTGCGCCGCTTCGTCGGGTGCCGGGGTGCGGCGAGCGCCCTCCCAGGCCAGCACCGGGGCGGCCGCGAGGCTCAACGCGAACACCGATGGCCAGCCGACAATATGCTCGTTGGCCACGACGTACGCTAGGCCGTCGAGGCCGATGACGGCCGCGCACACACCGGCCGAACACATGATGGCGGTACGGCGGGCAACGCTCGACCTGAGTCCGGTGATCACGGCAAGGGCAAGGACGCTGCAGGAGAGCACGGCGAGCCAGAAGCCGAGGCTCTCGATTCGACCCATCGGGGCGATCACGAGCAACCAAGCGGTGAAGAGCAGGCATATGCCGACGCTCACGCCGTCGAGGGCACGCCGGGCCCGGGCGACGAGGCTCAGCGCGGCCCCGGGCATGAGCAGCAGGGCGGGGAGGAATGCCGCCGCCGCCAGGCCGAAGCCGGCGGCGATGAGGTACGCGATGGCGACCCCACTGACGCCGAGGACGAAGGTCAATGCGGTCGTCGCCGCCGTGAGCGCGACCGCGATCGTTCCCAGTCCGAGCAGGCCGGCGCTTCGGCACGCACCGGATCCGCCTTTGTGCGCTCGCCAGGCGAGGAGAATCAGGCGTACGGCATAGACGGCATTAACGACAACGACCACCAAAGCGGCGCTCGGCAGATCGGATCGCCAGCCGGTCAGCGCCGCGGCGAAGATCGCCGCGACGAGTACGGGTGCGGCGGCGGCCGCCGATCGCGCCAGGATTGCGAGGCGCCGGGGTGCAGCGGAGACGTGCGGGGCGGACACGACCAGCTGATCCTTTGGAGAGGGGGTGAACTTCGAGGAGCCGGGGTGCGAACGAAGTCCCTGATGTCGGTAAACGATCCGACCCCCCACCGAGTTACGCCACCGAACGCCCCCCCACATGCGCCGATCATGATTTGGAGGTCATGATCGACGGGTTTTCGCGACGCTCACCTCATGATCACCGCGATCTTGGTGGGTCCGGGTTGCCGGGCGGCGGCGACCGGGGTGGACTGTGTAGATGGGCAGGATTAGGGTCGGGACCGCCTCGTGGACTGACAAGACCCTGCTCGAGTCCGGCTGGTATCCACCGGATGCGAACACGCCAGAGAAACGTCTGGTCCACTACGCCAAACAGTTCCCGCTCGTCGAGGTCGATTCCACCTATTACTCGCCCCCGTCGGAACAGACCGCGACCCTGTGGACGGAGCGGACGCCGGAGGGCTTCGTCTTCAACATCAAGGCATTAGCCTGCTGACCGGCCACCCGACGAAGGTGTCCGCCATATACAAGGACCTGCGGCCGGAGACCGAGAAGACGAACCTCTACCCGGACGACCTGGAGCCGAAGGCGTACGAGGAGGTCTGGACCCGATTCCTGTCCGCGCTGAGTCCACTCAAGGTGGCCGGCAAGCTTGGTGTGGTCCTGTTCCAGTTTCCGCCGTGGTTCACCATTCGCCGATCCAACAAGCAGTACCTGCTCGAGGTCGCGAAGCGCTGCAGCCCGCTCTCCGTTGCGGTCGAGTTCCGGCACGCGTCGTGGTTCGACGGCGACAACCGCGACGAGACGCTGGATTTCCTCCGGCGTAACCATCTCCCGTACGTCTGCGTCGACATGCCGCAGGGCCACAAGTCGTCGATTCCACCGGTTCTCGCGGCGACCGCCGACCTCGCGGTCGTCCGTTTCCATGGACACAGCGACAAGTGGACCAGCAAGAACATCTACGAGAAGTTCGGCTATCACTACTCCACGCGCGAGCTCAAGGATTGGGCGCCCAAGCTCCGATCGCTGGCGGATGACGTCGGCGAGGCACACGTGCTCATGAACAACTGCTACTCGGACTACGCGACCACCAATGCCGAGGAACTCCTGCGGCTCCTCGGCGAGGAGAACTGACCCGTCAGATCACCCCAAATCCGCCTACGTATACGTAGGCCGGCCGGGCCGCCGGGTACATATGCGCGCGGGGTCAAGATACGCAAGCGCTGACGATGTGACGGCCCCGGCGTTCGCCGATTCTGGAGTCACCAAGGAGAACCAAAGGAATCGGCGAAGGAGCCAGCAATGTTCACTCACCCGGATCTGGTCACGATCGTAGCCAAGCAGCACGTGAACGACCTGATTGAAGACGCGTCCAAGCACCGCCTGGCGTCGGCCTTGCGTCGCGGCCGTCGCCAGCGGGGGCCGGACTCCCAGCGCCCGGCCAGCAAGGCGGGGCATGTCAGACCCGCCGGTAAACTTGCCTAGTGCGACGTTCTGCGACACGGACTGGACGCGGGGCAAGCCCAGTGATGATCGGGCGCGAGGACGAGCTGCGTAGATTGGTCCCCCTCGACTCCGCGCCCGATACCGGTGTCGCGATCTTGGCCGGCGAGCCCGGCATTGGCAAGACCCGACTCGTGCACGAGCTGCTCGGGGTCCTCCCGCCGGGCACGACTGTGCTCGTGGGTCAGGCCGAGCCGGGCTCGCTGGGCCGTCCGTTCGAGTTGCTGCTGTCCGCATTGGACGGACGACATGACGTTGACGCGGCCCAGCTGGAGATGCTGACGGACTCGTCCCGCACCCAGGTCGAGCGGCTCCGTACCGGCTTGCAGATCCTCCTGCGGCTCACCGCGAACTCCCCCGCCGTCGTGGTCTTCGAAGATCTGCACTGGGCCGACTCGGAGAGCATTGCACTCTTCGAGCGCATCGCCGATCTTGAGGGCAACCGCCTGCTCGTCGGCACCTACCGGCCGGCCGAGGTAAGCCGCCGAAACCCAATCGCCGGCATGCTGGATCGGCTGGAGCGCCGGCACACCGTGTTTCATGTCCGTCTCGAGAGGCTCGGCCTCAACGAGACCTCCGCGTTCCTCGGCGCGGCCACCGGAAAACCTCCGCCCTATCGGGCGGCCGTCGCGCTGCACAACCGGACCGGGGGCAATCCGTTCTTCCTGGAGGAACTCCTCCGCACCGGAACCGACGTCGAGGTTCTGTGTGAGCAGCCACTGCCGTGGAGCTTGGCCGAGGCCCTGCGCCGCCAGGTGGAGGATCTGGAGCCCGACCAGCAGCGGCTCACCGAGGCGGCCGCCGTGCTCGGCTACCGCATTCCGTTCGACCTGCTCGCGTCCGTCACCGGGCGGGACGAGACTGACCTCATCTGGGCTCTGCGTGAACTCGTCGCGAACGGCGTTCTTGTGGAGACGGGAGAGGACGAGTTCGCGTTCCGGCACGCGCTCGTCCGGGAGGCGATGGGCGAGCGCCTGCTTGGCCGCGAGCGCCGCCGGCTGCACGAGGCCGCGCTCACCGCATTGCTGGCCGCCGGCGACGCCGACTGGGCCTTGTTGGCCAAGCACGCCCGCGGCGCCGGTCGCTACGACGACATGTTGGACGCGGTGCGCCGCGGCGCGCCGGCCTATCTCGCGATGGGCTCCGCATTTCAGGCGCTGGAACTGGCCGAGATGGGGCTGGACGAGGCGGCCGACGACCCGGAGTTGCTCGCCGCCGCGGCCCGCGCCGCTTGGCTCGCCGGGTTGCTCGACGACGCGGACACCTATGCCCGGCACTGGCAGACAAGGACCACGTCGCCCGAGGAGGCCGTCACGGCCCTGAGCCTCCGGGTTCAGATCGTGTGGGAGATTCAGGACCTTGATTTGATGAGTACGCTGAGTGCCGAGCTCCGGATGCTTCAGGAGAGCCTGCCCCCAGTGCCGGAGAAGGCACGCGCGATGGCGGCACTGGCCCGGTCGGCGCGCCTGCGCGACCTCGATGACGAGTCGCTGACGTGGGCTGAACGTGCCGTCGCGCTCGCCGACGAGTTGGGCGGGCTGCCCGGCGTCCGGCTGGCCGCCGAGGTCGAGAAGGGCGCGCTTCTCGCCGCGCGCCCGGCCACCCTCGACGAGGGTCGGACGCTGCTCGCTACGGTCGCCGACCAGGCGGAGAAGCACGGCGAATGGCTTGTCGCGGCGCTGGCACTGAACAAGCTCGTGCATCTGCCGCCGTCCAGCAGCTGGCGGGACATCTCCGACCTGCTCGAGCGGATGCGGGCCGACGCGGAGCGGGCCGGATCGGAGCAGTTCGCCGTCGCGGCGTACTACCAGGGTCGAGGACGCCTGTTCATGCAGAAGGGCAACCTGGCCGCCGCCGTCGACGCGATCGAGCGCGGACGCGCGCACGACCTGAGCTACCGCCGCACGATGTCCCGGTCTGACATGCACGGCGTGTTCCTCGCTGGACTCAAGCTCGAGGCTGGAGACGTCGCCGCCGCCGCCCAGATCACGGCCGACCTCGCCGACGTGCCCGGTATGGACATCGGCACTCCTGGGCTGGAGTTCCACATCGCCAGCCGTCGTGGCGATGTGGAGCGCGCCCGATCGCTGCTTCCCGAGGTGGTCGCGGTCGTGCAGTCGACGGGTGGGCGCAGTGGCGAGTTCCTGCATGACCTTGTCTCCGCGGCACTGGCGGCCCCCCTCGGCGTCGACGAGATCTCGAAGCTCATCGATGGCCTCGACGGGCCGACGGTGGAGCCGGCCTACCGACGGCTCGTCGCCGGTCAACTCGCGGAGGCACAGGGAGATCCGGAAGCGGCCCAGGGACACTACGTCGCGGCCGCGGACTCGGTTGCCCTTCCGCCGGCCGCCCGCGGCACCGCGCACGTGGGCGCGGCCCACAGTCTCATCAGCCTGAATCGACTCGACGACGCTCGGGTTCACGCCGTGGCCGCGGGCAAGATGCTCGAACGATGGTCCGGCTGGCGGGTCGAACAGGCGGACGCGGTACGCAGCAGGCTCGGCATCCAGTCGCTCGGCTCCGCGGTCGGCAACGGCGTCGCAGCCCTCACTCCGCGCGAACGCGAGGTCGCCGTGCTGATCGCCGACGGCCTGACCAACGCCGAACTCGCCCGCCGCCTCTACATCTCGCCGCGCACTGCGGCGGTGCACGTGTCAAGCATCCTGCGCAAACTCGGCGTCGGCTCCCGCACCGAGGTCGGCACCGCCCTGAAGGCGTAGTATCGCGCGCTTGGCAATGCCGGCTTCTGTGTCGTTGGACGCGGACACTCGGCGCGCGATCGGCTTCCCTGGCCTGGTCGGCGCCACCCGGTGCCAACAACGCCGCCCGGTGCCAACAAAGCCAATAGGGAGGCACTGCGATGCTGTACCTAGCCACCTGCCCGGAACCGACCTGTTCAGTACCCGCTGAGGTGACTGACCGGTTCATCCTCCCGTCGACCGACGGACCGGTCGAGTATATGAAGACCTACTGCGCCCGCCGGCACATCTTTGTGCTGCCAACCGACGCGGTGCCGACCCGCGCGCCGTTTGAGCGGGTCGTCGCGCACATCAAGAGAGGTTGAAGATCACCGTACGAAGATCGGTCATATCCCGCAGTTGGGCCAGGCCGCCGACCCGGCCCCATCCGGTACGGCTGCCGCCGGCACCGCCGAATGGCTGCGCTCCCTCGAAGTAGTCCGTCGAGTCGTTCACCACGACTGAACCGGCGCGCAATTGTTCTCCGTACCGGAAAGCGCGCTCCAGCGACCGGGTGAAGACGGCCGCCTGCAGGCCCAACTCGGTGTCATTGGCGAGCCGGAGGATCTCGTCGTCGCCAGCGGCCGAGAGGATGGGCAGGACTGGGCCGAAGCTCTCCTCGCGGGCAACGAGCATGTCCGGCGTGACCCCGTCGAGAAGCGTGTAGTCGTAGTACAGGTTGGTCGGGAACCCCCCGGCGCGGCGACCACCGAGAATGAGGTTGGCTCCCCTCGCCGTGGCGTCGGCGATGTGACGGTCCATCTTCGCGGCGGTGGGCTCGTTGTTGAGCGGACCCATTGTGGTGTTGGCGTCGAACGGGTCGCCGAGCCGGACAGCATCGGCGGCCCGTTGGCATGCGGCGAGAAAATCCTTCCGAACGGCGGAATCCACGATCACGCGCTCGCTGGCGCAGCAGACCTGGCCGGCGTTCCAGTACGCGCCGTAAGTCGCTGCGGCGGCGGCGGCGTCGATGTCGGCGTCCGCGCAGACGACTATCGGACCGTTGCCAGACATCTCCATGATCGACCGCTTGAGGCCCATCGATCGGACGATGCGCTCCCCGGTGGCGGAGGAGCCGACGAAGCCGATCGCGTCGATCCCGGGGTGGGTTACCAACGCCTCGCCAACCGGACCGGCGCCGGGAATTATGGAGATCAGGCCTTCCGGCACGCCGGCCTCGGTCAATAGTTCGCCGAGCGCGAGGCAGGCCAACGGGGTGAGCTCCGGCGGCTTGGCGACAATGGCGTTCCCGGTCGCCAGGGCCGGGCCCACGAACTCGCACATGATCATGATTGGGAAGTTCCACGGGGTCACCGATCCCCACACACCCACCGGTGCCCGGAAAGTGAACATCCGCTTGTCTCTCGCGGTGCTCGGGATGGTCTCGCCGTAGAGCCGTTTGGCATCCTCGGCCGAGACGGCGAAGAGTGCCGCGGTGTCCTCGATGTCGGTGCGCGCCTCGGCCAGCGGCTTACCCTGCTCCAGTGTCGTCAGCCGGGCCAAGTCCTCCGCGTTCGCCTCGATAAGGTGCGCGACCCGCTGGCACAGTTCCGCCCGCTCGTATGTGCTCCAGTGGCGATAGTCGTCAAACGCCTGCCTCGCCTTCTTGACCGCGTGATCCAGGTCAACGACGGTGGCGACTGGGAGGTCGGCGAGGTGCTCGCCGGTCACCGGACTATGCACCGCGGTTGTGGCGTCACCGGTGCCGACGGTGTACTTCCCGGCGATGTACAGCTCGGCAGTCTTGCCCATCTCGATCTCCCTCATGCGGTGCGGGCAACTGTACGACACTCGCCCGGTCGGAGCGATTCGGAGCGGGCGAGTGTTAGACAGTTGCCCGAACCTCGGCGAGCAGCCGGCCCGTGCGATGCTCCAGGCGTGCCTGCGTCCCGTCATCTTGAACGCATCGTCTGGGCGCCGCGCGGGGGCATCGATCCCGAGGCGTGGCCGTTCCGGATCCCAGCGGTGCGCCAGCTCATCGCCGAGGGCGGATTCGACGTACCGGAGGGCGTGACCGTCCTCATTGGAGAGAACGGCTCCGGTAAGTCAACGCTCGTGGAGGCGTTCGCCGCCGCGTACCCGCGTCGTGGAGCCGAGACATCGCGGCCGCTCTCGGTGCTCGGCCCGGGCCGGAGCGATGAGGACTCACCGCTGCACCGGCACCTGCGCGCACAGACGCATCCGCTCGCGGCGCCGGGCGGATTCTTCCTGCGCGCAGAGACGATGCACGCCTACCTGGCGCAGGTGGACGCGAGCGCGCCCGATCGCCGTGCCTGGGGTGACGAGCGAATGCAGACGCAATCGCACGGCGAGTCCGTCCTCGCCATACTCCGGCATCGGTTTACCGAGCGCGGCGTCTACTTCCTCGACGAGCCCGAGTCCGCATTGTCGTTCCAGTCCAGCCTCGCGCTGTTGATCGTTCTCGACGTGCTCCGGCAGGAGGGCTCCCAGGTCATCCTGTCGACGCACTCCCCGCTGCTCGCCGCGCTGCCCGGCGCGACGACGATCGAGCTCGGCGAGTGGGGGATGCGGCCGGCCGCGTGGGCGTCGCTCGAGCTTGTCCAATCCTGGCGAGACTTCCTCACCTCGCCGGAGCGTTGGTTGCGTCACCTGATGGCCGAACCCGAAGCCGGGTCGACTTAGCCGGCCGGGTCGAGACCAGCAGGGCGGCTCCGGCGGCGAGCACGGTCATCGACAGCAGCGCAGTCACCGGAAGGACGGCCAGCGTTGCCGTCCGGCCCGCGATCACTCCGCCGAACCCGACCACGGACAGCCCGAGCACGCCGAGAACCGCCAGGACCATGCCGCCGGCGGCAGCGACTGTACGCCCGCGAGCCTCCCACGTCGCGGCCGTTACTCGCACCGGTCGAGGCTGATCCGCCCGGCGGAAGAGAAGCACCATGGCCGCCGTGAGGAGAGCGAGAGCGGCGAGCCACACGGGGCGCAGCAGCCACCACTCGGGGGACCCGACGGCTGGTTGCGCCAGATCGAGCGCGACCGTCAGCGCGGTCGCGGCGAACATCGCGGTGAGGTGCCACAGGAACGCCGTCATAGCCAGCCCGTTGGCGGCGATGACGTTCGCCCATACGCGTGGCCGCTGAAGCCACCGCGACAGCGGCTCCCTCAGCAGGAGCACGAGCCCGGTGAGCCAGACGACGTGCGCGAGGAGCGCGACCGTCGGCGGGGACATGTTTGACAGGCGGTCGCCGGGCATGCCAACCATCGACATCGGATATGGCCCGAATGCCGTCATCGCTGCCATCGCCGCAAGGCCGGCAGTCGCCAGGGATATGGCCGTGCGTCGGCCAGCTCGGCCATCCCGCGTCAGCGTCCCGTCCGCGTAGAGGAACCCGAGCTGATGGGCCGCGAGCCACACGAACGCGACGTTGAGGTACGCGATGTCCGGGACGCCCCAGACAAAACGCGCGATGTCGACGACCGCGGCCGCGCCGCCGAGCAGGATCGGCACCGTCTCGCCACCGAGCTTGATTCGCACCGCTGCGCCGCCGAGCTTGAGTCGCACCGTCGCGCCAAGGCGGTGAAGGCGCAGCATGGCCGGCGCGAGCGCGACCACGCCGAGATAGACGCCGACGAACCACAACGGCTGGGCGACGGTCTGCGTCGCCAGCCGAAGCACGCCACGGTCGTGACCGGTGAGCTCGACGACGAGCGCGAAGGCCAACCAGACCGTGACGAAGACGGCGGTCGGCCTGAGCAGCCGACCCGCTCGGGAGCGCACAAAATCGGCGTACGTGCCGCCGCGTCGCTCCAGCGAGGCCAATGCGGTCGCGTGGGAGAAGCCGCCGACGAGAAAGAACACGGGCATTACTTGCAGTAGCCAGGTGGCCGGTTGCAGCCAGGGCAGCAGAGCAAGCGTGTTGGTCGCCGTGACGACGCCGTCCGGGCCGATGAGGATCACCGCCATGAACCAATGCCCGATGATCACGATGGCCAGCGACGCGACGCGGAGCAGGTCGATGTAGCGATCCCTCGTGTCGGGTGTGGCCGCGGCGAGGGCGGCAGCGTGCTTCATACCATCGAGCCTGGCCGCCGGGCATTGCCACCCACATCCGTTCGCGTGCTCATTTCGGGTCTAGGTAGGAATGCCGACGAGCCAATACAGTGTGTCAGCGGCGTGATCGTCCACGCGGAAACGCTTGGCGATTTGAAGGGATTCGTGCGGATGGCGCAGCGGGCACGGCTCGGTACGCGGTTGCGTTACTGGTTCGACAACACGATGTCGAGGGGAACGCCGAGTCTCGTCGGCTGGCTCGCCGTCGCATCCGCGCTCCTGATCGTGGCGGTCTCGGGAGCGCTCGCGGTCGTACAGCCCTCGGATCAGGCGTCGAACGTCTTCGAGCTGCTGTGGCAGACGTTCGTCAGCACATTCAGCCTCGCCGTGCCGCCCAGCGGTACGTTGGCCGTACTCGCCCTGTGGTTCCTGCTCGCACTCGGCGGCATCTTCATCGTCAGTGCCCTCGTCGGTCTGCTCACGAGCGGGCTCAATCGCAAACTCGAGCAGCTACGCAAGGGCCGCTCCATCGTGGTCGAGCGCGACCACACTGTCATCCTCGGCTGGTCCGATCAGGTGTTCACAGTGGTCTCTGAGCTCGTCGAAGCGAACCGCAGCCGGAGGCGGGCGGCCGTGACGATCCTGGCCGAGCAGGACAAGGTTGAGATGGAGGATTGGCTGCGTCACCGGCTGGGCTCGACCGGTAATACTCGTTTGATCTGCCGCACTGGTAGCCCGCTCGACCTGACCGACCTGGAGTTGGTCAACCTCAACGCCGCGCGCTCCATCATCGTCCTCGCCCCGCAGACCGCAGCAGAGGATGCTGACGCGTACGTCCTGAAGGTGCTCCTCGCCATCAATAAGGGCCCGGCCTTCCGCAACCGTCCACATCATGTCGTTACATCGGTCCGGGACGGGCGCAACCGGGCCGTGGCGCGGCTCGCCGGTGGTGACGCCGTGGTGATCGACGCAGATGACATCAGCGCCCGCCTTCTGGTGCAGACGGCGAGGCAGTCGAGACTCTCGGTCATCTACCACGACCTGCTCGACTTTGGTGGGGACGAGTTCTATGTCGTCGCCGAGCCGCGCCTCGTCGGGCGCCCCGTTCGGCCACGCGCTGTTGGCCTACCGTCGCTGCTGTCCGGTGGGGCTCCTAGCCCACGGTTAACCCATTCGAGCGCCACCCCCATTAGCGCCGATCATGACCTGGAGGTCATGATCGACGTGTGTTCGCGACACTCATCTCATGATCACCGCGATCATGGAAGGCGTGCGACTCTCAACCCGGGTGAAGCTCTAGCGATCCTGCTGCGGCGTGTGGTTAGCCGAGGGCTGGAGGGAGTCGAGCTCGTGCAACGAGCGGGCTGGAATGGCGAGCAATGCGACCGCGAGCAGCAGCCCCGCGAGCGCGAAGAAGGCGCCGCGAACGCCCAGCGACTGGACGAGCGGCCCGGCCAGCAGGAATCCGAGAGGGCCGGCGGCGTACGTACTCGAGGTCATCAGCCCCACGACCCGACCGCGAAGGCGCTCCTCGGTGCGGGCCTGCATCGCCAAATTGACCAACGGGTTGACCGGGCCGTACAGCACCCCGACCAGGACCCCAAGGACCAGTAGCACAGGGTACGGCGGAAGCAGCGCCATGAGGCAGACAGCCCCAGTAGTGCCGACGACCGCGGCAATGAACACCAGACGGCGCCCGAGTCCGCGCCCCCACGCACCGTACGCGAGCGCGCCGACCACACCGCCGCCGCTCATCGCAGTGATGAGCAGACCGAGCCGCGCCGGTTGGTCCTGAGCCTGGAAGTAGACCGGAAGTATCACGCCTTCGATCGGAAGGTAGATCGCGACGAGCACGCCGCTCACCAACGCGAGCGTGCGCAGCAGCCGATCCCGCCACACGAACGTGAGGCCCTCGACGGTGCCGTGCCACAGTCCGGCGGGACGCTCATGCTCGGCCGGACGACCGGCTCCTTCGACGTGTACAAACGCCAACATGGCCGCGGAGGAGGCGAAGCCCACTGCAGTCGCCCACAGCGCGCCCGCGGCGCCGACAACCGCGATGAGTAGTCCGCCCAGGCCCGGGCCGATGAGGAACGCAAGTCCCCACATCGCTTCGTGTACACCGTTGGCCCGCTCGAGCGGCCATCCAGCCGCCCTGGCCGCGGCGGGAAGCATCGCCTCTCTCGCGCTGAAGCCGGCCGGGTCGAACAGCGCGCCAGTGACGGCGAGGAGCACCAGCGTCGAAAGGTTCAGGCCGCCCATCCAGTCAACGACGGGGATCGCGGCGACGGCCGCTGCGGACAGGGCATCGGAAATGACGCCCGATCGCCGCCGACCGAGCCGGTCCACCACGGTCCCGGCGACGAGACTCGACAGCAGCAACGGCACGAACGTCGCCGCGGCGACCACACCGGTGGCGACCGCGCTACCCGTACGTTCGAGGATCAGCCAGGGTAGGACGATCGCCGCAACGCCGTTGCCGGTCCCGGAGAGCACGGTCGCGCACTCCAGCAGGACGAGCGGCGTCCGACGTACCTCCACGACTTGCACCTTGCCACGCCGCGCGTGGCCGACCGGGTCGGTCAGCTGAATGCTCGACCCACTCGCCGACAGGTTGGCGTACGGGCTCTCCTTGTGAGTGGCCTCACGCCGAGATGATGGATGAAGGACTCCATGGCCGCTGAGCCTACGGCCGACGGGTGTCAGCTGTTGAGCGCCGCGACGTCGAGCCGGCTGAGCCGCGCCCGGTCGGCATAGACGAAGATCTCGACCAGTCGATGTCATCCATCGGTCACATTCTCCCGTCGCGTTCCGTCATGACTATGACGAAGGAAATCCGGCCGATGTGACTTGGAGGAGCCAGTGCCACCCATCGTGTCCCACATCGAGATCGCCCGCCCGCCCGACGACGTCTTTCCGTACGTCACTGATCCGTTGCGGTTTGGCGAGTGGCAGAAGGACGTCGTGAACGTACGGATTGAGGACGGCCCACCCGGTGCGAGGTCCAGATTCACGACGACTCGCAGGATAGGTGGTGTCGATCGCACAATGATGCAGCAGATCACCCGAACCGATCCACCGAAGAGCTGGGCGGTCCGTGGTATCGATGGACCGATCAGGCCAAGCATGATCATCACGATCGAACCCCGAAGCGGGGGGTCATCCTCGCGCGTCACGTTCGCTCTCGATTTCGAGGTGAATGGGATAGCCAGAGCACTGCTGCCACTCCTGCTGCGGGTGGCAGAGAAGCAGGCGCCGACGAGCTACCGGAACCTGAAGGAGCGACTCGAGCGGACCACCTCATGATCTGGTGAGATGTGCCGTGCTGGGGACACGGAGGATCCCACCCGCAGCGAGGTAGCGGCTCATCCGCCGAATCGGACCACGATCAGACGATCCTGCGCGGACGCCGCGCCCCAGACCTCGCCCGGACGGCCGAGCATCTGTCGGACGTTGGCCGTCCCACCGGGAAGGTTCACGATCGCAAAGCGCTCGGTCTCCGGGTCGAATCGGACCAGAGTGTTCGCGGTGAAATCGCTTAGCCAGACCTGGTCGCGGTCATCGACGTAAACCGAATATGCGCGCGGGTCGATGCCCGGAAGCCGCCACTCTCGCCACTGGCCGGTCGACGGATCAAGGACGGCCACCCTGCCGGCGTTCCATTCGCTCACCCAGATGCGCCCGCGACTGTCGGACCAGACCCTCCGGGCGCCCTGATACCGCGTTGGTGGCTCGATCACCGTGGCGTTGCCGGTCGCCGTGTCTATCCGAGCAATGTGGTTGCCGGCGAGCGACGCGTAGTAGACCTCGCCCGACGGCGTCGCCGCTATTCCGTACGGGCCACGGCCACGCGGCGCGTCGTAAACTCGCATGGCGCCGGTCGCGGGATCCAGCCGCCCGTATATCCCGGCCTGTCCGGTGAACCACAGCACGCCCGATCGATCGAACGTGGCGGTGTTGAGGTTCGCGTTGGGTCGACTGGCCGGGAGGGGGTAGCGCCTGACCGCCCGCGTGGTCGCATCGACACGTACGATCGCATTGAGCCCGCCGTCGGTGACCCAGGCCGCGCCATCCGACCCCACGATGACACCGTGCGGCGCCGAGCCCGACCCCAGCGGCACCATTGTTGCCTGGCCCGTGGCCGGGTCCAGGTGCCCGAGGTGGCCCGAGCCCTGTGCTGTGAACCAGACACCTCCATCCGCGGCGGGCGCCACGTCATGGGGACGCGCGCCCGCCGGCACGGGGAAGACCTCGAGGCGCAGCGCGCCCGTGTCGGTTGGCGTCGGCGTCGGCGTCGGCGTTGATGATGGTCCGGCGGTCGCGGCGGGACCGCCGCTCAGTCTCGGAGTTGGGCCGGAGCACGCGGTCAGTGCCAGTGCGACGGCGAAGATAGCCCACCGCATCCGGGCGGCGATCCGGCTAGCGTTGGGCTGGGCCATTCAGCCAATGTAATGGACCCAACGCTACCGGGCCTGCCGGCTTGACACGGGGCTCGATCTCGACCAGGCGGCCGGCCCGTTGTGGCGCTGGGACGAGGACGGCACCGCGGCCGCATCCGACATCCAGCCACGGCGAGCCGGGTAGAGGGTTGGCGATCTCGACAAGGCGGAGTCCAAAGTGGTCGTGGTAATTCACACCCACTCGGTCATGTGTCTGGGCCGCACGGTCGAACACTCCGGCGACCCACGACTTGTGTGACTGCGCGGCATCGGTCACGACAACCTCCCTGCCCAGCTTACGGAGACAGGTTGCCGTGGCACGACGCTCAACGCCGCGTGACTCGGTCAGGCCGCGTCGACAAGCCGGCCGAGTGCCGTCGAGGCCAGCTGGCCAGCCTGCTGCAGCGACGGGGTGTCCGCCTCCACATCAAGGAAGGTCATGACGAGTTCGACGAAGAGGTTGCCCTTCCGGGCGATGAGGAAGTTCACGGATCCGTCCGAGTCGGACAGTGCTACGGCCTCGTCGCCAATCCCGTTCATGGGCGTCACCTTCAACGAAGGCGCGAGCTTTGCCGCCGCGGCCGCGGCGTCGCCATCCTGGCGGTAGGACCGGATGCTGAAGTCGGCGACGACTTCGCCCGACTCCACGTAGGCACACCCAAGCGGGCCGTCCTCCGTGGCCGCTAGTTCCTTGCCCGCGAGCGCGCTCACCTCTTCGTTGGTCAGCAGCGTGCAGTTGTCGACGGCCAACGCGCCATCGCCCTCCGGCGATCCTGGAGGCGTCGTTGATCCATCATCGCTGCCGCAGGCCATCAGCGACGCCGCCAACGCTGCGGCCATCACGAGCGCGTACCGCCCCATCTTCATCCGTTGCATGTTCGACCTCCTTCGGGCAACAGATCGGTGCCGCTCATTGTGCAACGCCGAAGCTAGTGCCGTCCTATCGATATCGCCCGAAGCCACTCCAAATACGACGAATTCCAGTCGCGTTGCCGACGCAATGGCGAGCCTGCCAGGTGCGGGATCGCTGCGCTATAGCCGTCGTCATCGCTCGTACCCTCGCGGGCGTTGCGTTCGGTAGTCCGGTGGGCTGGGCTGGCGGAACGGACGAGCGATCAGATAGCCGAGGACGAACCCGATTACATGGGCGAGGTAGGCAACCGCGCCCGCCTCCGACACCGCGAATCCGACCGAGTATGCCCATTGGATGAGGAACCAGAGACCCAAGACGAGCCAGACCGGCAGGCGCAGCGGTATGAAGAACAGGAACGGGACCAGGCTCCACACCCGCACGCGGGGATAGAGCGCGAGATAGGCGCCCAAGACGCCAGCGATTGCACCGGATGCACCCACGAGCGGATCCGCGAGGTCTGGGTTGGCGAAGGCGAACCCGTACGCCGCGACGTATCCGCACAGGACGTAGAACAATGCGAAGCCAAGATGGCCGAAGCGATCCTCGACATTGTTGCCGAAGATCCATAGGAAGAGCATGTTGCCGAGTAGGTGCAGCCATCCTCCATGCAGAAACATCGAGTAGAGCACAGATAGCCACGGGAGCTTCTCGTACCGTGGCGGCTGCACTACGCATCCCGGACCCGACGCGCCGACCGCGGTGTCACCGGTCGGAACGAGCGGAAGGGGTTCGTTCTTCGTCAGTTCGCGCGGGATGGCGGCATATCGGTCATAGAACGCCTCCTGCCGGCACAGCTCTGCCTGCGTGATGCCCTGCACGCCGGTGGCCGGTGCCAACGCGGCGGGCGTCAGCAGAAAGATCAGTACGTTAGCGGCGACGAGCAGGTACGTGACCCACGGCGTGCGGCGGACCGGGTTCTCGTCGTGGACAGGAATGACCATGACATATCACTGTGCCGCAACCGGTCGGATTCCGCATGTAGAGCGTCCGGCGGCGCTCCTATGAGGATGGTCATCGCATCGTCTATGTGCGTGATCTCGGGACCATGTCGTACTCCATCCGCCAGCCATTATCAACGAATGAGGCCGGCGATCAGATTGATGGCACCCGCCACGATCACCACTCCGAAGACGTACGCCAAGAGGGCATGCCCGAGCACCGTGCTCCGGGTCCGGTGATCACGCACCGCGGTGTCCGAGACCTGGTAGGTCATGCCAATCGTGAACGCGACGTACGCGAAGTCGCGGTATTGGGGTCGCTGAGGCTCGGCAGGTTCCCCGAACGCGATGCCCCCACTGGGCCGGCGGTATTGCAGGTGCGCGTAGCGCAATGTGTACACGGTATTGACGACCGTCCACGATAGAACAACAGTCAGCACGGCGACGCCGATGAGGAGCACCCGCGGGGCACCGCTGGTCCGACTCGCGTGGCTCAGTGCAACGCCGACCCCAACGAGGCTAGCGACGCTGGCCGACAACAGGATCACGGTGGCGGAGCCGTTCGTCTCGTCCTCGCGGCTGGCCAGGGCCTCGGTGCGCATGCCGTCCGCTCGCACGATGATCGGCCAGACCGAAAGCAGGAGTGCAGACGCTGCGGCGTCCCACCCTCCCACCACGGCAAACTCCCAGGCCACCACCGGCAGCAGCGCGAGGCAGACGACCAGTCCAATCGCGCACACGATGAACGCTCGTCGCATCGCCGGAGCGTGCCAGCCCAACAATCGGTGGTACAGCGTCTCGTCGGGCATGTTGGTCATGGCGTTCAGTGTTGCCCGGCCGGAGCCCAGCGTCACCGGCTGAGGTCCTCCGATCTCGTAGCCGACAGATCCTCGCACGCTCCGCATCCGTGACCAACCTGATCACTCCCTAACCCTCCCTACAGAGCGCTGTAGTATGGTAGTTTAAGGAACGCTAGCGTCGTTTATGGAGAGGATCTTCGTGTCCCGCGACCTGTACTCGGTGGATCAAGTCGCCGAGCGACTCGGTCTGCACGTTCGTACCGTCCGCAACTACGTGCGCGACGGGCGACTCAAGGCCGTCCGCATCGGCAAGCAATACCGGATCGCGCGCCCCGACCTCGAAGCGTTCACCGGACAGCCGGTACCACCGACAGCGCGGGAGACCGCCGTCCGCCGTCGCCACGTCGAGGTGACGAGCGTCGTGCAGATCGACGCGATCGATCGCGCCACCGCAGACCGGGTCTCAACCATGCTGACGGCCGCCGTCAGCGGGCCCCGCGACGGCGACGACCGGATCCACATCCATACGGGATACGACGAAGAGCGCGCAAGCATGAAGGTGGTCATCTTCGGCGGCGCCGCTTCGGCGGCCGAAGTACTCCGGCTTGTCGGAGTACTCACCGAGGAGGGCACGTGACCGGCATCTACCGCTCGACCGCCGGCGAACAAGCCGTGCGGCAGCGGTACCTGGAGCTGCTCGACCAATGGCCCGTCGCGGCGCAGCGACTCGTGCTGCCGACCGGGGAGGGCGAGACGTTCGTCCTCGCCTGCGGTCCGCGCGACGCGCCACCGGTACTGGCGTTGCAGGGCTCGGGCGCGAACACGGCGATGTGGCTCGGCCAGATCGGTGCGTGGGCGCGGGGCCTGCGGGTGTACGCGGTCGATGTCATCGGCGAGCCGGGCCTGAGCGCACCGTCGCGGCCGCCGCTGGCCGGCGACGCATACGCCCGCTGGCTCGACGATGTTCTGGACGGGCTCGACCTACCTGCGGCCGCGCTTATTGGCGTGTCGCTCGGCGGCTGGCTTGCGCTCGATTACGCGATTCGGCGGCCGGATCGGGTCACCAAACTGGTCCTGCTCAACCCGAGCGGCATCGGCCGGCGCAGGCTGGCGACACCGGTCGCCGCCGGGCTGCTCAGCCTCTTCGGCGCACGGGGACGGCGTCTCGGCTTGGTACTCACGCTCGGGCCGGTGGCCCGCCGGGCGCCGGCGACACCAGAGGCGGCGCGGACCCTCGCGGCGGTAGCGGCGATGGCGTCGCTGGCCTTCAAACACTTCAAGCCGCGACTCGGCCCGATACCGCGTTTCGACGACGCGGCGCTGCGCAGGTTGGCGATGCCGGTGCTCGCGGTCGTCGGCGAGCAGGATGCGATGCTCGACGCCCGTCAGGCCATTCGGCGGCTCGCGCAGACGGCGCCGCACGCGATCGTGCATGCGCTGCCCGACGCCGGGCACCTCCTGCCGCCCGACGCCGCACCGGTGCTGGACTTCCTAAGCTCGGACTAACCAGCGACTCGCTGCGGGTGCCTCGCCAGACGCCCAGACGGGCGTGCGGCGCTAAGAGAGTTCATCTCGGTCGCCGCGCCAGTTCATATCCGATGTCGATCGTCTCGTGAAATCGGGTCGCCGGGTCCGAATCGCCCAGTGCGCCGCGAAGTGAGTCACGGCACCACCTCCACTCGCGGCAATCCTGGCATCGGCCACTGCGTCTATTTCTTCAGTTTCTTTCGGCATTGAGCGGCCCGTGTTGCGATGCGGTCGGCCAGGCTGGCCGGCAGCCGGCTTCGCAGCGCACGAACCGACTTGTCTCTAGCAGCGGTAGCGAAAGCGTCGGGCGATCGCGATGCGAGATCGTCGATGCGCGCGATGGTCTCGTGCGGGTCGAGCTTGTTGGCTTCTGCGAATCGTCGCCAGTGGCGCCCGCTTGCGGCTTCGATGCCGTACTCGCCGCCGATCTTCATCGCCATACGCAGCTTCGGTACGTACATGTCGTCGTAGGCCAGCGCGCTGGCGATGTCGTACAGCGGGGCGAGCCGAACCTGCGATCCGGCAAGGAGCACGGAGTAGTTCTTGGCGTGGGCGTCGGTACCGCCGATGATCCAGTTGTAGGCGAGGGCGTCGACGAAATGGTTCACGGCCGCGGTCGCCGCCGATGCTGGGAAGACGTTGTTCCGCAGGATGGTGATGATCTGCTCAGGCGTGGGACCGCCGTCGTTCTGGTACTTGCTTGTTGGCGGCAGGCCGAGCGCCTGGCACATGTCCTCCTGGTGGATCCGCGTGATCGTGCCATCGGAGTGCCGGAGGCGGTCGTAACGTTCCACCACGATCACCCGCTCGGACCCGAATCGGCCGACGTAGGACGATGCGGCTGGCAGACCTATCAAGTTGGCAGCGCGCAGGCAGAGGTGCTCGTTCAGGTCGTGGTCGTCCAGCCCGATGACGGCTGGTTTAAGGATGTGCGTCGTGGCAATTGCGCCTTGGGGTTCGCCCCACCTTCCAGTATTCGTGTCGAAGTACATGGCGGTTTTGGCTTGGGCACCGGCCAGGCTGAACTGACCGGTGTCGGACGTGTGCCACGCCGTGGGGTCTCGGCGCAGAAGGCGCAGTCGTTCGGCCACCTCGTCCGCGTCGAGCCACCGGATCTCGCCTCTGTCGGCCACGAGGGCGTCCATGCGTTCTCGCCGGACATACTGGGCGGCCCCGGCGCAGTCCTCGCCGACGTAGCGCAGCAGGGCGAACGGGTTCTGTGCCGACACCTGGTAGGTCTGAGCCCACCGCTGGAGCACCTGCTCGTTGTCGGGCAGCAGACCCCAGAGGAACGCCCGCGCTGGGCCGTCACCATGGTCGCGCTGGACGAGAGTCATCGACAACGAGAGTGGGGTCGGGTTTCTCGTGGCCGAATACTCCTCGTCGTACGACAGGGCAAAACGACCCTGGGCATTCATCGCGACGAGGCCAGCGCGGCGCCTTTGGATTAGAACGACAAGCTCTCGATCATCGGCCACGGCCGGTCCCCGATCCGCCGAGCTGGCGCTGGCCACGAAGAACGTCGTCGAGGTCGATATCGCCAGGACCGTACACCACGGGCGAGGCGTGCAGGGCGACGTCGAGGGCGTGCAGCACCTTGAACACGAGGCCAACCTCTGCCGTCGGTTTGCCGGCCTCCAGGTCGGACAGCCAGCGCCGGCTCACTTGCGCGGACGCTGCGAGCTCGGCCTGGGTCATGCCAAGCCGCCTGCGGCGGTCCCTGACGTACAGTCCGAGATCCCGGCTGGAGTTGAGGCGCATCGTCACCCCACTTGTGTGCGCGTACGTTCCGATCATAAACGATGTGCACGTTCCTTCGCATCATGAACTCAGTGCGCGTTCGCTCACATTTTCCGAATGTGCGCGTACATGCTCAGCGGTGAGAGGTTCGCCGGCGACTCGGCCTTTCTGCCGAGAAGATCATCGGCGCGGTGGGCAAGGTCGGGACGCTCCTCTACTTCGCCATCTCCCGCAACCCGGCGGTTGACGCCGTGATCAACAGCATCCCGGACGTGGCGTTCGTTCCCGTGCAGCACCAGGGTGCAGTGACTGTTCTTCACCAACAACACTGAGCCCGCCACCCGGGCCGACATCACCCATCGCGACCAGCCATCCGCGAGACCGTCGGGTCCGGCGATAACGCGAGACGGCGCTCAATGGGTAGGCGGGACGGGGTGAGCACAGCCGCGCCGAGCATGGCCACGAACGGAACGACGACCACGGCAGCCGCGACGTTTGGCCAGGGGACAATGATCGGGTACGGAGTAGGGGCCGGCCAGACGTCGGCCAGCCCCTGGTTGACGGCGAGCAGCACTGCCACCGCGGCGCCCAGCCCGGCAACCGCGCCGAGCAGGGAACCCAGTCCGGCGATGAGGCCGGCCTGCGACAGCAACAAGACCCGGCGTATCCGCGGAGATGCGCCCACCGGGCTAGGGTACCGAGGTCGGCGCGGCCGTCGGTGGCGGCGAGTGCGGTCGAGATTGCGGCCGCGCCCACCGTGATGACGCCGGCCACGACGGCGAGGGCGATCAGCGCGGGCAGGTTCGAGCCGGGCTGAAGGCCCCGCTCGACGTACACGCGACCGCGACCGCCCATTGCCGCCTGCACCCGGTCCTGTTCGGCCACGGTCGGCATCCGGATGGTGGTGACGATGGTGAACGACGTCGTCGACTGCACGCCCAGGGAACGCGCGGTGGCCGGGGTCATCAGCGTCAGCGGCGCTTGTGGACGGTGCGTCGGTGCGAAGGCCGTCGCCCGAACGGTGCGAGTCTCTTCGTTCTTCGACCCGGATAGCAGGTCCAGAGCCGTGATCCGCAGGGTGACCTGATCGCGGTCGAGGTACCGGGGACTGTCCACAAACACCTGTCCGGCGCGCAGGGCTGCCGCGGCCGCAGCGGCATCCTCGGGCGGGAGGTTGGTCAAGGCGCCCACCGCCGTATCCTCGACGATCAGCGTGTACCCGTACCCGTACGTGCTGTCGAAGTACCGGTACAGGATGCCGAGGCCCTCGCAGCGCGAGTCTTGGCGGGCGGCCTTCTGCTCCTCGGCGTTCGCGTCGCGGCGCAGCACCTCCGGGTCATATGGGCATTGCTTCGCCGGTGTCGCAGTGGGGTTGACGAAGCAGTCCGTGCCGCCCGGGCAGGTGGGTACACCCACCTGGTACACGTGGTCGACCGGCGTGATGGCCCGCAGGGCGACGAGTGCGTCCGCGGTGGCTTTGGCCTCCTCGGCCGGGCTGAGTCCGAGCTTGGCCGACCGTTCGATGATCACGTCGCCGGAGCGGCTGGCCGAGTGGTAGTCGTTGCTGTTGCGCTGGGTGTCAGCGACCAGCACCACGCCGACCACCAGGCTGCCGATGACCGCCGCCATGACCGCCGAGACGGCCGGCGCGGCGGCGGTGCGGTTGCGCGACGAGTCACGCAGGGGCGATCCGTGGCGCGAGCGGCAGCCACCGGCCGAGGCGGGCGACGAGACCGACCAGGGCCGGCATGCACAGCACCAGGCCAATCTCACCAATAATCAATCCACTGAGGATGATCGTTGTGGCGGCCTGGGACGCGCCGACACCAGCCATCACGCCGCCGACCGCGAATAGGCCGAGGCCGAGGGCGACCCAGCGCCGCCGCGTCCGGGTGACGCCGCGCCGGCCGGCGAGCGCGGCTACCACGTCCTGCCGGGCCGAGATCCAGGCCGGCAGCAGCGCAGCCAGTACGCCAGTCAACACGGCGAGGCCGGCCAGCAGGGCCAACGCCAGCGGGAACACCCGGAACGCGCCGGCCCGGGCGTGGACCAGCTGCTCCTCGAGGAACGGCCGGGCAATCGCGGCCGTGCCGATGCCCACGGTCAGCCCGACCAGGGCGCCGCAGGCGCCCAGCACCACCCCGTCGGCCAGTACGATGCGGCGGATATGGGCCACGGTCCCGCCAGACGCAGCGACCAGCGCGAGGTCGCGGCGGCGCCGCCGAGCGCCGACGGCGAACGCGGAGCCGGCCAACAGGATGATCTCGAGGAGGGCCAGTCCGGCGATGAACCCGGCCAGGGTGGGCGACAGCACGGTCGCGTCCTCCGGCGGCGGGAACCGGTCGTCGGCCGGCGGCGGTGTGGCCAGCACGTGCCGGGAGACCGCGACGACCCCGCGCTGGTTGAGTTGCCGCACCTGATCCCAGGTCACCGGGTCGGGCGTGTCCACCAGCCAGGCGGTCTGCCACCGCTCCTTGCTCGTACGGGCGCCGGGCGATAGCACGATGATCCCGGCGCTCAGGTCGGTCGGGTCCTCGACCAGGCCCACCACCCGTAACGGCCCCTCGCCGTCGGTTGGGGTCACGGTGCCGCCGAGGTCGACGCCGAGGCGCTGCACCGCGCCGGGCGTGAGCGCGACCTCGTCCACCGCGGCCGGTGCGCGCCCCGACAGCGGCCGCAGGATTCCGGCCGCGATCGGGTTCTGGTAGTCCAGCATCCAGGCGTTGAGCGTGCCGGTGCCGGCGGCCGTCTTGACCTCCAGCCCGCCGCGCTGGTCGGTGATCGCCCGCGTGCCCGGTGGCAGCAGGACTAGCAGTCGCTCCACGCTGAC
>JAXIPB010000088.1:0-70090 GCA_045403155.1 Micromonosporaceae bacterium
ACCGTCCGGCACCGCACCAAGGTCACCAAGGGACCGGGCTCGAAGGCCGCCGGCATCGCAATGGCGTTCAAGCTCATCGAAGCGGCACAGGCCCGCTGGCGTGCGGTCAACGCACCCCACCTCGTCGCACTCGTACGCGCCTTCGCCACGTTCAAGCGGGGCAAGCTAGTCGAACGCAACACCCGCCATCTCACCAAGGCGGCCTAATCAAGATTTCCCATCCACAGGTCTTGACGATTGCTCCCGGTGATCGTGTGGGCGGAGAGATTCGAACTCCCTAAGCACGTGCACCCGGGTTACAGCCGGGCCCGACCCTCCAGCGTCGGCGCGCCCACGTGGGGTGGCTGATCGGTGCCGACCCGATTGCCTCCCGGGTCACAGCCGGGCGCTCTGCCGTTGAGCTACAGCCACCATGCGTACCCGCGGGAGGTGTCGAACCTCCGGCCTCCGGTTTGTAAGACCAGCGCTCTTCCGTTGAGCTACACGGGCTTGACGAGCGATCGCGTGGGATTGACCGGCTCCCGCTGGCAGAACCAAACACGATCACGATCGCTGCTCCGATGCGAGGACTCGAACCTCGATCACGCGGTTAACGGCCGCGGGCCCTACCGGTTGGGCGACATCGGAATGGTCGCGCGTGCGGGGCTCGAACCCACTTTTACATTCATCGAAGGTGACGCTCGAGTACGCCGAGAGGGACTCGAACCCTCGACCCACCGCTTAAGAGGCGGTTGTCTCTGCCGCTGAGCTACCGGCGCGTGGAGGAGGGTGAAGGAGTCGAACCTTCGGGTGCTACCCCGGCCCGGTTTTCGAGACCGGTTGCCCGCCGCCGGGCGCCACCCTCCGTACGTACCCCTGACAGGAGTCGAACCTGCATATGACGGTTTCGTAAACCGATGCTCCTCCGTTGAGCTACAGGGGCGCGGTCCCGCCGGTGAGAATCGAACTCACTGCCTCCCCCTTATCAGAGGGGCGCCCTGACCAGTGGGCGACGGCGGGGATGGCGGAGAGGGAGGGAATTGAACCCCCGCGGGTGTGACCCCGTCGACGGCTTAGCACGCCGCAGCCTTACCACTCGGCCAACTCTCCATTGGCGGCGTCGACGGGGTTCGAACCCGCGACCTCCAGCTTGACGGGCTGGCGCTCTCACCACCTGAGCTACGACACCGTGCGTACCCGGGACAGGATTCGAACCTGCACTGGACGCGTTCTAAGCGCGCTGCCTCCTACCATTTGCGCTACCCGGGCTCATACCTTTCCGTCGTGGACAACCTCGGTATCGAACCGAGCATGCGCTGCTTGCAAGGCAGCACTGCACACCTGTGCGTCGCCCGCGTGACTACGAAGAACGTGGAGAGCCAACGGTCGGACTCGAACCGACTGCCTTCCGATTACGAAACGGATGCACGACCGGTCGTGCTGCGTTGGCACGAGCCGACGGCAGGTCTCGAACCTGCTCCCTGTCGCTTACAAGGCGACCGCACGACCCGTCGTGCTCCGTCGGCGCTGTTTCCTAAGCGTGCCCGCGGCGCGACTCGAACGCGCACGTGACCAGGCTCTCGACCTGGCGCCTCTCCCCGTTGGGCTACGTGGGCAGTGAGCTGAGAACGGAGGATTCGAACCTCCACAAACGGGTTCAGGGCCCGTCAGGCTACCGAGTTACCTCAGTTCTCATTGGCGACCGGCGGGCGGGTAGGGGCCCGCCGGTCGGTCAGCGGTGGGCGAGCGACGTCCACGTCGGGGCCGCCGGCTTGTACCTCAGCACCATGCCCGCCTCCGCGGGGGTGCGATCGCCCTTGCGCTGATTGCAGCCGCCGCACGCGGCCGCGGTATTGAGCCATGTGTTGCGTCCGCCCCTCGAGACTGGCAGGACGTGGTCGATCGTCGTCGCCGCCGCCCCGCAGTAGACGCAGCGGCCACCATCGCGGGCGAGCACACCGCGGCGGGACCATGCCGGGCCGGCGGTGTAGCGCCACTTCGTCACGACGTACGAAATGAGGCGCAGCACCCGTGGCAGCGGAAAGATGCCGAATTGCCTGTCCGGTTCGGCCTCGTGCACCACCGCGACCTGGCGGCATAGCATCCGGATGGCGTGGCGCAGGCTGACCCGGTGCAGTGGCCCTAGGTCGGCATTGAGCACGAGCACGGCGTCCACCGGGTCCTCCTTCCCTCATTCGTACCCGTGGTTGGAGCGGCAGCGGGGAATCGAACCCCGGTCTTCTCCTCGGCAAGGAGACGCACTTCCGTTGTGCTACAACCGCATGCGAGCCTTCGGCGAGAGTTGAACCCGCTCCCTCCGTCGTACCGGGACGGCGCTTGACCACGTGAGCTTCGAAGGCACAGCAATTCGGAGGCACAGCGTGCCCTGCGCAGGAGTCGAACCCGCACTGAGCCGGGCTTGAACCGGCCGCCTCTACCGTTGGGCTACCAGGGCAAACGAACGGACCGCGGGGATCGAACCCGCGTCTTCGGTTTGGAAGACCGACGTGAGCACCAGCCTCACCAGATCCGCACGATGGCGTAGACCGTGCCGGATTCGAACCGGCGATCTCCAGGTTGAGGGCCTGGCGAGATGACCACTACTCCAACGGTCCTTGCGTGTCCACGCCTCGGTGTCCTCCCCCCGAGTCGAACGGAGACCTGCCGGGTTTCAGCCGGCCGCGCTTGCCGCGTTACGCCAAGAGGACATGAGTCTGGGACCCGCGAGTCGAACGCGGTGTCTTCTGCTTCCAAAGCAGACGGGTTTCCGTCTCCCTCGTCCCAGATCGCCCCGACCCGTGGCGTGGTCGGGGCTCTGCTGTCCGCTGTGGAGTTCTCAATGAACGGGTTCCCGGCATGCCGGGATACGCGCGGGCGGCAGGGCTCGAACCTGCTAGCTACGGCCTTCGCCGGAGGCGATCAACGCGTCATTGTGAGACCGCCGTGCAACCAGTTGCACCTCGCCCATATGTCAGGTCGTCACCCGATGTTGAGCGTCACCCGATGTTGAGCGTCCTGCCGAGCGACGAAAAAGCCGCCCTGCCCCGGATTCGGGTGGGCGGCGTCGGTACGAGAAACGCACCTCAGCGGCGCCACCGGCCCTGAATCAGCTCATCGGCGTGGTCACAGACCAGCCCGAGGAAGGGCGTGGTCGGCCGGCCGCTGCGCGATTCTCGCTGCGGCTGGTTGGCCTTCGACCACAACACCTTGACTCCTCCTTCTGACGTGACCTGCTTCAAAGGTACGACCGGAACGGCGCACTGGCAAGAATATTTCGAACCGGCGCGACCCTGCTTCACCGCGCTATGACCATCCACATGAGACAACTGACTGATCTTCGGCGGTCTGATCTTCGGCGGCGTCCGCTCACCTGGGAAACGCATCGCGGCCCCTCGAGATTCCCCATGATCTACTCGCCTCGGTGATCACTCGACTCCCGCAAGTCGGGCATGTCGGGAATGCCCAAGGTCAGTCGCCATCGCGCCGGCCGGACGGAGACCGGCCCAGCGACGGCCGTGACGCCCTTCACGATCGCCGAGCAAACGTTGCCTTTCACCCGGATCAGCGGCATTGTCTGATGCCACCGCCCCTCTCCCCGGGCACAGCGCAGATCGGAGACCTCGGTGACCCGACCGCACATCGACGTGGCACGCGAGACTGCTACCCGCGGAGTCGGTGGTCGAGTCCTGGTGGGCTTGGTCGGCCTAGCAGTGCTGCTTGGGTTGGGGTTCGCGGTGGCCGCGCACGTTGGTGACTCTGCTTCGTCCGCCGCACCGACAGCATTCGACGACCACGACGCACCGGCGATGCCGCAGGCAGATGCGGCGCGATCCGGCAACCCGCCCAGCCCGTCGGACGGGCCGGCCTCTGCCACTTCCACGTCGACCTCGGCAACAACGCCCAAGCCGTCGCCCACGAATCCGGCCAGGCCGCCCGCAGGCCAGCGAACGGTGAAGGCGTTCATCACGGGATATTCGTACTTCGACAACACGCCGCCCGGGTCGGCCGCGATCTCCCATCCGGTGCTGCGCCAAAGCGCGGGCGGAACCGGCACGTACATCGATCCGATCACCGTCGCGGTTGGACACTCGATCGTCAACGGCCGCGACACCCTGGACTGGCCCGCCGGCACCCGGCTCTACATACCCAATCTCCGTCGGTACTTCATCGTCGAGGACTCCTGCGGCGACGGCTCGAGGCCGCAGAATGGGCCGTGCCACATTGGCTTTCCAACCCCGGCAACCACATGGCTCGACGTCTGGATTAACGGCGAGGGCGGAACGGTCGACGGCGCTGATGCGTGTATGAACACCATTACCGATGTGTGGGACGTGCTGATCAATCCCGCTCCGCGCTACCCGACGGTCGCCGGTGGCATCTATTCGCGCGCCGGATGCACGAAGCAGTACGGCAACGCGATCGCAGTCTCCTAGGAGACTGCTGATCAAAGGCGTCTGGGCAGTTTGGTTGGTGCCTGACTGCTGGGTGACGGGGCGGGGTCCCAAGCGCCGGCTTGCGGCGGTAGGTCACAGCGTGGTGCTGGACAACGAGCTCGCCCACCCGTCATGGTCAGGTCTATGCCTTGGCGGCGGTTATGGTCAAGCTATGGCCAGCGCCCAGCCGTTTTGGTGGCGGGTCAGGCCGAGGTTGAGAAGCCGTCGCAGGTTCAGCGCGGCGGCTCGGGTGTGGATCCACCAGTTGTTGGCGGTGACGCCGCGGTAGGGCACGCGGCGGTTGCGGCCGCGCACGCCGATGAGCCAGGCGATGGAGCGTTCCACCATTGGCCGGTGTTGGCGGTAGGTCTCGCGAAGGTCGTGGTCGTTCGCCCAGTCATGGCGGGCCTTGCGCAGCCGGGCGTGGTGGGGATGCAGCTGCAGGCTCCGACCCTTCTTCGACGTGGTGCAGCGCTCCCGCAGCGGGCAGCCGGCGCACAGCTTGCCGAACACGACGCTGCGTTTGGGCGTGATCGGCCGGGTGTTTCCGGCCGGGCAGGTGACCTCGCCGGCGTCCTCGTTGACCTCGAAGTCGTCGATACTGAACCCGTCCGGCACGGCCGGACGCAGCGGCGGCGGCTTGATCACGCCGGTGTGTTCGGCGTGGTCCAATGCGGCCCGCATGTCGCCGGTGCCATAGGCCGAATCGCCCAAGACTTCGAGGTTGTCGCCCTCGCCGTCGAGCAGCCGAGCCCCGATCACGGCTTCGTGATTGTCGTCACCGGCGGCCTTGGCCAGCTCGACACCGGTGAAGATCCCGGTGTCGGGCTCGACCGCCACATGTGCCTTGAAGCCGTCCTGGCGCTGGTGCACCGTCTTGTGCACGTGACGCGCCTCCGGGTCCACAGTGGAGATCACACGGTCCGGGGCGACTCGCCGAGCGATGCGCCACCTGCCATCGGTGCCATCGGAGTCCTGGGCCGGCTCGACGTCCTGCCCGGCGACCAACGCCAACAGCGCCAACGCCTGCCCGGCCCGCTCGTCCATCTCCGCCCCGGCGAACGCGTCGACGATGGCCAGCGCGTCGACGACCAACGCGGAGATCAACGCCTCCCGAGCGGCGGTGTCGTCCCAGTCGATGCGCGGCTTGCCGTGATCGTCCCAGTCATGGGCGTGACACTGCTCCGCGATGAACTCCGCCGCCCCGGGCACGTCGCGGCGCACCCGCCGAACCGCGGCGATCAACTGGGTCACCGTGTCCTGGGTGGCCACCGCATCGTCGAGCACGACCGAGTCCAACGCCCGCCTGTTGCGTCCGCTCAGCACACCGGTCGCGTCGATCACCTCCCGGACCGCGTCGAAGATCCGCT
Organism: Micromonosporaceae bacterium; assembly: GCA_045403155.1. GTDB lineage: Bacteria > Actinomycetota > Actinomycetes > Mycobacteriales > Micromonosporaceae > JAXIPB01. The sequence goes on from JAXIPB010000088.1 coordinate 5,783, forward strand.
GCGGCGCAGGCGAGGCGCGAAGCCGAGCCCGCCAGTAGGTCAACGTGGTCGGATGCAGGCCAACATGATCCAGCGGCAGTCCGCACGCGACCTTCCAGCGCAGATCACACCGCAACGCCTCGCCCGCGTCCCGATCAGACAATCCCTGGAGCGACTGCAGAACCAACACCGACGCGATCACTTCACCCGGCACGCTGGGCCGCCCCCGCCCCGAGCCGAACAGGTCGGCGAACATCCCATCCGGGAACAGCACGCTGCGGTGCTCGGCCAGGAACGCATACACCGACCGAGCCGGCACAAGATGACCCACCAACGCCTGCGCGTCTAGCAACTCGCGATCAACACGAGACATCCCCTGCACACGATCATGATCGGACACCGTGGACGCCCAGCAGCGGATCAACACGCCGAATTGTTCAGCAGTCTCCTAGCCGACTCCGGTCACACTGCTTCAGGTAGAGGAAACTCGAGGCACGTGACGCCGCGCAGGTCGAGCCACGCCCGGTCGGAGCCGCGCACGAGGCGCAGCAGCACCGATTCGCAGCTTGGGCATCGAGCGACCCATCCGGGTGCCCGGTCGAACACTTGCGCCTCTGCGACAGCACCCTCGCGCCCGCAGCCCACGCACCGTCCACGTGCGACGGTAACGTCTACCGCGAAGACCTCCCGCAGAGCGCCCGCGAGCTCGTTCCCGTCCACCCACTCGTCCGTCATCTCAACCCCCACTCGGTCCAAATCGTTCCGTCTTGATCCGTTCCGGCGCGTGCCCGGCCGCCACGAGCAGGTCCGCCACCGCCTCCACGAACCCTGTCGGCCCACACACATAGCAAGCCGGCTCGAAGTCGGGCGGCCAGCCGGTCTCGGCTAGCCTGGCGGCGTCGATCCGACCGGCAGGATGCGCCCAACCTTTGGGCACGGTTCGGGTGTAGACGTGCGCGACGTCCAGGCCCTTGTCATCTCGCCCCCGACGGGCGAGTTCCGTTCCGTAGATGAGCGTGTCCGGATCCCGGACCGAGTAGACGAGCCGGAACGGCACTCGGCTCGAAACCGCCGCCCTGGCCCGGATCATCGACATCAACGGCACGATTCCTGACCCGCCCGCGACCAGCAGCACAGGCGAGTCGTCGGCAGGCTGCCAGGTGAAATAGCCACCCACCGGTCCGCGCAACTCGAAGCGGTCCCCCGACGCCGCGACATCGACCAGATAGGGCGAGACCTCACCATCGGGCACGCGCTGCACGGTGAGGTCCACCGTGGAACTGTCCGGTGCGGAGGCGATCGAATAGGACCGCTGGGTGGAGTAGCCGTTCTCGGCAGTCAGCCTGACGTCGACGTGCTGGCCGGCGACGTGACCGGGCCAGTCGGGCACGTCGAGCGTGAGCGTCCGGGCCACGGCGGTCTCCGTAGAAAACGCCCTGACCGTCGCGACCTGCCAGGTCAGTCGCCCCAGTACCGCTGCTCGCGCCATGGGTCACCGTAGTTGTGATAGCCGGCGCTCTCCCAGAACCCCTGCTCGTCCTGCAGGAGGAGCTGGATCTCTCGAACCCACTTCGCGCTCTTCCATAGATACAGGTGCGGTACGAGAAGTCTGGCCGGCCCACCGTGCTCCGGCGCGAGCGGCTCGCCGTCGTATTCGTAGGCCACCCACGCCTTGCCATCGACGAGATCCTCGAGCGGAAGGTTGGCTGTGTAGCCGCCGTACGAGTGCGCCAGCGCGAAATCGCCGGCGCTCTCCACATCGGCCAGTAGCGTGTCCATGCTGACGCCCCGCCACGTCGTGCCCAGCTTCGACCACTTCGTCACACAGTGGAGGTCGACCGTCACGGTCTCGCTCGGCAACTCGACGAATGCCGGCCAGCTCCATTGGCGCCGCTGCCCGGTCTCGGTGGTGATGCCGAACTCCCACTGATCCAAGGAGACCCGAGGCGTGGGCCCGGCTGAAAGCACAGGAAAGTCATCGGTCAGATACTGTCCGGGCGGCAGCTTGTCGTCTTGTCGGCCCCGCCCGCTGAACCCCCGCGTGATGATGTTCATATTACTCCCTTGTGGAGCATCGTTCGATGAAGCCGAGCATGACCCGCCAAGCCTCGTCGCATGCCTCGCGATGTTCCGCGAAGGATCGGTCGAAGAAGCTGTGCGGCGCACCCGGAAAGACGTGCACCTCGACCGAGGTACCAGCGGCCCGAGCCTCGTTGGCAAAAGCCTCGACCGCTTCGACCGGCGTGAAGTCCGCTCCCGCCGCGAGCATCAGCAACGGCGAACGCATCATTGGTACGAGATCCGCCACCCGCGCCGGGTTGCCGTAGAAGCCCATGCAGCCGGCCAGTCCGTGGCCCGCCGCGGACTGCGCCCAGGACGCAGACCCGCCGAAGCAGAACCCGACCGTAAATACCGTGTGTACGCCGGGCCGCTGGCGCAGCCATGCCACGGCAGCGCCCACATCCTCGGCGATCTTGGCCGGCTCCGTCCTCTCGACGTGCTCGCGAAACGGGAACTCCTCGTCCCGGTCACCCACTCCGGCCGTTCGACCGAAGTAGTCAACCGCCACCGCGTGCAGGCCGCCTTCGGCGCAGCGCTGCGCGAGTTCCTTGTAGAACGAGTGCAGCCCTCGTACGTCGGGAAGGATGACGACCGCGAAAATGGATCCGGTTGCGGGACGCGCATAGTACGCCCCGAACTGCGTCCCGTCAGCCGATGTCAGCACCAGATCGCCATGATCCCCGACCGGCCCGCGGACCGGCGGCGCTGGTGGGCGAGCGTCATCGCCATAGCACATAGCGCCAGTTTCGCACGTCGGCCCGGGGGCGTAGCGTGCGGTCATGTCCGCCGACGGCGATCGGGTGGCACTCGCCGCATTCGTGACGCAGGCCGTGCTCGCCGGCGGGAACGCAGTCGGTATCCGGTTCAGCAACCGCGAGCTCGCTCCGCTGTGGGGAGCAAGCCTGCGGTTCGTGCTGGCCGCAGCAGTGCTCTTGGCGGTTATGGCCGTCATGCGGCTGCCATTCCCGCGCGGACGGGCATTGACCGGCTCGCTGCTGTACGGGCTACTCAACTTCGGCGCCGGCTTTGCTCTGATCTACTACGGGCTGGTGCACGTGCCCGCCGGGCTTGGCCAAACTCTGCTGGCGCTGGTACCGCTGGCAACGCTGCTGCTCGCCGTGCTCTGGCGTCAGGAGCGCATCCATGCCGCGGCCGTCGTCGGCACACTTCTTGCGCTCGCCGGGGTGGCCTTGATGTCCCGTTCCCCATTACGGGAGGCGGTGCCGCTGCTCTCTTTGCTGTCGGTTGCGGGCGGTGCGGTGTGCTTTGCGCAAGCGCTCGTCTTGGTGCGAAGGTTCCCGCGCGTACATCCGGTGACGATGAACGCCGCCGGCCTGACGGCGGGAGCGATCATGCTGCTCCTCGCATCAAGGCTCGTCGGCGACCCGCTCGCGTTCCCGCAGCGGATCGAGACGTGGGTCGCGATCGCCTATCTAGTGGTCGTCGGTTCGGTCGTCGTCTTCGTTCTCTATCTGGTGGTCCTGCGCTACTGGGCCGCATCGCGCGCGGCGTACACCTTCGTACTCATCCCGTTCGTCACCGTCGTGCTGTCGGCACGGCTCGACGACGAACCGGTCACCGGCGGACTCGTCCTCGGCGGCCTCCTGATCCTGGCCGGCGTCTACTCGGCGCGCTTCGTCCCGCCCGGACAGCAACAGCGGATCGGGGCTAGCGTGGCCAGCCGCGGGCGTCCGGCCGGGTCTGCCACGGCAGAGGGCCGGAATCGCGGCGATACTCCACCCCGTACGACCGCAGTCGGCCCTTGTGCACTCTTAGCCGCCCGGCGAAGTCGCCGACGTCGTGGCCCGGACCGCTCCAGGCCACCTCGGCGATGGCGCAGAGTCGCGGGAAGGTCATGTAATCCACCACCCGCGCCGAGTCCATGTGCTCGGTCCACACGTTGGCCTGCAAACCAATGACCCGGCCCGCCTCGGTCCCGTCGAGTTCGGCCGGCACCGGGTTGAACGCGTACACATCCTCCAAGGTGAGCAGAGTCCCGACCGGCACCGGCTCGTCGGGATGGGTCGCCTGCCGGTAATCCAGGTAGACCGACGTGTCCGGGCAGGCGATCACGTCGTGGCCGGCGCGGGCCGCGGCGACCGTCGCCGACGGGCCACGCCACGCCGCTATGGTCGCGCCGGGGGGAGCGCCGGCCAGGATTTCGTCCCAGCCGAGCAGCCGTCGACCTCGCGCGGCGAGATGCCCCGCCATCTGCTGGGTGAACCACGGCTGCAGACCCTCAGGCCCCGTCAGGCCTTCCCGACGCACTCGAGCCTTCGCCTCGGGGCTCGCACTCCACTCGTCGGTCGGGCACTCGTCGCCACCGATGCTGACGTACTGACTCGGGAACAGGTCGCACACCTCGTCCAACACATCGCGGCAGAACGCCAGCGCGCGATCGGAGACTGAGAGCACGTGCGGCGAGATCCCCCACCCCGTCCACACCTCGCGTGTCTCGGGGGTGTTCCCGAGATCCGGGTACGCGGCGAGCGCGGCCCGCATGTGACCGGGCATGTCTATCTCGGGGACGACGGTCACGTGCCGATCGGCCGCGAACGCAACGATCTCTGCGATGTCCTCGCCGGTGTAGAAGCCGCCGTGCGGCCGGCCATCGACCCTCGCGTGCCGTCGCGCGCCCACCATGCTCTCGCGGCGCCACGCTCCGACCTCGACCAGACGCGGCCACCCGGGCGCCTCCAGCCGCCACCCCTGATCGTCGGTGAGGTGAAGATGCAGGACGTTCAGTTTGTGCATCGCCAGCAGGTCGATGAAGCGGAGAACGTCCGCCTTGGGCATGAAGTGGCGCGCGACGTCGAGCAGGCAGCCCCGCCAGCCGAAGCGCGGCGCGTCGGCCACCGTCACGGCCGGAATCATCCACGGCGGTGACGCCGTGCGGGCCGAACGATACGCCGCGGCCGGCAACAGCTGACGCATGGTCTGTGCGCCGTAGAAGACGCCAGAGGGCGTACCGCCGGTGACGCGGACCGCCGTCGGCTCAACCTCGAGCCGGTAGCCCTCCCTTGGCAGATCGGGGTCGATCCGCAGCGCGATCTCTCCGACCTCGTTGGTCGGCCCGGGCGGCAGCCAACACCCGGTGGATGGCCCGAGCGCCGCGCGAAGCCAACCGGCGACATCGCTCAACGACTCCTCGGCGGCCAACGTGGTTCCGGCGCTCAGAGTGAACACGCCGTCATGCACCCGCACAGCCGTCGGCCGTGGAATCACGCCGCCTCCCCCATGCACCGCGCGCAGGGACAATGAACGGGCAGAGTAACCCACGCGACTGCGGGGCAGAAAGACACGCGATCAAGAGGCGGGCTTCACGCCTCGAACAGGTCCTCCAGGATGAGCCTTGCACGGTCCGGAATCGGTTCGTCCTCGAAGACCTGGACACAGATGGCAACGACCTCTTCGACGGAGTTAAGGCCAAGGTGCTTGACCAGGGTTCGAATGTCGTCAACATCACGTCTACGTGCGGCGAGCACTTTCATGGCCAGTAAGTGCTCCGGTGATGCCGCGGCCACTCTGATCCCCGCGTTCTCGAAGACGCGGGGGGCGGCACTATCTCCGCCGCTGGCTGCGTAAACGGTGGCCTGATCATTGAGCCACCAGCGTGGCAGGCCCAGCTCCGCAGCCACCGCGTCGGCCTCTTCGCGAACGATCCCGTGTGGCTCAAACAGTGCGTCGATATCTCGGGTCGCGCGCCGAGCGTCGTACGCCAATGCGAGCGCAGCGCATTCGATGACATAGATATCCGCGACGACTCCGCGCGCGGCGAGGCGCTCTCCCAGACGGTCAAGCGCCGGTTTAATGTTGTCGCGATCGAGCAGAGGCGACTCGTCGGTCACGCGACCTCCAGCTCCCGAGGCGCGACGAATACGCCACGCCGCCTAAAGGCGACCGGTGCGTGCACGAGAGCGTCGGCTCGGGCCGCGCGCGTATTGAATGGAAACCAGAAGGCGCGCAACGAACGCTGCTCGGCCCAGCCCGCCGCCCGGCGGTCGTCTCTCAGCGCAAGGTGCTCAGCGAGCGCCGCCAGAAACACGTCCCACCGGTCATCGCCGGTCGTGGACGGCTCCTCCTCCAGCAACCGGAGCCGATCCGGCGGCGCCTCCCAGCGGTACTCCTCAAGAAACTCGGCGATCAGCCGCCAGCGCGCGGAGTCGCCGTCCGCCCTCTTCAGGTGGCGCGCCAAGTCGCCGAGCGTCATCGCCCGGTAGGGGACTGGCTGCGCGGTCATCGATCCGAACCCTACGTCAACGTCACCCGATAGCGAACCTGCGCGAACGGGCATCAGGCCGCATCGCGCATGTGCTCGAGGCCGTCGAGGATCAGATCGAGTCCAAACTCGAACTCGCTCGGCTGATCCAGGCTTGGCGCCGCGAGGTGCTGCTCGACGTGCTCGGCGAGGTACGGGAACTCGCCGGCGGCGAGCTCGCGGCGAAAGGTCTCAGCCACGTCCACGAGTTCCGCCGCGGTTTCAAAGGGAAAGCTCACCTGCCAGAGCGTGAATCCCGTGATGTGGCTATCCAGGGCGTGGTATGCGTGATGGGTCAGGTCGGCCGAGAAGCCAGCCTGTCGAAGCGTTGCGAGGATGGCCTCCATCCAGCGCAATCGGGCGGGACCGACGTCCCCCGTCGCCATCACGAGGCTGCTCGCCCAGCGGTGGCGTAGCAGAACCTCGTGGGCCGAGATCGCGCTCCGACGAATCGCCGCCTTCCAGTCCGCCGCGTCGGATGGCACCTCGATCTCTCCCATGACGATGTCGACGATGCCGTCCCGGATGTCGTCCTTGTTGGCCACGTGGTTGTAGAGCGACATCGCCTGAACCCCGAGTTCCTCACCGAGTTTGCGCATCGTGAGGGACTCGAATCCATCGTTATCGGCGAGTCGGATGGCGGCACGAAGCACGCGCTCCCTGCTCAGGGGAGCCCGCGGCCTCGCGCGGGAGGTTGCTCGGCCATCCACGTTTATCGCGCCGTCCCTTGACAGACTTACGCCATACGTCTAGCTTACAACATAAGCTTACAGTGTACGTACCGCATGGGCGAGGTGCTCCATGAAAGCGATCATCTACAACCGGTACGGCTCCCCGGACGTACTCGAGCTCAAGGACATCGACATGCCGGTCGTAACGGACGACGGTGTTCTCGTTCGGGTTCGCGCGTCGTCGGTGAACCCGTTGGACTGGCATTCCATGACGGGCACGCCCTACCTCGTACGCATGGGCGGCGGGCTGCGCAGGCCGAAGGACAACCGACTTGGCGCTGATTTCGCGGGGACGGTCGAGGCGGTCGGTCGAGATGTAACGACGTTTCAGCCCGGTGACGAGGTCTTCGGCGCCTGCGCCGGCGCCTTCGCCGAATACGTGTGTGCTCGGCAGGATCGAATGGTCATCAAGCCAGCCAACCTCACCTTCGAGCAAGCTGCGGCCGTACCGGTCGCGGCGCTCACAGCCCTGCAGGGCCTGCGCGACAAGGGGAGGATTCAGCCAGGGCATAAGGTCCTGATCAACGGTGCAGGCGGCGGCGTGGGCACGTTCGCCGTCCAGATGGCCAAGTCTTTCGGAGCGGACGTGACGGGCGTGTGCAGCACGAGGAACGTGGACATGGTGCGTTCGCTCGGCGCGGACCGGGTCATCGACTACACCCGGCAGGACTTCACCCGAGGCGGGCAGCGGTACGACCTGATGCTCGACATCGCGGGAACCAGGTCATGGTCGGAGTGCAAGCGCGTCCTGGCCCCTCGGGCGACCGTCGTCATCGTCGGAGGCCCGAAGACCAATCGCCTGCTTGGACCGTTGGGTCACGTCGTCGGCATGGGGCTGGCAGCATTGCCGGGGCGCCGGAAGGCGGCCTTCTTCATAACGCAGATGAACCAACCCGATTTGGCGGCCATCCGGGACCTTCTCGAGGCCGGCAGCGTCGCTCCTGTCGTCGAGAAGAGCTACGGGCTGAGCGAGGCCGCCGAAGCTCTGACGTATCTCGGCACAGGGCACGCTCAAGGAAAGCTCGTCCTTACCGTCTAACTCATTGGACCGTCTAACTCATTGGACCGTCCAACTCATTGGGACGGTCTGACACGAATGGAGCCGCGTGTTCGACCTGGTGCTCCACGGTGGATGGGTACTCGACGGCATCGGCGCGCCCGCAACCCGGGTCGATGTGGGCGTGACCGGCGGGCGAATCGCCGCCGTGGGCCGGCTCGACCCTGCGGTCGCGGGCACCGTCATCGACGCGGCCAATCGTTACGTCGTACCCGGATTCATCGACACGCACGCCCACGCCGACGCGGCCGTGCTCGACGTTGACGTGCAGCACGCCGCGCTTCGTCAGGGGGTCACCACGCTGATCCTCGGCCAGGACGGCCTCTCCTTCGCCCCGGCGACTCCTGCGGCGCTGGCCTTTGTCACCCGCTACTTCGCCGCCATCAATGGCTCCCACGCCGGCCTCGATGGCGCGGTATCGGTGGCCGAGCTGCTCGACACGTGGCGCGGCGCTACGGCCGTCAACACCGCCTTCCTGGTGCCGCACGGCACGGTGCGGTACGGGGTGCTCGGCGGCGCGGATCGTTCCCCAGCGCCGGACGAGCTGGCCGAGATGCGCCGCATGGTCGAACACGGACTGTCCGAGGGGGCCGTTGGGCTATCCACCGGCCTGGAGTACCTGCCTGGTCGGTACGCCGACATCGCCGAGGTCGCCGAGCTCTGCCGGCCCGTCGCCGAGGCCGGGCTTCCCTATGTCACACACATGCGAGGGTACGGGGTGAGCGCCGCGACGGGGTTCGACGAGGCGCGAGCCATCGGGGTGGCCACGGACGTGGGTGTTCACATCTCGCACTACCACGGGCCCGGTGTGCCGTTGATGTCCATGGTGGACGATGCTCGCTCCGGTGGACTGGACCTCACCTTCGATAGCTATCCCTACCTGCGCTCATGCACGATCCTCGCCATGGCGGCGCTGCCGCGGTGGCTCGACGACACCGACCTGGACCGGACGGTCTCTGCATTGCGGGACCCCGCGACCCGGGCGCGTGTGGTCGACGGCCTGAACCCGGATCTGTTGCCTCGGATCACGCTCGCTCACGTCCCGGAGCCTGAGTGGAGTTGGACCGAGGGGCGGCGCCTGACCGATGCCGCCGCGCAGGCCGGCGTGCCGGCGGCGGAACTCCTCGTCCATCTACTCGTCCACACCAGACTCGCCGCATCCGCAGTGATCGAGGCGCCGCCCTCGACGGACGAGGAGAGCATGCGGACGCTGCTGCGACACCCGGCCCATATGGCCGGATCCGACGGCATCTACATGGGCGGTCACCCGCATCCACGCGGCTGGGGTGCCTTCGCCCGGCTGCTCGGACGCCACGTCCGGGAACTGGGCGACTGGAGCTGGGAGCAGGCGATCGTTCATCTGTCGTCGCATCCGGCGCGGAGATTCGGGCTGACCGACCGCGGCTTGATCCGCCCCGGGATGGCCGCTGATATCGCCGTCATAGATCCGGAACGGGTGGGTGACCGTGCGGACTACGCCCACCCGCGCGAGGTGGCCGTCGGCGTGGATGATGTGATCGTCAACGGTGTGCCGGTGCTTCGCGGCGGCCGGCTCACCGGCGCCCTCGCCGGGAGGCCGTTGACACCCCGATCGGGAGGCTGAGCCGTGGTATCTACTGTGGACTGGACGACCAAAGGACTGTGGCTGCCGGACGAAGGCGTGTCCGAGGCGGAGTTCGCCGCGGCCGGATATAGCCTCTTCGATGGGCCGTTCACGTGGCCGGTCATGGTGGCGCGGCGCTCCGCCATCGACGCGAACGTGGCGACGATGGCCGCCTACTGCGCCCGCCACGGCGTGGACTTCGCCCCACACGGTAAGACGACGATGGCGCCCACGCTCTTCGCCGCCCAGCTCGCCGCTGGGGCGTGGGGCATCACGGTCGCCACCGCCAACCAGGCGCTCGTCGCCCGCCGCTTCGGCGTGCCCCGCGTCCTGCTGGCCAACGAAGTCCTAGACGCCAAGGTGCTCCGCTGGGTCCTCGCGCAGGTCGCCGATGGCTGGGAGTTTCTGGGCTACCTGGACTCGCTGGCCGGCGTCGCCGCGCTCGCCGAGGCCACTTTCGGGGAAAGTGGGCCCTCGCCACGGTCGGAAGGGCCACTTTCCCCGAAAGTGCGGGACGGGGCGCCGCTGCGGGTGCTGATTGAGGTGGGTTTTCCTGGTGGCCGTACGGGGTGCCGGACGGTCGCGGAGGCGGTCGGTGTCGCCGAGGCCGCGGCCGCGGTGGACGGCGTCGAGGTGGCCGGCGTTTCCGGGTTCGAGGGGGGGCTGCCTGACGAGGTCGCGGTCAAGGCATTTCTGTCTACTATGGTCGACGCGGCGAGCCAGATCGAGCGCCTATGCCCGAACCCATTGATTACTACCGCCGGCGGCAGCGCGTTCTTCGACACGGTGATCGATATTCTCGTGCCCGCGGCGCGCGAGCACAGCTGGCGGACCATCCTCCGCAGCGGTGCTGTGGTCACCCACGATGACGGCCTCTATGCGCGGCGGACGCCGTTCGCGCGGGTACCCGACGAGGGTTCGCTCACGGCCGCTCTCGAGGTGTGGGCGCAGGTTCTCTCGACGCCCGAGGCGGGGCTCGCCATCCTCGGCGCGGGCCGGCGGGATGCGCCGTTCGACGCGGGGTTCCCGGTGCCGATATCGGTCCGTGCGGCGGACGGGACCGTGCGACCACTCGCCGGCGCGACGGTTGACCAACTCAACGACCAGCACGCCTACCTGCGCGGAGCCTCGGTCGTGCCGGGAGAACTCGTCCGGCTCGGCATCTCGCACCCGTGCACGGCGTTCGACAAATGGCGCGTCATCCCCGTGGTGGACGACGACTGTCGCGTGGTGGACCTGATCCGCACCTACTTCTGACCTCAAGATCGCCACGATCATGAGCTGGCTGTCGCCGAAACCCGTCGATCATGACCTCCAAATCATGATCGCCACTCCCCGGCTCCCGCACTGCCCCGCTCCCCCACCCCCAACTCCCCCCGGCGCCGTCCGGGGGGTGGGGGGTGAGGGGCGATGCAGGTCGGGCTGGGGGTGGCGAGGACGTCGCCGGTAGGGGTCGGCATGCCGGTTGACGGGTCGATCCGGAACGCCACCACCGTGTGTGAGCGCTCGTTCGGAACGTAGAGAGAGTCGGCCGCGAAGGCGCCGGCTACGAAAGCGCTGGCTACGTAGGCGCTGACTACGAAGGCAAAATGGCGCGGCCAGGCGCCGCCCGTCGACACTTCGCCGACGAATGCCGGCGGCCCGCCCGAGAGAGCGAATACGGCGATCGTGTCCGGACCACGGTTGGCGACATAGAGATGGCGTCCATCCGGCGAGAGCGCCATCTCTGATGGCAGCGAGTCCGGCGCGGCGGAGCTCGCGGTCGAGCCCAGTTCGTGCCAGTCAGGGCCACGACGGGCGAATGAGGTCACGGACGCATCGAGTTCGCCGACGACATGCATCAAGCCGAAGCGATCCACCACGAGCCGCCGGGGCCCGGTGCCGGGGCGCAGGCGCAGGGCCACCTCCGGCTCGCCAAGATCGCCCGTGGTGGGATCCCGCCGGTAGCGGAATACCGTGTCCACCCCGAGGTCCACCGCCACGACTCCGTCGCCGGTGGGGATGACCTGATGTGCGTGTGGGCCCTCCTGGCGCTGCGGGTCCTTGCCGACTCCGCTGTGTTGGCCGAGGCCAGAGGAGCGAAACGGGATACCTGCCCCATCGAGTTCGAACGACGCGACACTGCCACTGCCGTAGTTCGCCACGACCAGATGCCGCGCCGCGGAGTCCACGCCGAGATGGCATGGAAAGGATCCCGCGGTCGGCCAGGATCCCAGCGCCGACAGGTCGCCATCGGGCATGATCGCGAACGCGCTCACCGCACCCTCAGGGACCTCGTTCACCGCGTACAGCACCGGAAGGCTGGGGTGAACGACCACAAAGGACGGTGCGGGCGCGGTCACCACGGCCTCGGTGGGTCCCAACGCACCGGTACGAACATCGCGGTGCACGAGGCTGATCCCGTCACCCTCGCCGCCGGCACCTTTCGTGTAACACCCGATCAAAACGGACGGTGGAGAGTAATCCGGCAACTGCGACACGCCGACGAGAGTACCGCGAATCGGGCGGATGATTGAGTGCGATCGACCAAGACGCTAGGGTTCCGGCATGGCTGAACGCCAGCCGGCGAAACCCCCACGCCGCAAGGGCGCGCAGGCTGCTTCAGCGAGGCAGAGCCGAACCGGGACGCGCGCGGCGTCCGCCCGGCCCACGGCCAACGACGCGGTCATGATGGATCTGGTCTTTCCCAACCGCGATCAGCCGCCCCCGAGCGAATATGAGCCGACGGCGCGCCGCCTGGAGCAGACCGCGGGCTTCGGCCCGCCGCCGACGGACCGGTCGGCGGCGCATCACCGGAAGGTCGGGCGAGGGCGCCGGCTGTTCGGCCGCCGGGCGAAGGCGACCCCAGCGCCGACCCCCACACGGACCCCCGCACCGACTCAGGCGCCGGCCATCGTGGATCGGCCGGTGCGGCGCCGCCGGGTGCTGCTCGGGCTGGGCACGGGCGCCGTCGTAGCGGGCGGGGCGGGGACGGCGGCGGCGCTCCTCACCGGCGCCATCGGCCCCGCCGCCGGCACCGAGGGCGGCCGCCCCAATACCGCGGTCGACGGTCTGGGAGCCGCCGGTCTCGCCGACTCGCCGGCCGAGGCGGCCCGCATCGCCGCGACCGCGACCCCGACCTGGCCAACACCGCTGGGGCGGGATCCGGAGCTGCACCTGCTCCGTCGAGCCACCTTCGGTCCCACACTGATCGATGTTGTCGCCATCCGACAGATGGGCATCGACGCATGGTTGGAGCGCCAGCTGGATCCCGCTTCGATCGCGGACCCGAGCGGGGAACAGCTACTCACGGCGTACCCCACCGTGACCATGTCCACCCCACAGATCCGCGCCGCGGTCAAGGAGTACGACTGGGAGGCGATGTGGGAGCTCGGCCAGGCCACACTCGCACGGCAGATGTGGAGCAGCCGACAGCTGCACGAGGTGATGGTCGACTTCTGGTCCAACCACCTGAACGTGACGAACCCGTTCGACGGCGGATGGGACGTACGCACGCCGTACGACAATGACGTCATCCGCAAGCACGCCCTCGGCCGATTCAGCGACATGCTCGCGGCGTCGGCGCGAAGCCCGGCCATGATGCGATACCTCGACAACGCCCGCTCGCACCGCAGGTCGGTGAATGAGAATTACGGTCGCGAGCTGCTGGAGCTGCACACCGTCGGTCTCGAGGTGAGCTACAGCGAGGCGGACGTGCGCCACAGCGCATACATCATGACCGGGCGGACCGTGGACGACGCCGGCCTATTTGCGTACCAGTCAAATCGCCACTGGACCGGAAAGGTCAAGGTTCTCGGCTTCACGCACGCGAACTCCAAGGCCTCCGAGGGCCTGGCCGTGGGCGACAAGTACATCACCTACCTGGCCACCCACCCGGCCACGGCGAGGCGGATCGCGCACAAGCTGGCCCGGCGGTTTGTCTGTGACGATCCGCCCAACACGCTGGTCGACCGGCTTAGACAGTCCTACCTGGACAATGGCACGGCGATCGTGCCCATGCTGCATACGTTGTTCAGCTCGATCGAGTTCTGGATGTCGACCGGGCTCAAGACGCGGCGGCCGCTGGAGAACGTCATCGCCACCGCCCGTATCGTCGGTGTCGAGGCCGGCGAGAAGACCAGGGACGGCATTGAGGGCCTGTACTGGACGACGAACCAGCTCGGCCAGGCGCCGCTCAACTGGGGACCGCCCGACGGCTACCCCGACGTCGCCGACGCGTGGGGCTCCGCGCACGCGACGCTCGGGACCTGGAACGCGCACCGCGCGCTGATTCAGGGGTGGCATAAGGGTGTCGCCTACCCCGAACCGGAGACGTTCGTCGGCCTGAAGCCGAAGACGGTCGGCGCCTACATCGACACCGTCTCCCAGCGGCTTGTGCACCAGCCGATGCAGGCCGCGCACAGGCAGGCCTTGCTGAGGTTTCTCGGCGCCAAGGAGGCGACCACGGTGAAGGACATCCGCCTTGGCGGCAAGATCGAGCACCTGGTGCCGCTCGTTCTCGATTCCGTCTACCACGCGCTGCGGTGAGGCCCATGAGGAACATGGAGGACATCCGTCGCCGCGGTCCCAACCCGACCGAGGCGGCGATCCGGGTCGAGGCCGAGACGGTGACGACGGACCTGGACGAGCAGCGCGATCGGTGGCGGCGCGGATTCACCCGCCGGCGGGTCATTGCTGGCGTCGGCGGCATCGGCGTCGCGGCGCTCGGATCGCAGCTGGTGACAACGAAGTACGCGTTCGCCGACCCTGCGCTGTCCACGCGTACCCTCATCGTAATCTTCCTTCGCGGTGGCATGGATGGGCTCAGCGTCGTCGTACCCGTCAACGACGCGGACCTTCGCCGGGCCCGGCCGAACATCGGCATCCAGGCCGGCGCGCTGCTGCCCGGCGACTCGCGCTTCGGCCTGCATCCGTCCCTGGCACCACTGTTGCCGTTCTGGCAGGGCGGGAAGATGGCCGCGGTACACGCGGTCGCCTCCCCCGATGCGAGCCGAAGCCATTTCCAGGCCCAGGAGTGCCTGGAGCGAGGCACCAAGACGTCCGCGACGCACACCGGCTGGCTCGACCGCACGCTATCGGCGATGGGGCCTGGTACGACGTTTCGCGCCATCGCCGAGGGCGACTCCACGCCGCGGTCACTGATCGGCGTCGAACCCAAGGTCGTGCTCAACGGCATCGAGGGCTTCGCGCTCGCGGGGTGGGATGGCGTTCGCGACAAGACCATGGCCGCCCTGCAGGCGCTGTACACCGGCTTCGATCACCCCGCCGTGGCGCACGCGATGACCACCGTGAAGGCGCTCAACGCGGCCCGCGAAATCGCCGAGACTCCATACCAGACGGTGGCGGAATATCCGGGCGGTGGCTTCGCCGACCGGCTGCGTGATATCGCACGACTGGTCAAGGCGAAGGTCGGCCTGCGCGTAGCCACCATCGACCTCGGCGGTTGGGACATGCATACGGGCCTCGGTACCGTCGACGGCGGCGAGATGCGCAATCACCTCATCGACATGGGCACAGCGCTCGGCGCGTTCGCCACCGACCTCGGCCCACGGCTCGACGACGTGACGCTTGTGACGATGACCGAGTTCGGACGGCGCGTCGGTGAGAACGGCAACTCCGGCACCGACCACGGACACGGGAGCCTGATGCTCCTACTCGGCGGCGGGCTCGTTGGTGGAACGGTGCACGGCAAGTGGCCCGGCCTCGCGCCGTCCGCGCTTGACAACGGCGATCTCGCCGGGGCCAATGACTACCGTGACGTGCTGGGCGAGGTGCTTCAGCGTGGCTTCGACGTGGGCGACGTCAGGAAGGTCTTCCCCGACCACACGTACAGCCGAATCGGCGTCCTCCGCTGACCTTCCCTCGCGATCAAGGACGTAATGGTCGCGGTTGATCGCCAATCGTGGCCAATACTCCTTGATCGGCGCGTCGTGGACGGATCGACCGAGCAGCTTCGGAGAAACCCAAGCCGCGGCGGCTCACTACCATGAGAGTTATCCCATCACGACTCGCAGGGAAGGAAACCTGCAGTGAAGGACACGCAGAAGTCCGCCAAGAGCACCGCCGCGCGATTCACGGGCGAGGAACGAGCCGCGATGAAGGAGCGCGCCCAAGAGCTGAAGGCGACCGCGCGCCGCAGCCCGCGCGGGAAAGACGCGGACGAGGAAGGCGAGGTGCTCGCGAAGATCGCCGAGATGCCGGAACCCGATCGCGCCATGGCCGAGCGCCTCCATGCCGTCATCAACGCCAGCGCGCCAGCCCTCTCGCCGAAACTCTGGTACGGCATGCCCGCGTACGCCAAGGACGGCAAGGTCGTCTGCTTCTACCAAAGCGCGCAGAAGTTCAAAACGAGGTACGCGACGTTCGGCTTCAACGAGGCGGCGAACCTCGACGAAGGCGCAATGTGGCCGACTGCCTTCGCGCTGACGAAGCTGACCGCCGCCGTCGAGGCAAGGATCGGCGCGCTCGTGAAGAAGGCGGCGAGCTGAGGACTGACGAGGTAGCTCAGAGCGGCCCTTGACGGGTTAACTCTTGCTATATAGAGTTCGGGTATGCCTGGTTCCCGACGCCCGTCTGCGCAGACCATCGCGGTGGTACTGGCGCTGGCCGACGACCCGACCAAGTGGCGGTATGGCTACGAGCTGTGCCGCATGCTCGATATCCAGGCCGGGTCGATGTATCCGATCCTGATCCGGCTGGCCGACCGCGGGCTATTGGAGACCGCGTGGGAGCCCGACCCGCCGGCAGGTCGGCCGCCGCGGCATCTGTACCGGCTCACCGGTCCAGGCCGGGCGCTGGCCACCGAGCTGGCCGAGCGGGCCGGGGTCCCGGTCGCCGGCCCGACCGCGTTGCGCGTCCGGTGGGAGGGCACGGCATGAACCGGGCGGGATGGTGGGGCGCGGCGCTGGTGTTCGCCGCCGTCGGCGCCGGGTACCTGCGGCTGCTGAACTGGTCCAGCCCGCCGTCGAGCGGGGAGAGCCTCAGCTCGTACTGGGTAACCACGCCGGTCCTAGCCGCGCCAGCCGCGATCGCTGCCGGGCTGCTGTGGTGTGCCTGGTGGCGGCGGGCCGATGTCCGGCTGTCCGCTATGGACGCTCCCGCGCGGCTGCTGGCCACCGCCGTCGCGACGCTGCCGGCCGATCGCCGCGACTGGGGGGTGGCGATGGCCGCCGAGTTGGCGCACGTGCCAGATCGCCGGGCGCGGTGGCGATTCGCAGCCGGCGGCGTCCGCACCGCGGTGTTCCCGCCACGCGGCCATCGGGTGCCGGCGCTTGCGGTCGCAGGCTTGGCCGCCGCGGCGGTGGTCGGCACCGGGTTCGCGGTCGGTCGCGCGCTGCCGGAGATGCGGGTCCTCGCGGTGACGTTCGTCGGACTGGTTGGCGCCTTGGCCACTGTCGCCATGTCCCGTGCCCGGCGGATCCACCGGCCGGCGCCGAGCCTGCCCACCTCGGTTGCCGGTTTTGTCGGCGTGGCCGGGTGCATCGCCATCGTCGGGTACTACTTGGCAACCGACGCATCCACCGTTTTGGACTCCTCCGCCGCGGTCACATTGGCGGTCGTGCTGGCCGGATGCCTGTGGCTCTCGCTGGCTCCGCCGCGGCCGCTGGCCACCAGCCGGCGCGCCCGCTGGGTCGGCCTGGCTGCGGGGCTGGCGGTCGCTGCCGGCCTGTTCACGGCGGCTCGACTGAACGATCACGGGGACGACGCAGGCATCGTGTTCTATCTGATTGGCGCCCCGGTGGCCTCCCTGTTTGTGGCCTCGGCGTTGGTCGCGGCGCTCGATCGGTCGTTCCGGGCTGGACTCCAGGCCGCGGTCTGGACTGTGGTGGTGACCTGCCTGCTCAGCTTCGCCGTCTTTGTCGTCGAGACAGTCCGCTTCGGTCGCGCCAACGGGGTGTCGCTCCTGGACGGGGAGAGCGGTCCCATCGGCGAGAACACCGCCCTCCACGCCGCCATAGTCTGGGTTCTCGGCTTCGAGCTGGTATGGGCACTGCCGTTCGGGGTCCTCGGGGCCGGCCTCGGCGCCATCATCGAAATCAACAGCAACCGCCCCGGTGCCGCCGCTTCGTCGCCGTCTCCGGTCGGTGCGCCGCGGTTGGCTAAGGACTCCCAACTCTAGGTCAACAGTGTCCGTAGTGGGCCGGGCCGGATGCACCAACACGCCGGCCACCACTCGGCGCGGCTGGGGCGGATGAGGTAGCGTCGCTCGGTGCAACCGACCAGACCGCTGAGAACTCATCGGCTAGTTCTTCGTCGTTGGCAGAACAGCGATCGCGGTCCGTTCGCGGCGCTGAACGCGGACCCCGAGGTGATGGAGCACTTTCCGGCTCCGCTCACCCACGCCCAGAGCGACGCGATGATCGACCAGATGGAGGCCCATTTCGACGAGCGCGGCTTCGGTCTGTGGGCGCTGGCTATCGCCGACACGGGACAGTTCATCGGCTTCACCGGACTGTCGACTCCGCGGTTTCCGGGCCATTTCATGCCGGCGATCGAGATCGGTTGGCGGCTGGCCCGCTCAGCGTGGGGATTCGGATACGCCAGCGAGGCCGCCCACTGCGCCCTGAGGTTCGGTTTCGAGGAGGCCAACCTGCCGGAGATCGTCTCCTTCACGGCGATCGGTAACGTCCGTTCCCAGGCCGTGATGTCCCGCATTGGGATGACGCGTGATCCCGCCGATGACTTCGACCATCCACTTGTGCCCGAGGGCAGCCGGCTGCGCCGGCACGTCCTCTACCGTCTGCCGGCGGAGCGCTGGTTCGCGCAGCTTGAGGCCAGGTCGCAACGTGAGTGACAGGACGCCCCGACCAAGGCACCATAACGATTGTGAACCCGCCGCGCGCCGAGATCGCCAGGCGTCTCCTCGTCGCCGGACTGATCCTTTTCCTGGTCGGAGCCGTGGCGGCCTGCGGCGGAGGGCCGGTTGAGCCCACAGACATCGTCTCCGATACCGACCGGGCCCGCGCGGCGGTACTCAGCGCCGACCCGATCCTCGTCGGCTCCCTCGCGCCGCCCGAGGTACGGCCAGGCCGCGTCCGGACGGCGAAGCTGGGATGGGATCGCACTGAGGTAAAGGCGAGGCTGTTCGCCCATCACGCTCCCACGGCGGGGGCCGGTCCAAAGGCGGGGGTTGTCGAGACCTGGGTCGCGGAGACCGTGGGAAAGCTTCGCTCGGGCGGCTGGACGGTCCACTGGACCCTCTGCCTGCCGCCACCCGAGGTCCAGTCGCCAGGCCAGAGTCCCGGCCCCCAGGCCGGCAACGTCGGCGCCTTGCGCACAGACAGTTGGTACTGGTTCGCGTCCGCGTACAGGATCGATGCCGGCGTGAGTTACTGGTCCCTGCTCTCGGCGGTGCTCACGAACACTGGCGACGCGTGGGTCGACATCGTTCTTCGCGCCCCGCAGGCCAGCGACCCGCCGGACCTGTTTCCGGATCGACCCAAGAATCTGCCCGCGGGCGGTACCTGCACCGAGGATGGCAAGGACGCGACAAAGGTGGAGCAGGCCGGAACCCTGGCCATGATCCGCGAATGGTGGGCATTTCCCGCGCATACCCGGTCTCCCGATCCCGAACGCCGCTGATCACCCGCTCGGGCAGTGGTGGATCGCCAGGATGGTCGCGGCCGGACATCAGCGCCTTTGTCAACCGCATGGCGCGCACCGAACGGGGGCGCGGCGTCGCCGTGCGCGTCTACTCTGAGTTCGGCCGCCGGGTCCGGGCCAACGCTTCCGACGGAACCGATCACGGCACGGCGCCGGGACTGCTCGGCACGTCATAGACGCGACGGGCGTTCGCCGCGCCAATCATCTCGGCGCATCTCTTCGCGTCCTGCTCGGTCCATTCGTCGTCGGCCAGGCCCTCAGCCAGCATGCCCGACAACGCGCGCCGGAAGAGAGTCGCTGCGAGGTAATGAAACTCCGGTAGGCCAAACGCGTCCGAGGAATAGAGAAACTTGCCGAACGGCGCCAACTCCAATGCCTCGGCGAGGAGGGCGGACGAGCGCCGCCCGACATTGTGCATGGCCAACCCGACGTCGATGAAGACGTTTGTGAATACCTGCGCGAGGTAGCCCGCCTCCCGGTGATAGGGATAGTTGTGCAGCAGCATCACCGGCACACCAGTCGCCTCGATGGCCCGCAGCAACCCTGTCAGCAGCAGCGGGTTACAGCGGTGAAGGTCGAGGTCGCGATCGCCGTACCCGACATGCACCTGCACCGGCAGTTCGAGGTCGATGCCGGCGAAGATGAGGAACCGGTGCAGCACCTCGTCCGCGAGACGCGGCGCGGCGCCGTTGCCTATCGATCCGAGCCATCGGCCCGCCGCCGCCGTCACCTCCGCGGCGGCGGGGCGGTGATCCTCCAACTCCAGACCGACCCGGTAGGCGGCGATGGACTTCACCGCGATCGCCCCGGCCGACTGTTCGTCGAGTCGCTCGCGCAGCGCGGCGGCGAAGCCACCGGCCGTGGTCCCCTCGGCCGCCAGCTCCTCCGCGACCCGCTCCAGCCGCAATATGGAGTAGGCCGGGGCGCCGGCCGCCGTTCCCATCTCGGACGGCGACAGCATGCGCTCCGGCTCGAATCCCGTGTCGACGCAGAGCGCCTCGATGCCGGCACCGCGCAGGAACCGAGTGGTCACGTCCGAGGTGCCGAGTTCCGCGCGGCGAGTGAGGTAATCGTCCACACTGGCGTGCGGCGCCAGATCGAGTACGGGCGCACACCAGCGGCGTACCGCAAGTCCAATGTGGGAGTCGAATAGGCTGCCGCCTGGCCCGGGGCCGGTTGCCTCGGTGAGGAGCGCCTCGAACGCCGGTCGGTCGAGTTCACGCCGAATCGTCCCGTGGCAGTGGTGGTCGATCAGGCGCAGCGACTCGATGAACGGCAGCACGGCACTCACCTCGCGCCTACTGTAGTGTCGCGGCAGTTGGGAGGCGGGCTTCGATGGACCAACTCGAGCGCGAACGGCGGGCGAGCATGGCTCGGGAGGTCGCCGCCGATCTGACCGCGCAGTCGGTGGTCGGGGTCGCGTTGACGTGGGTCGACAACTCCGGTATCACCCGGGCCAAGTCGGTGCCGCTCGGCCGCCTCGAACGCGCGGCGGCCTGGGGTGTCGGCGCTTCGCCCGTCTTCGACACGTTCCTGGTCGACGACTCAACGGTCATGGGGCGCTTGGCTGGTGGGCCCGTCGGTGATCTGCG
The DNA here is from genome assembly GCA_045403155.1 of Micromonosporaceae bacterium. Taxonomy (GTDB): domain Bacteria; phylum Actinomycetota; class Actinomycetes; order Mycobacteriales; family Micromonosporaceae; genus JAXIPB01. The sequence goes on from JAXIPB010000088.1 coordinate 26,667, forward strand.
GCTGCACCCTGACCTGAGCCGGGTCACGCCATTCGCGGCGTCTCCGGGATGGGCGTGGGCGCCGGTTGATCGGTACGACCAGGACGGCGCTCCCCACCCACAGGACGCACGCGCCGTCGCCCGGCGCGAGGTCTCCCGGCTGGCCGGTTCCGGGTTCTCGGTTCGAGCGGCGGTCGAGGTGGAGTGGTGCGTCTCTGCCGGAGACGGCGACGAGTTCATCCCGGCGTGCAACGGGCCGGCGTACGGAATGACGCGGCTCGTCGAGCTCTCCGATTACCTTCAGGAGTTGCTGACAGCTCTGACGGCAGAGGGACTCTTCGTGGAGCAGATCCATCCGGAGTACGCCGCCGGGCAGTTCGAGGTCTCGGTCGCGACCGACGATCCGGTCGGTGCCGCGGACACCCTGGTCCTGGTGCGGGAGACGATCCGTGCGATGAGCGCGCGACACGGCATGCGGGCAACGTTCGCCCCGAAGGTGCTCGCCGACGGCGTCGGCAACGGCGGTCACGTCCACCTGAGCCTGTGGCGGGAGGGCGCGAACCTCATGTCGGGCGGCTCCGGTCGCTATGGGTTGACGCCCACCGGGGAGGCGTTCATCGCAGGGATCCTGGCCCGGCTCCCCGCGCTGCTGGCCCTGGGAGCGCCGTCGGTGGCGAGCTACCTGCGGCTCATCCCGTCGCATTGGGCCGGCGCCTTCGCGTGTTGGGGCTTGGAGAACCGGGAGGCCGCGATCCGGTTCATCACCGGCGCGCTCGGCGACCGCGAGACCGCCGCCAATGTCGAGGTGAAGTGCTTCGACGCCGCGGCGAACCCGTACCTGGTGATGGCCGGCCTACTCGCGGCCGGTCGGGCCGGTCTGGCCGATGAGGCGACACTGCCGGAGCCGGTCGAGGTCGACCCGGCCTCGCTCAATCCGAGAACTCGCACCCGCCGGGGCATCCGGGCGCTTCCCAGCACGCTGGAGCAGGCGGTCGTCGCCTTCGAGTCCGATCCGGTGCTGGGCGAGGCGCTCGGCGAGGTGCTCGTGGACACGATCGCGGCGGTCCGGCGCGGCGAGATCGCGCTCTTCGCCAACTCTGATGCCGAGACGATCACCGCCCAGACGCGGTGGAGGTACTGACGCCCGGTAGCGTCGGCGGCATGAGCGACGAGCACCGCGTGCGATTCGATGCAGACGTGACCTTCGCCAACGGTGGTGGGTTGCAGGCACAGGACTTCAGACTGGACATCCCCGGGGAGGACATCTCCGACGAAGACCTGGCCGCTCTGTTCGTACGGCATCTCGGTCTTCTCATGGTCGACCGGGTACGGATCAGCGGGCGGACGATACTTCGTGAGGCGCACAAAGGTTCGCGTCCCGGCCCAGACGGCGTGGCCGCGGTCGCCGGTGAGGCCCGCAGACTGGTTGAGCTCAGCCACCCGATCCATCATGGAATGATCACCTTCCCGGGCTTACCTGGCCCCGAGATCAGTGACCACCTCAGTCGCGCGGACTCTCGATCGCATTATACGGAAGGCACCGAGTTCCACATCGGACGAATCTCCATGGTCGCGAACACCGGCACCTATCTCGACACCCCGGCGCATCGTTTCGCCGACGGCGACGACCTTGCCGCGACCGCGCTGGCCCGGATGGCCGACCTGCCCGGTGTGGTCGTGCGTCTGCCCGATGGGGTGGCGGCGGTGGACGCTCTCATGCTCGCCCCGTACGAGGTCGCGGATCGTGCGGTGCTGATCCACGGCGGATGGGACCGGCACTGGGGCACGCCGACGTATGGCGCGGGGGGGCACCCGTACCTCACCGCCGACGGCGCGGCGCTGCTCGCTGAGCACGGCGCCGCGCTCGTAGGCATCGACTCGGTGAATATCGACGACATGACCGACGGCACTCGTCCGGCCCATACCACGCTGCTTCGACACGGGATCCCCATCGTCGAACACCTGCGCGGACTCGGCGGACTGCCACCGACGGGCTTCCGATTCCACGCCGCCCCGCCGATGGTGGCGGGGATGGGCACCTTTCCGGTGCGGGCCTACGCGATCGTGACCGCCGCCCATTCACCGGCAGCGATCAAGGACTAACGGCCGTGGTCTCGCGATCGTGGCCGGGCCGCGCCCCACTCCTGTAATGCGAGCCGCACCAGGTGGGCGTTGTCGCTGACCGCCTCACCCGACGGTCCAACGACGGTGTCCTCGAGGCCGATTCGCGTCGGGAGGCCGAGTCGGCCGGCATGGGCGACCAATGGCCAGCATGCGGCGCCCTCGCCATGCAACAGCCGCGGGCCGACAGCGGCGACCTCGTCAAGCCTGGCCAGAACCGCGTCAGCGATAGCTTCTGCCTCATCTCGCGGTGTATTGATGATCTCCACCAGGATCCTCGCCCATCTCACGGCCCACCCGACACCAGCCAGCCGATCGGCGTCATCGACCGACCAGACACCCGCCTCAACCGCGATGCCGGCCCGGTGCAATGCCTCGACGAGCTCGGCGAAACCCGGTTCGCTGACGTTCGCGGAGGCGAAGTCTGGTCGGCCGTCCGGCGGCATCGTGGCCCATCGAGCCACCATCTCCTGCCGCGCCCAGACATCACCGTCGCAGATCCAGAGTCCGGTGGACACCCCCACCGGAGTGCCGAGGCAGGCCTCGCGCACAGCGCTCACGGCTGCCGCCACGTCGAGGGATCGCAGCGACTCCCGGCCGTCGGCGTCGCGCGGGTGCAGGTGCACCGCCTCGGCGCCCGCGGCGACCGCGCTCGCCGATGCCGCGGCCAGCTCGCGCGGTGTGCAGGGGACGGCTGGGTGCTCCTCGCGCCGTCGCCCACCGTTGAGGCACACCTTGATCCGCTCAACCACCCGTGTCTCCTCGCCCTGGCTGCCGGGCACCAAGGTCATCGCAAGTGTTCATCACTTGCCCGGTCAGGTCGAATCCAATCAGGCGCGTGTCGGACACTCGCGGCGCCGTCTGCAAGCCGGATGCAAACCCTCTCGCCGACCCTGGGCATAAGACACGGCGAACGTCAAGGTCGTCGGCCAGACGATCTTCCGCGTGGCCGCTGGCCCACGGGCCGGCCGACCGAGACAGCGAGGGCGGCACGATAATGAGGAACGTAGCCATGAATTCGGGAACCCGGGTCGTCTATGACCGCATCGACGACCTCTTGGACGACGTCGCCGCCGGTCGGGGCTGGCGGCTCGAACCGATGGGCAAGCACGTCGATTCCCTGTCCGGCTCGCCTTTCGAGTACGCGGTCGTCGGCGATGATCGCTTCATCGTCAAGCACATCGGCCGGGACCTCGACTGGATCATGCGGGCGATCGGCGACGGTGCGAACGGAACCCGGCCCCGCGCATTGATCATGTGGCAGGACGGTCTGCTCGACGCGCTGGCCGAGGAGATCGACCACGTGATAGTCGGCATGGCCTACGACGCGAAGACCGGGCACCTCCGTCAGGTCATGCGCGACGTGGGTCCGGCCATGGTGCCGGCCGGAGGCTCCCTCGTCCCCTTGTCGCAACACCAACGCTTCCTCGACCACATGGCCGCGATGCACGCTGCGTACTGGGGCTTCGAGCATCGCCCGGGCATGACCACGCCGCACCAGCGGTACGGCTTTGCTCATCCGTCGGTGACCGAGGCCGAGGCCGCCGCCGGTCACGACGACGAGATCCCGCGGATGTTCCCCGGCGGCTGGGCGGCCGTGCGGGCCTTGGCGCCCGAGGCAGTGGACGTGGCACTCGCGTTGGCCGCGGACGCCGGGCCGCTGGCGACGGCGATGGCCGCCGGACCGAACACGCTCGTTCATGGCGACTGGAAGTTCGGCAACCTCGGCTCACTCCCGAACGGACGGACGGTGCTGCTCGACTGGGCCTGGCCTGGCGAGGCTGGACCGTGCGTCGACCTCGCCTGGTACCTGGCCGTCAACTGTGACCGCCTGCCGGTGTCCAAAGAGGAGACCATCGCCCACTACCGGTCCGCGCTGGAACGCCGCGGCATCCACACCGACGGCTGGTGGGATCGGCAACTGGAGTTCGCCCTCCTCGGTGCCTTTATCCAGCTGGGCTGGTCGAAGGCCGGCAACCCGGACGAGCTGACCTGGTGGACCGACCGCATCGTCGTCACCGCGAGAACGCTCTGAGCACATGGTTAGATCGAGCGTCGACCACGGCCACGCCTCGAGCGGCGCCGCCTCGGCCAGGGAGTCCACATCGGACGCCAGATCCTCTGGTCGGATCGGTTCCCCGGCGCGCCGCCGGGCCAAGCCGAGCCATAGCCGCGAGAGCACGAGGTAGCGTCGCAGCGACAAGCGCGTGGCCGTCCCCCGTACCTCCTCAAAGGCGATGGCCGCGGCCTCTGGGTCGCCGACGGCGAGCGACCACCGGCCACGCACGAGCGCGGTCCGTAGTTCGGTGCGCCACTGGAACAGGTAGCCACCCTCCACCTCGGTGCCGAGCCGGCTCAAGTAGGCCTCAGCACCACCCGGATCGCCCGTGCGCAGGCGGCCATCGGCCAGGTCGAGCAGGGCGTGCGCCAACGGTTCGGCGAAGTTCTGTGCGCTCGCCCGTTCGTACGCGCGGGTGTTGGCCTCGTCGGCCTCCCCGAAGGCTCCGACACCCCGCAGTATCCAACCCCGGAAGTTGTCGTCGCGGGCGTCGAAGCGCTCGGTGCGCTCCCGCGCGGCCGCGGCGGCCATGAGGTCGAACTCGCGCAGGGCGGCGGCCGGCTCTCTCGTGAGCCCTCGCGCGTAGCCGGCGGGCCTCGTCGGTGAGCTCGGCCAGCGCCATCACGTCCAGCCAGTCCGCGGCCAGGGAGTAGCCGGCCTGCGTGCGCGGAAGCCGCTCCGGCCCGATGGCGGACCGCAGCCGGCTGACCAGAACGGAGAGTTGGTCGGCCGGATGGCTTGGCTGATCGTCTCCCCAGACCACCTCGGCCAGGGCGTCGGCGCCGACGGCCGAACCACGGGCGACTGCGAGCCGGCCCAGCAGCCGGCGCGCCTTTCGGCTGCTCAGACGAGCGAGATCAACTCACTCGACGGTGAGCCCGCCGAGCAGCCGCACCCGCACGATCACCCCACCGGTATACCGCATTACTTCGGCCGCCCCGGACGCTCGCTTCGATGATCTTCGGAATCCGTCGCGGATCCGGGCGCGGGTTACGAAACCGGGGGTTTTGCGGAAGCGAGGAGCCGGCGTCCACGGGGGAAGACGTCGGCTCCTGCGGCCCTCAGCATAGCCGTCTTACCCCGCCTTAGCTAGGCCAGGTTTTCGGACGTAACCAACTCGGGCGATCGACGGCACGGGCAGTCCATCCGGTGAAAACGGGGCAGCCGTACGGCCGATGCCGCCCGGGAATTAGCCGGGCCGGGCATGCCCGTTTTCTGGGACGTCCCCGACGTGACCACGGTCCCTGACGTCACCACTGTCCCCGACATGACCACTGTGGATTCTGCCGTTGACCCGCCGCGGCAGCCCAAGCGGGTTGGCGTCGCGCAGAGCCTCGGGCAGCAGCGCGTCGGGCAGGTTCTGATAGGCCACCGGTCGTTGGAACCGCCGCACCGCGCTGACGCCGACGGAGGTGTGCAGCGGCGATGTCGTGGCCGGCCACGGGCCCCCGTGCTGCTGGGCCCAGGCCACGGCGACGCCAGTCGGCCAACCGTCCCAGATGACCCGGCCGGCCCGGGCGCTGAACCGGTGCAGAAGTGAACGCACCAGGTCGGGCTCCTGTTCGGCATCGGCATGCAGGGTCGCGGTGAGGCTGCCCGGCATCGCGTCCAGGGCCGCGATCAGCTCGTCGGTCGAGCGGTACTCCACGACCAGCGCGGCCGGCCCGAAGCACTCCTCCAGCAGCGCGTCCGCGTTCGGCACGAGGTCCGTCGCGTCCACGGCCAACAACACCGGTGACGCCCCGTAACCGGGCGACTCCACTGTGGAGGACTGGCTGGTCCCGAGTGGCAGCATGTTGCGTACCCCAGGCGTTCCGGCGAGCCTATGTGCGGTTCGGGCGAATCCGTCGTGAATCCGCTCGTTCAACAGCGGACCTATGGGTGCGGACGAGACAGCCGCCGCTAGCTGCTCCTCCAGTCCGTGACCGGAGGGCAGAAGGAGCACGCCGGGCTTGGTGCAGAACTGGCCGGCGCCGAGCGTGTACGAGGCGACGAAGCCGTGAGCGATCTCGGCGCCACGGGCGGCGAGCGCGCCGGGCGTCACCACGCTCGGGTTGAGCGAGCCAAGCTCGCCGTAGAACGGGATCGGATCGGCGCGGCTGTTCGCGAGGTCGAACAGGGCCCGGCCGGCGGCCAGTGAACCGGTGAATCCGACGGCCGCGATCGAGGGATGGGTCACGAGGCTTCGGCCGGCCTCGAGCCCGTGCACGACCGCGAACGCGCCCTCCGGGGCGCCGGCTCGGGCCAGCGCCGCTGCGACGATCTGCCCACATCGCACCGACAACCCGGGATGCCCGGGATGCGCCTTCACGATCACGGGGCAACCGGCGGCGAGGGCGCTGGCGGTGTCGCCACCTGGCACGGAGAACGCGAAGGGGAAGTTGCTGGCTGCGAAGACCCCGACCGGACCGATCGGCACCAACATGCGGCGAAGGTCCGGCCTCGGCGCGGGGATGGCGTCCGGATCGGCGGTGTCGATGACCGCATCGACCAGCGATCCCTCCGCCACAGTGTCAGCGAACAGCTCGAGTTGGACCCGGGTGCGGGTCAACTCGCTCGACAGCCGAACCGGGCCGAGGGCCGTCTCGGCGTCGGCAAGAGCGACCAGGTCATCGCGCGCATCCTCCAGCGCGGCGGCCACGGCGCGCAGTAGGTCGGAGCGTCGGGTCAGGGCCATCGCCGCCATCGCCGGCGCTGCCGCGGCGGCCGATTGCGCCACGCGATCCAGGTCCTGGGCTGAGGTGTGCGGCACCGGCCCGCCGACCGGCGCGCCGGTACGTGGGTTCCTTCCTTGATCTACGTCGCCGATGTTCGTTCCTCCCGTGGCCGAAGGACCACCTGGCTCACACCATACTGACCTGATGACGCACCATTCCTCGGCCCTGTCGACCACGCGGCGCTCCTGGCACGCGGTCGGCGAACTCGTGCTCGCCGGGCCGCAGTACAGACGCAGCGGAACGATCCGACTGCATGTGTTGCCGAGCGGATTCGGCACGACGAAGGATCCGGCAATGGCCGTCGACACGGCCGACCTCGTCGTGGGCGATGTCCGCGTCGGCCTGGACGGCCGAACCTGTGCCGAACTGGGCGCGGCTGCCGGGGTCGACGTCGGTCCGCCGATGGGCCTCTACCACGATGGCTCCGGCGTACCCGAGCACGAGGTGCTCACGGTCGATGCCGCCGCGGCGGCCGTCCTGGCGGACGCGTTCGCGATCGGGGACGCGGCGTTGCGGGCGTTCGCGCCGACGAAGACGGCCGTGCTCTGGCCCGAACACTTCGACGTCGGCATCACCGTGGACGAGGTCAACTACGGTATGTCGCTCGGCGACTCCTATCTGGACGAGCCCTACGCGTACGTCGGTCCGTGGCAAGCTCGCGAGGGCGACTTCTGGAACGCCCCCTTCGGCGCAGCGCGCCCATTGCGACAGCTTGACGGGGTCGACGAAGTCTCTGAATTCTTCGCTCGCGGCCGCACGTTGGCCAGCGGCTAGCACGCGAGGACGGGTCGGCGGCCGGGGACTCACGCGTCGCGGGACAGTTCGCCCAGCGGGATGGGCACGGCGAACGGCCTCTGTGCGAAGGTGGCGAGATCGTCGCGACCGACAGTCCGATTGCACAGGCGCGCCGTGAGCGTGGCGGTCGCGTACCCGCATGTTCGGCCCTGGCACCAACCCATCCCCGGGCGGGCGAGGAGCTTGACCGTACGAGCGTCGGTCGCGCCGAGTTCGGTCACCGCGGCCGCGATCGCCCCGTACGGCACCTCCTCGCATCGGCAGACCACCGTCTCGTCGGTGAGACACGCCGGCCACCCCGCGGGCAGTGCGTGGGCGGCGTGCATCGCATTGGCAAACGTGCGGAGCCGGTCACGACGACGGCGGAGCGAGGTCAGGTCGCGAGGCGACAGCGCGGCCGCGGAGCCAGTGGCCTGCGCCGCCGCGGCCCCGGCCAGCTCGCCCTCGGTCACAGCCAGCGCGGCGCCGCCGACGCCGGTGATCTCACCGGCGGCGTACAAGCCCTGGACCGATGTCTGACCCTCACCGTCGATCATGACGGCAAGGCCTCCGTCCGCGGCGACCCTGACAGCGCAGCCAAGCGCCAGGGCGAGCTCGAGGTTGGCCGTGAAGCCGTATCCAATGGCGACGGCGTCACATTGCACGCGATGCTCCGAGCCGGCAACGATCTGGCCGGCGGCGTCAAGCCGCGCAATGTCCACTCCGGACACGCTCGCACCCCCGTGGGCCGCGACGACCGCGTGCCGGATCCGGTACGGCACACGGCGGCGCGCCAGCGCGGCCGCGTAGCCAGCCGCCTCGCCCAGCTTGCCCGCGACGGCGGCAGCCGCTCCGGGCCGGCTCAGGTAACCGCGAGGATTACCGGCCTCGTAGACCCCAATCACCCGTGCCCCGGCCGCGGCCAAAGCGACCGCCACGGGAAGCAGGAACGGCCCCGCCCCCGCGACCACGACCTCCCGACCAACGGCGACACCAGACCCCTTGAGCAGCGCCTGCGCCGCGCCGGGCGTGACCACGCCGGGCAGATCCCATCCGGGGAACGGCATCGTGCGGTCGTACGCGCCGGTGGCGAGCACCAGCCGCGCGGCCTCGAGGCGGCCCGCGGTCGTATGCAGCACAAAACCCGGCTCAACAAGCCAGACCGTCGCGCCGGCGACATGATCGACGCGTTCTTCCACAATGGAGCGCAGGCCGACGAAGACATCCCAGTCCCGGTAGCCGAGCCGGCCGGACTCGCCGACACCGTGCCGCCAAAACTGCCCGCCCGGCGCATGCGCGCTGTCGACGATCACCACCCGGCAACCGCTCAACGCAGCGGTGGCGGCGGCGGCCAGGCCCGCTGGACCGGCGCCGATCACCGCGACGTCGTAGCGCCCCATAGGTGATGGCAGCGGTGTGGACGACTGCTGTGCCAGCGCCGTCGAGGCGCCGGCGGCCGGCCCGCCGGCCGCGTCGTCATGGCCGGTCACGATCATTCCCGGACGAGCGGGAGCAACGCAGACACGCTGACCCCGCACGCCGTCGATCGTCGCGAGGCAGTCGAAGCAGGCGCCGATGCCGCAGAAGATGCCGCGAGGTGCGCCGGCATTTCGGGTTGCCCGCCACCACCGGATGCCGGCCTCCCACAGGACGGCCGCGACGGTCTGGCCCGCACGCATCCGGATCGGCCGCCCATGAAAGACGATCTCGTCAGGCATCGCTTCCTCCGGCCACGCGCTCGCGAGCGGATCGTTCACCGGCGAATCGTTCAGCGCCGAACGGCGTCGGGTCGACCGCCGGCGTCGTCCCGGTCAACGAGGCCGCGATGAGGTCGGCGGTCGCGGGCGCCAACCCGATCCCGGCCCCCTCGTGGCCGCACGCGTGCAGCAGACCTGGCACCCGCAGGTCGCTGCCGATCACCGGAAGGTGGTCGGCCGTGTAGGGACGGAACCCGCGGTAGGCCCGGATCGCGTGTACGTACGCGAGAAAGGGGAACACGTCGATGGCTTGGGCGGCGAGCCGGCGCAGCACCGGCAACGCAAACGTCCGGTCGAAGCCGACCCGCTCCCGGCTGGCTCCGATAAGGACGGTGCCGGCTCGGGTGCCCTCGACGACGGCCGAGGTCTGCAGGTCGCTTGCATCGCTGGCCACATCGGCCACGTACTCGGCCGCGTAGACCTTGTGTCGGATCGGCGGCGGCTCGCCGGCAGCGCCTATCGGCTCGGTGACCAGGATGAAGCCCCGTCGGGGGAGAATCGGCAACTCGATGCCGGCGAGCCTCGCGATGTCGGCCGACCACGTGCCGGCCGCGTTGACGACCGCCGCCGCACTGATCCGACCCGCGGTCGTGCGAACGGCCATCACGCGGCCGTCCTCGCCGAGGTCCACACCGATCACGGTGACGCCGGGATGGAATCCGGCGTCATGTTCGCGCACCGCCGCCCGCAACAGGCACGCGGTCGCCAGCATCGGCTGTACCTGCATGTCCTGCGGGTAGAGGACGCCGCCGGCCAGACCACCGGCCAGGTTCGGTTCGTGCCGGCTCAACTCGTCGGCGTCCACGTCGAGAGCCACAACCCCGACTCTGCGCTGGTCGGTGGCGAGCGAGCGCAGCGTACTCAGACCGCCAGCGGTCGCCGCCACCACCAGCCCACCCTTGCGCTCGAGTTCGAACGCGTCAGCGTCGAGTGTGGAGCCAAGCTCCCGCCACAGCGAGAGCGAATGCAGGATGAGTTCCAGCTCAGGGCCGGGGGTCTTGTCAGAGACGAGCAGGTTGCCCTCGCCGGCACCGGTCGTGCCACCCGCAACAGTGCCGCGATCGACCACGGCGACCCGCAGCCCCGCCCGGGCCGCGAAATAGGCGCAAGCGGCACCGACGACTCCGGCGCCGATGACCACGACGTCGGCGCTCGCCGGCGACGGCAGCGGCGACGCGATCGGCTGAACCGAACGTTGCGAGGTCATTACCGCCTTCACGCGCTAAGCAGGAAACCCTCGGGGAAAGGATCCTCGGGGTCGAGCAGATACTGCGCTGTACCGGTGATCCAGGCCCGCCCGGTGATCGTCGGCACCACCGCCGGCACTCCCCCGACCTCGACCTCCTCGACAAGTCGGCCAACGAAATGGCGGCCGATGAACGACTCGTTTATGAAGTCCTGGCCCAGGGACAGCTCTCCGCGCCCCCACAGTTGCGCCATGCGGGCCGACGTGCCGGTGCCGCATGGTGACCGGTCGAACCAGCCGGGGTAGATGGCCATCGCGTGCCGGGAGTGACGCGCGTCCGATCCGGGTGCGGCCAGGTAGACGTGGTGGCACCCGCTGATGCCGGCATCGACCGGGTGCACGGGTCGGTCCGCCTCGTTGATCGCGTCCATGATCGACAGACCAGCGTCGATCAGGCGTGCGGAGGCGGCCCGGTCAAAGGGAAGCCCCAACTTCGCCAGCTCCACGATGGCATAGAAGTTGCCGCCGAAGGCGAGGTCGTACCCGACGGTGCCGAGCCCCGGCACCTCCACCGAGGCATCGAACGCGACCGGGAACGACGGCACGTTGCGGATCGTCACGCCCGTGGCCGCGCCGTCGTCGCGAACGGACACCTCGGCTACGACGAGGCCGGCCGGCACATCGAGGCGGACCGTGGTCACCGGGGTCGTGACCGGCACCATGCCCGTCTCCACCAGCACGGTGGCCACGCCCATGGTGCCGTGCCCGCACATCGGCAGGCATCCAGAGACCTCGATGAAGAGGACGCCGAAGTCGGCATCCGGTCTCGTCGAGGGCTGCAATATCGCGCCGGACATCGCCGAGTGACCGCGTGGCTCGTACATCAGCAGCGTCCGCAGATGGTCGGTGTGGGCCAGGAAGTACGCACGGCGCTCGGCCATCGTGTCGCCGGGGATCACGCCCACGCCGCCGGTGATCACGCGGGTCGGCATGCCCTCAGTGTGGGAGTCAACGGCGTGGAACACGTGCCGGGAGCGCATGATCAGCCCTTCTGGGCGGCGGGGGTAGTCGGTTCGGCCTGCATGGCGTACGCGGTCGCCAGTCGTACCGCGGCATCCTGGTCGTCGGTCAGGGGTGCGCGGGGCGGCCGGCATGGTCCGCCGTAACGACCGGCCAAGTCCATCGCCAACTTGATGGCCTGCACGAACTCCGTCTTCGAGTCCCAGCGCAGCAACGGGTGCAGCCGCCGGTACGCCGGAAGCGCGGTCGGAAGGTCACCCTTGGTCGCGGCCTCCCAGAGCGCGGCGCACTCGGCCGGCAACGCGTTGGGCACACCCGCGATCCATCCGGGTGATCCCGCGATCGCCAGTTCGAGCACCACGTCGTCGGAGCCGACCAGGACGTCGAGCCCGGGCGCGCTCTCGGCGATCTCGTAGGCGCGCCGCACGTCGCCGGTGAACTCCTTGATCGCGGCGATGAGCCCCTCCCCGTACAGGCGGGCGAGGAGCGTCGGCGTCAGGTCGACCTTGGTATCGATCGGGTTGTTGTAGGCCACGATGGGCAGGCCCACCTTCGCCACCTCGCGGTAGTGCGCGACAACGGAGTCCGCCTCCGCCCGGTAGGCGTTCGGAGGCAGCAGCATCACTGCTGGACAGCCGGCCTCGGCCGCCTGCTCGGTCCACCGCCTCGCCTCGAGCGCGCCGTAGGCGGCGACGCCGGGCACGACGGAGAAGCCACCCGGTATCTCGGCGGCGGCCGCCACCGCAGCCCGCACCACCTGAGCCCGCTCGTCCGGCGTGAGCGTCTGATACTCACCGAGCGAGCCGTTGGGCACGATGCCATGGCAGCCGCCGGCGGCGAGGAACCGCACGTGTTCCGCGTAGCCATCGAAGTCGACGCTGAGATCCCCGCGCAGCGGCAGCGCCGCCGCCACCAGAATTCCATGCCACGGCTTCACGCCGTCCGATGTCATCTCCACGCTCACCGACCCTAGCCGGTCCGAGCGCCGGACGAGCGTGCGGCGAGCGCGTGGCTGCGTTAGACCCCGGTCAAGATCGCGGTGATCATGAACTTAGCGTCGCAGAATCGCGCCGATCATGGCCTCCAAATCATGATCGACGCCGCGGAGAGGGAGGGGGAAGGGCTGGGGAAGGGGGTGATCATGGCGTGGTGATGGAACGCTGGTCCCATGGACGAGAAGTCGATCCTCGATCGCATCGCGCACCTCGTCGAGGAGGAGCACAAGCTCCGAGCCGCGGTGCAGACCGGTCAAATGCCCTCGGACGAGGAGCGGTCGCGGCTGCGCGCGCTGGAGGAGTCCCTCGATCAGTGCTGGGACATGCTTCGTCGGCGCCGGGCGGCACGCAGTAACGCCCAGGACCCCGACGCGGTCACCGAACGGTCCGTGCCCGAGGTCGAGGGCTACCTACAGTAGCGACTCCACAGTGGATGCGGGCGGCAGGCATCAGCCACGCGACGACGGCGAACCCGTGCCCTTGGCGGTGCCGTGCTTGACTATCGACGTGGACAGCAGCTCAAGCTCGCGGTGCTGGCGTGACCAGGGTCGCTGATGAACCCCACGGCGGGCGCCCCAGGCGCGCGGTGGACGAGGGCGGCCACGCCACACTGAGCGGTGGCGGCGCGCGCCGGCTGTACACGGTCGTCGTCTTTGTCGTTCTGGCGTCGCTCGACAACGTCGTCATCGGGATGCAACCCCCGTTGCTCTCCCCGATCTCGCAGGCCCTCGACGTCTCCGAGGCATCGGTCGGCGTCGCCATCGGCGCCAGCTACCTGGTGAGCGCGGTCGCGGCCGTGGCGTGGGCGTACTACGGCGACCGGGCCAACCGCAAGCCTCTCCTGATGTTGGGCACGCTCATCTGGGCGGTCGGCACACTGGTCGTGGCAAGCGCCCCCAACTTCCTGGCGTTCGCCGGCGGCCAGGCCATCGCGGCTATCGGTCTCGGCGCGGTCGCCTCGGTCGGCTTCTCCGTCGTCAGCGATCTCATCAAGCCCCGCCGCCGGGGCCTGGTGATGAGCTTTTGGGGACTGTCGCAGGGCGTCGGCTCGGTCGTGGGCATCATGCTCGTCGCCATCGTCGGGGCATCGGACTGGCGGCTGCTCTTCCTCGTGCTCACCGGCGCGGGCCTCGCGGCCACGGCGGCCTACTTCTTCACGGCCGACATTCGCAGGGGCGAAAGCGAGCCACAGCTGGCCTCCGTCTTCGCGAGCGGAGAGGAGTATGACTACCGGATCAGCCGCGCGGACCTGCCGACGATCATCCACTGCCGTACCAACCTCTGGCTCATTCTGCAGGGATTCACCGCGCAGCTCGTCTTCGGGTCGCTGGCCTTCGTACCGCGGCTATTCCAGGCCAAGGCCGAGAAATTGGGGTACGACCAGGACACAGCGATCGCGATCGGGACCCTCTACGCCACCCTGTTCACGCTCGGCGCCCTGCTGTCCATCGTCGGCGGGCTTGTTGGGGACCGGCTACAGCAGCGCACGCCGCGAGGCCGAGCAATCGTCGCCGCCGTGGGGATCTTCGCCGCCATTCCGTTCTACCTGGTGTTGTTCTTCATGCCGCTACGGCTCGACGTGAGCGACGGCGCGGGCACTGGCTCCGTGATATCGGCAGTGCTCGCCAGCATCGTCACCGAGCCGACGATGACGGTGAGCTTCACCGCGGCGTTGCTGGCCTTGGCGCTCACGTCGGCCAACTCGCCCAACTGGTTCGCGCTTCTCACCGAGGTGAACCCTCCGGAGCACCGCGGAACCGCGTACAGCCTCGGCAACCTCGTCAATGGAGCCGGCCGGGCGACCGGCACCGGCGTGATCGGCGTGAGCTTCGCCGCGCTCGAGCGCGTCCTCGCGTCGCCGCTCAACTTCGCCGTCGGACTCGCCGCCTTCCAGGTCTTCTTCATCCCGACCGGCATCATGTACTGGCTCGCGTCGAGGTCGTCGCCGCGTGACATCGCCGCGGTGCATGACCTGCTCGATGACCGCGCCGCCGAGGCGACCGAGACCGCGCCCGCCCCGCCGCGCTAGGGCTGAGCACCCGCCGGCCTCGGGCAAGTGTCGTGCACTTACCCGGTTCGACTCGCGAGAAGGGGGCAGGTGCCGTGCACTCGCCATGTGGATCAGGATTTTCGTCGCAGCAGGCGCCGGCGCTTCTTGCCCGAGGCGGCCCGGCGCGAGTGGAGATTCATGATCAGGTCGACCACGAGCGCGGTCCAACCAGTCTGATGCGAGGCGCCGAGCCCGGCCCCGGTATCACCGTGGAAGTACTCGTAGAACGGCACCAGGTCCCGCCAGTGCGGGTCGGTTTGGAAAAGTTCGTTGCCGCCGTGCACCGGCCGCCGGCCATCCCCGTCAAGCAGGAAGAGGCCGACCAACCGCCGGGTCAGGTCGTCGGCGATGTCGCCGAGGCTGCGCTTCTCCCCCGATCCGGCCGGATACTCGATGAGAAGGTCCTCACCGAAGAACTCCGAGTAGCGCCGTAGCCCTTCGATGATGAGGTGGTTGACCGGGAACCAGATCGGCCCGCGCCAGTTGGAGTTTCCGCCGAACAGACCGGTCGCGGACTCGGCCGGCTCGTAGCCCACCGTGAAATCGGTGCCGGCGAGCGTCACCGTGAACGGGTGCTCAAGGTGCGCCCGCGACAGCGTACGTAGGCCGTGCGGGGAGAGGAACTCGTCCGGGTCGAGCATGCGGGCCAGAATCCGGATCAACTGCTCGGGCCCGACCGCGGAGAACAGGCGCTGCTGCCCACCGCCCGCCCGCCGCCGCGGGGCGATCGCGTCGCCGTACTCCGCCTTCTTGTTGAGTTTCCACCGCAGCCGACCCGCGAGGTTCGGCAGCCGACCTAGGGTCTCCCCGGGAAGATTGGCGGTGGCCGCCAACGGCAGAAGGCCCACCACCGAGCGCGCCTTGAGGGGGACCTTCTCGCCGTCCGGTTGACGGATCACGTCGTAGAAGAACCCATCCTGCTCGTCCCAGAGCCCCTGCTCGTACGCGGCCGAGGCGATGTACGCGAAATGCTCGAAGAACTTCGTGGCCAGGTCCACATAGGCCGGTTGCCGCGCGGCGAGCACGAGGCTCATCTCGAGCAGGTTGAGCGCGTACATCGCCATCCACGCCGTACCATCGCTCTGCTCGAGCACGCCCGAGACCGGCAGCGCGGCGCCGCGATCGAACGGCCCCACATTGTCCAGGCCGAGGAAGCCGCCTTCGAAGACGTTGTTGCCGCCGGAGTCCTTCTGGTTCACCCACCAGGTGAAGTTCATCAGCAGCTTGTGCAGCACCCGGGCGAGGAACTCGTGGTCGCGCGCACCGTCCAGCTCGAACACCCGGAGCGCCGCCCAGGCATGCAGCGGTGGGTTGACGTCGTCGAGTGCCCACTCGTACGCCGGGATCTGCCCATTGGGGTGCATGTACCACTCGCGCAGCAGGAGCAGCAGTTGCTCCTTGGCGAAGCCCGGGTCCACCCGGGCTATGGCGACGCACTGGAAGGCCAGGTCCCACGCGGCGAACCACGGATACTCCCATGGGTCCGGCATGGAGATGACGTCGAAGCTCGACATGTGCCACCAGTGGCGGTTGCGTCCCCGGGACGACGAGGGTGGTTCCGCGTAGGGGTCGCCGGTGAGCCAACGGGCGACGTCGTAGTGGTAGAACTGCTTGCCCCACATAAGTCCCGCCACGGCCTGGCGGAGCACCATCGCCTCGTCTGCGCTGGCGCCGGCCGGCGTCACCTCGGCGAAGAAATCGTCCGCCTCCCTCTGCCTGCCCGCCATGACCGCATCGAAGCCGGTCGCGAGGTCGAGTGCGGCACGGCTGCGCGAGGCCGCCTCGGCCGACCAGTCGTCGTTGGCGTCCGCGACCTGCGCCAGACGAAGCCGGATTTCCTTCACCCCGCCCGCGTCCACCTCGATCGTGTAGTAGAGGGCGGCCTTGGTGCCTACGCGCTCCGGATTCACGCTCGGCTTGCCGTCGACGACGTGGTCGTTAATGCCGTCCTTGGGGTACGGGGAGCGGTTGCCCAAGCCCCAGAGTCGCTCGGCGTTGGATTCGTTGTCGCAACAGAGGGGGGTTGGATCGCCATCCGCGGCCAGCACGAGGCGACCCAGATGCGAGTGCTCGGCGAGGAGGGTCCCGCCGTCGTACCCGCGGATCTGCGGTACGTCATCGCACCCCGGCAAACCCCACGCCCAGGTGTTGCGGAACCAGAGCGTGGGCAGCAGGTGCAGCGTCGCCGTCTCTGGGCCGCGATTCGCCACCGTGATCTTGATGCACATCTCGGTCGGCGTCGCCTTGGCGTAGTCGACGTTCACGGCCCAGTAGCGGCCCTCATCGAAGATTCCGGTGTCGACCAGTTCGAACTCGGGCTCGGCGCGGCCTCGTGCGGCATTGGTCCGCACGATGTCGCCGTACGGGAAGCGACGCTGCGGGTAGTGGTAGCGCCACCTCATATACGAATGGGTCGGCGTCGAGTCGAGGTACCACCAGTACTCCTTGGCGTCCTCGCCGTGGTTACCCTCGGGCCCGCCCAGGCCAAAGATCCGCTCCTTCATGATCTGGTCTTGCCCGTTCCACATCGCGAGTGCGAAGCAGAACGTCTGCCGCTCGTCACAGATGCCGGCGAGGCCATCATCGTTCCAGCGGTACGCCCGTGACCGCGCGTGATCATGAGGAAAGTAGTCCCACGCCGTCCCATGATCGCTGTAGTCCTCGCGGACCGTCCCCCACGCACGCTCCGACAGGTACGGCCCCCAGGCCCGCCAGGACCGGTCGCCCGAATCCGCCGCCCCGAGCCGTGCCCGCTCCGCGCCCTGTTCATTCACGCTTCGTATTCTGTCGGAGGCTCGCTCGTGACTGCGACCGCGTGCCCGGTCGAGGGTGGCGTAGGTCACGCCGCACACTGGTGGCATGCCGCCGGCGTCATTCACCTTCGGACCACAGGTCTGCGGCTCGCTCGACGCCGGAGCGCAGCGGGAGTGGCTGATTACGGACGGTAGCGGAGGCTACGCGATGGGCACGGTCAGCGGCCTGCGCACTCGGCGCTATCACGGTCTTCTCGTTGTGGCGGGCGACATCCCGGGCCGGCGCACGATGGCCCTTGCCTCGCTGGACCCGATCATCACACTCCGTGGTGGGGCGGTGGTGCGGCTCGCCGCTCACGAGTGGGCCTCGGGGTCGGTGGCACCCGACGGGCACACGCTGCTGGCGAGCTTCGAGTTACGCGATGGCCTGCCGCGATGGCGTTGGCGGGTGGGAGAGGTGGTGCTGGAGCGGATACTGGCGTTCCAGCACGGCACACCGTCGCTCGCGGTCGCCCACACCCTCGTCGCGGGCGGGCCCATTGGGCTCGCGGTCGAGCCGCTCTGCACCTGGCGGGACATGCACGGCGAACGCCACGCCGAGAGCGGACTCCGGGTCGAGAAGACCGCAGACGGCGTTCTCGTCGAGGACTCGTACCGCGTCGCGGGGCCGGGGTTCGAACCGGATGGCGAGTGGTATTCAGGGGCATACCACCGCGAAGAGTCCTCCCGCGGCCTCAACCCGACCGAGGACCTCTTCCGCCCCGGCCGCTTTGTCGGGGCTCTCGATAACGGCCAGACGCTCGAGATCCACGCCTGGGCCGGCGGCCCAGATGTGCTGGCCACGCCACCCCCGCCGGCACGTGAGGTCATCACGGCGGCCCGCCGCCGTGCCCGCACGCTCACCCGGCCCGAGGACGACGAGACCACCGGGGCGCTCACGGTCGCGGCGGACGCCTTCATCGTGCGCACGGGCACCGGCCGACCCGATGTCGTCGCGGGCTACCCCTGGTTCGGTTCCTGGTCGCGGGACACGATGATCGCGTACGAGGGCCTGTTTCTCGCCACCCGGCGCGCCGACGAGGGGCGCTCACTGCTCCGAGCGCACGCGGAGACACTCTCCGAGGGCATGCTGGCCAACACGGCGGACACCGGTCACGTCGATCACAACACGGCCGACGCCACACTCTGGTTCCTACACGCGGTCGACCGCCACCTCGCGACCACCGGCGACGACGATCTCGCGGCGGAACTGTGCGCCGCCCTGGATCGGGTGATCGCCAAACACCGTGAGGGCACCCGGTACGGCATCCGCGTCGACCCGACCGACGGGTTGCTCACGCAGGGCGCGGACGGCTACGCATTGACCTGGATGGACGCGATCGTCCACGGTGGACCGATCACGCCGCGCCGGGGGAAGGCGGTCGAGCTCAACGCCTTGTGGATCAACGCTCTTGGTGCGCTCGGCGGGCTCCGGGAGCGGCTGGGCCGCGATCGGGCGGACCTCGACAGACTGCGCGATCGGGCGGTCGGGTCCTTCCGCCGCCGATTCCCTTCCGGAAACGGCTGGCTGTACGACGTCATCGACTCCCCCGGTCGCGGTGGCGTTGACGGTGGCGCTGACGCATCGCTGCGCCCGAATCAGCTGCTCGCCTACGGGCTGCCGTACGCCCCGATGCGGGGAACCGACCCAGCACCGGTGCGCGCCGCCGCCCGTACCCTGCTCACCCCCCTCGGCCTTCGGACCCTCTCCCCCACCGATCCCTCATACCTCGGCGTGCACCGAGGCGACCCGGCAACCCGGGACCGGGCCTACCACCAGGGCACCGTGTGGCCGTGGCTGATCGGCCCGTACGCCGACGCGGCCGCCGCTGTCGGCCTGCCCACCGACGGCATCCTGGATGGGCTGCGGGCCCATCTCGGCGAGTGGGGAGTCGGCTCGGTGAGCGAGACCGCTGACGGCGACCCGCCGCACGCGGCCACCGGCTGCCCGTTCCAGGCGTGGTCGGTCGCCGAGACACTGCGGATCCACCGCCGCCTCACCGACCACGAGTGATCACTGGCCCGGGCGTCGCGATCAAGGGCGGTGAGACGAACCACAAATCGACCATTGCCTTGTGCTCTACTCTCCTCACCCACCCGTCACCGGGACAATAGGTGCTCAGGAGGCGTGATGAAGCTCAAGCTCGACCTGCATGACATCTACAATCGCCACGCCGACATCGAGCGCGCGCTGAACGACATCATCGCCGAGGCGGTCGCGAAGAAGGCCGAAATGGTGGAGATCATCCCGGGTAAGGGCTCTGGCCAGTTGAAGAAGCGGGCGTTGCGATTCCTCGATCAGAAGGAGATCAAGTCCATCTATCACCGGGTGGAGAAGGACTCGAAGAACTTCGGTCGCATCTTCGTGCACTTCCGGTGGCGATGAATCCGTCGATCTGCCTTCCTATCGGAGAACGTCGTCGATCGAGTCGGCGGTGGCGGCGCGGCGAATCCAGGTCGTGAGCTGGTCGAGGTCGGTGCACGATGCGATGCGGGCACGGGCATCACCGGACACGTCGATGCCACGTGCGCCCAGCACCGCGAGTAGCGCCGTTGCCTCGCCCGCGGCTCGGCCCTCGGCGATGTACTTGCGGGCGAAGTCGCTCTGGTACTGGTACGTGGTGGTCATGAGCGCTCCGGATTTTCAACCGCGCGGTAGGGATCGGTCAGGAGTGGGATCTGCCGTGGCCCAATCACGGTGGGGGTGAACAGATTGCCGGGGCCGAGCGATACGGTCCGCCCGCACCAGGCGGCGGTGGCGGCGTGAGGGCAGATGACGAGGAGCGCGGTCGGGCACCGGAGCCGGGCGCGTACCGTCGTCAGGTAGACCGGCCAGCTGAAGCGCTTGGCCGGGTCGCGGCTGAGTTGGATCTCGACCACGACGGCCAAAACCGCGTTCTCGCCGGCGCGCAGTTCCACAACCGTGTCGGCGCGGTGCTCGATCGGGGTCAGCTCACCCGAACCCAGGTGGGCCTGCTCGTAGGCGGGCAGGCTGACTCCGAATGCCACGGTGAGCAGCTCTGCTGCGAGCGCCGGCCGGTGTCGAAACATCTGGATCAATGCTTCATGCGGGTTTGAGGGCACGGGATCTACACTACGAAGAGCCACTGACATATTGAGCTGTATCAGGGGCTTGTCACGCCGGCCGTGTTCGCAGCCCGATCGCGAACTGCGCTGGCGGACGTTGCCCGACGGAGGCAGCGCCGGTAGAGTGCCGCTTCGCATGGTCGATATCGGTCAACCTACGATCGCGGATGTCACCTTCCGCAACCCCCGCCATCCAGTCGTGGGGATTCACACCCTGCGCCTCAAGGACCTCTACCGCGGCTCCGCGGACCAGCCCGAGACCGCACGCCACCGCGTTCCCGTGCATCTCCTGGCACTCGTCACGGCCGGCCGGGCCAGCTTCACCGTCGACTTCGAGACCTACCCCTGCCGGCCCGGTGGGCTGCTGTGGGTTCGCCCCAGCCAGTTCGTAGGGTTCCCCCCGCCGGGCATCGACGCGACCCTGGTTCTGTTCGAACCGGGCTTCCCGTACGACGGTGCGGCGCCGGCCGGTACCCCGGCGATCACCAGCGGCGGCGCGAATTGGGTCACCGGCGGGACGTACTGGCAGCCCGCCGGCGAGGACGGGGAGGCGATAGTGGACGGGATCATTCAGCTCGAGATCGACTACGCCCGCATCGTCAAAGGCGATGACATACCGCTGCAGGTGCTGCGCCATCAGCTCTCGGCTTTGCTGGTACGGGTCGCCCGCTTGGAGCCGGAAGGCGGACCCGGACAGGCCGCGGCGGACAGCGAGATTCTGACTCGCTTCCGGCGTGAGATCGACGGCGGATTCGCCAGTACGCGCCAGGTCGAGGAGTACGCGCAACGTCTCGGCTGCTCGGTGCGAACGCTCACCCGTGCCAGTCTCGCGGCGACGGGCCGCACCGCTAAGCAACTCGTTGACGATCGAGTGTCGCTGGAGGCCAAGCGCCTGCTCGCCGAGAGTGACCTGTCCGTAGCCGAGGTCGGCTCGCGGCTGGGGTTCAGTGAGCCGACCAATTTTGGGCGCTTCTTCACCCGTACCGTTGGGTCGTCGCCCGGACAGTTCCGGGCTGAGAGCATGCGCGCGGCCGCCGAGGCCAGTCGGGCAGCCGCGGCCGCTCCGCCGGCCCAGCCACTGGCGGCCGCACTCGCGAAGGCCGGCGCGTCGCGAGGCTGATACATCGCCTTTCGGCATGCCGAGCCGTCACGATGGGTGGATCCTGGATCTATGCCGGATCAGGAGGGGGAAGGGATCCATGCCGACACAACTCGTGCGTGACATCATGACGACACCGGTCGTCGGCGTCGCCGAAACTGCCACGCTCGTTGAGGCCGCTCGGCACATGAGAATGTATGACATCGGGGACGTGCTCATCGTCGACGGCGACGCCGTGCGGGGTATTGTCACCGACCGCGACATCGTGATCCGGGCGCTTGCCGCCGATCTCGACCCGGCGACCACCACCGTTGGCGATGTCGCCACGCGCGATCCCGTCGTGATCGGGCCGGACCAGCCGGCAGCAGATGCGGTGCAACTCATGCGGGACCGGGCTCTGCGCCGGTTACCGGTGTGCGAGGACGGCCATTTGGTCGGCGTGATCACACTGGGTAACCTCGCGACGGAGCGGGATCCCGAATCCGCGCTCGCCGATATCAGCGCCGCGCCGCCGGACCACTGAGGGACTTTCCCCATTAATACGGAGTGAAAGCGGGTCCAGGTCGGTCGTTTCGCCGGCTCGGGACAGCCTCTAGGATGACCACGTGACCGCGGCCTACCTTTCGGTGGAAGAGAAACGCACCCCGAATGAGGCGGTCCTGGTCCTCACCGGCGAGATTGACATGGCGACGGCCGGTAACCTTCGAGCCGCGACCGACCGAAGCTTGCAAGACCCGCCTGGCCGACTGGTCCTCGACTTCTCCGGCGTGACGTTCTGCGACTCACAGGGCCTGGCCGTGCTCATCTCGCTCAATCGCGCGGCGACCGCGGCCGGAAGTCGGCTCGTGCTCACCAACGTCGGCGACTTTGTGGGTCGCCTCCTTGAGGTCACCGGCCTCGGAGCCGCGTTCGAGGTCGACGGGCGTACAGGCTAGGGCGACGGTCGGTCAGCACTCCACAAGTTCCGTGCGCAGCTTCTGCAGGGTCTGCGAGAGCAGTCGCGACACGTGCATCTGAGATATGCCCAGTTGGGTGGCGATCTGCGACTGGGTCATGTCGCCGAAGAATCGCATCGTCAGGATCCGCCGTTCGCGTTCTGGTAGCGCGTTGAGTAGCGGCTTGACGGACTCGCGATTATCGACCGCCTCCATCCCGGGGTCCAGATCGCCCAGTGGGTCCGCGATGCCCGAGTCGGTGTCTGGCCCCGCGGGCGCGGAGAGTGACACCGGGTTGTAGACGCGGGCGACCTCGATCGCTTCAACCACGTCCTCCTCGGTGACACCGAGATGACGTGCGAGGTCGGTGACGCTTGGTGAGCCGGCCAATGTCTGGCTGAGTTCCACCCTCGCCCGATTGACCTGGAGTCGAAGTTCCTGCAGCCGCCTCGGGACCTTGATGCGCCAGCCCTTGTCCCGGAAGTAGCGGCGGATTTCGCCGACGATCGTCGGCGTCGCGTAGCCGACGAACTCACAACCACGATCCGGGTCGTAGCCGTCAACGGCGTTGACCAGGCCGACCATCGCGACCTGAATCAGGTCATCGACGGGCTCGCCGCGGTCACGGAATCGTCGCGCGAGGCGTTGGGCGAAGGCGACGTTGTCCTCAATGGCCTGCCGCCGGAGCTCCGCGCGGTCGGGATTGCGGGCCGGCAGCCCCGCGGCGGCTGACAGGAGTCCGTGGACGGTGATATCCCGGCTGCCCGGCCAACGCTCACTGATGTTGGCCGTGCCGTACGGGGTAGGATCTGTGGGCTCGGCCGCGTACCGGGAAATGATCTCCTCGGGTTCGGTGTAGGTGCTCAGCCGCTTGTCGAGGCCGACGACCTCGAGAACCTCGAGGCAGGATCCGCGTGCTCCGATGACGTAGAGGCATCCACCCGCGCGCTCGGCTCGCCGAGCCAGGCCGACCAGCATGCCGGCCGCGTTCGCATCGAGGAGCTTGACTCGCCACAAATCAACGACGAGGTTGTGCCTGCGCTCCGCCAACCGGGCCGACACCACGGCCTTGAGCCGAGGCGTCGTCGCGAGGTCGAGTGAGCCCTCGACGAGGATTACGTCTGCGTCTTCGAGTCGCCGTACTTCGATCCGCATGCCGCACCCCTCCCCGGGTCGCTGCACCAGTGTCGTTGCGCGTCGTGCTCCTGTTGCTCAATTCTCTAGCCAAACGAGCGCTAACTCAAACCGCTCGACTGGGAGGATTGCCCAAACGGATGAGTGACGTTGCGAAAGATGTCCCGATGAATGCCTATTCAGGCAGGCCAGCGGCTCCTTGATTGCGATGCGTAATCTTGCGAACTCGCACAGTAGCCCAGACGATCTTCCCAGTATGTGGGAGAAAACTGCCCCAGGCGGCCGCGAGAGCATCGACCAGGAGGAGGCCGCGTCCGCTCTCAGACGACTCGTCGACGATGCCGGAGAGTCGAGCCTCGCCGTCCCCGCCGTCGCGCACCGCGATGTGCAGCATTGGGGGGATCAACCGCAGTGTGAGGTCGATCGGCGTGCCCGCATGCAGCACCGCGTTCGTCACGAGTTCCGATGCGACGAGTTGGGCCGCATCCTCGCCTCGTACGCCCTCAGCGGCACAGAATTCCTGTACAACGGTTCGGGCGACGCCCGGCGCATTTCGATCCGGCGGAATCTGTTGTTGACGCCGTGGCGGAACCGGCCACTGGCCGACCTCCACCTTGGCGGCGGCGAGGTCTGGACAGAAGGTCACATATCCCAGGACGCCCAGCGTCCTGGCCGCATGGACGAGGTCATGCGAGGCACCGGCGATGATGAGTCGCGTACCAGGCCAGCGCGCGGCCTGCTGCGCCACGGCCGCGACGACGGTTAAGCCGACGTCGTCGGCGACCGACAGCGTGGAGACGTCGATCACCAGGCCTGCCGGCTGCTCGGCGACACACTCCAGCAACGCGACCCGCAGATCGGCGGCCGTGTAGGCGTCGAGCACACCGTCGGGCCGGACCACTGACACCGGCTGGGTGTGCACCATCTCCACGCTGAATTGACCATTCATCAAGGAATGCCCCGACTCACCCACACTCCTACCCCACCGAGCCCACTCCAATCTCACCACGGGCCGCGGCGTTCCTGCGATCCACCCTCGGCCCGCCCCCGGCCCGACGCCGGCAGCGTCCGTCCCGGACGCGAGGACGTCACACCCGGAGCCACTGACACCCCCGCACTCGCTTGTCCCACTCATGTCGACACCCCCCTGCCTGTCGACGGGCTGCTCTGGCCTCAGTTAACGCAGACGTCGAGGTGGGATCGGCCACTCTGCCGCTGGGATACGGACGAAGGGCCTCCCCGCTCCTGGTACTCCTTCTGCCGCTGCGCCTTCGCACGGGCCCGCGCCAAGCGACTATCGAGGACACCGACATCGGCCAACTGACGCCGATCGAGCGTGTCCTGCCAACCCAGGTCCTTGAGCATGGTGCGGTCGTTCTCGGTGAAGCCGCCCCATACGCCATACTCCTCGCCGATCTTGAGTGCGTGAGTGGCGCACTGCATGCGTACCGGGCAGTCCGTGCAGATCCTTTTCGCGGCGGCCTCGCGCAGCCGTCGACTGATCCGACCGAGGTCGTCGTCGGGGTGGAAGAACTGGGTGCCCGTGCGGTCTCGGCAGCGACCAAGGAGTTGCCACTCCCAGACCTCGCTGATCGGCTGCAACCGCAGTGTCGACCTCCCCATGCCCCCACCTCCCACTCACCGCACGCATGGCGGCCTTACCCCGCTCGCTCTGTCACGTGTTTCCCAGCCGGCGGCGACCGAAACCTCCGCCATTCGAGCAATGAGTCGCGGCGGATCACCTCAGGGATGACCCGCCACGACGGCGCGGCCATTGGGGAGAATGGCCACCCGATCACTACGTGAAAATGCTGACGCCCCCCGGGCCGACGAGCAGCCCGACGATGATGAGCACGATGCCCCATAGCATCTGGCGCCGGAACAGCGCAACGATGCCTGAGACGACGAGCACAACCGCGAGAATCCACAACACGAGTTCCATAGCCACGAGATACCCGGAGGACACGCGGTCAAACATCGTCCGCGGCCTCCCAGGCGCATGGTCAAGCGGCTCATGGGATTGTGTGCGCGTGGCCAACCTCGCCGGTTCGTCGAAGTTGCTCCGCGCAATGAACTCGAGCGCGGCCCTGTCGCTTCTCTTCGAGCGAGGTCGCCTCACCCGCGGCGATCTTCGCGCGGCGACCGGTCTGTCCAAGCCGACGGTCTCCGACGCCTTGCGGCGACTCGTGGTGGCGGACCTGGCGGTTGTCGCCGGGCACGTGAGTGGTGGCCCAGGACCCAACGCCGAGATTTACGCGATCAACCGAGACGCGGCCCATGCCGCGGCGGTGTCCGTGCGCGAGGGCCCGGATGGACCTTCGGTCGCCGCGGCGCTGTGCGACCTTACCGGTGCGGTTCGGTGCGAGTTCGAGCGCCCGATCGACCTGACCAAGTCCGATCCTGTCAGCGTGGTGGCGTCAGCCGTTGGCGCTCTCGCGCCGACGGACGGAGGACCGATCCGGCTGGCCCAGGTTCAGCTGGGTATCGGCGGTTCGTTCGACCGAGGCACCCGGACGATCCATCACGTCGACCTCGCCGGATTCGATCGGCCCGGCCTCGTCGACAGCATCGCCGAGCGCATTGGCGCTCCCGTCGATGTGGACAACGACGTCAACCTCGCCACCGTTGCCGAGCGCCGGTATGGCTGCGCCGCGGGCGCCGTCGGCTTCGCATTGCTATGGCTCGGTGAGGGCGTCGGCCTCGGCATTGACCTGGGCGGCACGCTGCTGCGCGGTGCGCGCGGTGGAGCCGGCGAAATTGGCTACATGCCAATGCGCGATGTCTTGAGTGAGGGCGCGCGCGCCGCCATGGACGCCGCCGACCTCCATGACCTCATCAGCGGCGACGCCGCACGGAATCTGGCGGAGCGGTGCGGCCACGTCGCTCGTACGACGGAGGAGGCGGTCGCGTCCGCGGTCACCGATCCCGCCTTCCTGACCACATTCGCCGACCGGGTCGCGGTTGGGCTGGCCGCTGTGGTCGCTGTGCTCGACCCCGCCATGGTCGTCCTCGCCGGGCCGATCGCCTCCGCCGGCGGCACCGCCCTCCGCGACGGAGTCGTGGAGGCCCTTCGTCGAGCGGCTCCATTGGAGACGGCTGTCGAGGTGACCGCCGTCGACGGCGATCCGGTGATACTCGGCGCCTTGGATGCAGCGCTGGCCGCCGTGCGCGACCGGCTCGTGGCGAACCTTCGCCAGCCGGATTCCTGAGCATCACTTGGTCTTTGCCGAAACCCGGCGCACTGTCTCCTCGTACTTCCTCGTTCGGATGCATCGCGAGCGCCATCCGAACATGGGGCAGCGCCTCGGCCCGCCCCAATCCAGCGCCGATCATGATTTGGAGGTCATGATCGGCGCGGTTTGAGGACCGCGAGGTCATGATCGGCGCGGTCGCGGGGTGGCTGGGTGATGACTCGCGCGAAGATGAGGTGGCGGCTGTCCGGCGTTTCGGCGGTTTCCCGGCGATTGGTCTCGGGTAAGGTCCGCGTCCGATGAAAGATCTACTCCTTACCCGGCGACTACGCCGCACGGCGAACACAGCGTTCGGCTGGCGCACGCTTCGCCCTGCCCAACTTCGCGCCGCGCGGGCGCTGATGCGCGGCCGCGACGCCCTCGTCGTCCTGCCAACCGGAGCCGGAAAGTCGGCCGTCTACCAGATCCCGGGCGTCCTGCTTTCGGGACCGACCGTGGTTATCTCGCCGCTGCTGGCCTTGCAGCAGGACCAGATCGCCGGGCTCAATGGCCGCGACAGCGACCTCACCCGCGGGGTGAGGATCAGCTCGGCCGAGACGCCGAAGCAGCAGCAGGCCGCCCTCGATGCCATCAACACGGGTCGGGCCCGTTTCCTGTTCATCACCCCCGAGCAGCTTGCTCAGCCGGAACGCCTGGAGCAGATACGGTCGTTGCGGCCCGCGCTGGTCGCCGTCGACGAGGCGCATTGCCTCTCGGCGTGGGGCCACGACTTTCGGCCCGACTACCTGACCCTCGGGCAGGCGTTGCAGGCACTGGCGCCGAAGCGGCGAGGGCTGCGGCGCCTCATCGGCCGCCTACCCGCCCGCCCGCCCGTGGTTGCGCTGACAGCCACCGCATCGCCACCGGTACGCGACGACATCGCGTCCCGCCTGCGCCTGCGCGATCCCGAGGTGGTCATCGGCGGCCTGGACCGGACCAACATCTACCTGGAGGCGACACACTGCGCCGAGGAGGACCACCGCTGGCGGCGGCTTCTGGCGGTGCTCGACTCGGATCCCGGAGGCGGCATCGTCTACGTCCCAACCCGGCGCGCGGCCGAGGAACTGACCGACCGACTCGTTGAGGCCGGCTACCGGTGCGCGTACTACCACGGCGGCATGGCTTCCGGTTCGCGTACGAAGCGGCATGAGCAATTCCTCGCCGGACAGATTCCCGTGATGGTGGCGACCTCGGCCTTCGGCATGGGCATCGACAAGCCGGACATCCGGTGGGTCACCCATATGGCGTTGCCCGACTCCCCGGACAGCTACCTGCAGGAGATCGGCCGCGCCGGCCGGGACGGGCTTCCTGCCCGCGCGGTGCTGCTGTTCCGGGCCGAGGACGTGGCATTGCAGCGATACTTCAGCAGCGGCGCACCCGCCGAAACCGAGATACGAGATCTGGTGGCGGTGGTTCGGCAGCGGCCGCACGCCCGCGCCGAGCTGCGTGAGCTCAGCGGGTTCAGCGCCCGCAAGCTGACCCAGTTGATCACACTACTCGAGGAGGTCGGCGCGGTCATCACGGACGAGGATGGCAGGGTGCGCAGCCCCGCGAGCGCGCCGCTGCCGGTCGATGCGGCAAGACTCGCGCTGGCCGAAGTCGAGCGCCATCAAACGGTGCAACGAACCCGCATCGACATGATGCGCCAATTCGCCGAGAGTAGGACCTGCCGTGGTCAAGCGCTGCTGGCCTACTTCGGTGACCGCATCGACGGTCCGTGCGGCCACTGCGACAACTGCACGACCGGTGCCGCGCCGTCGGTGCCACGACGTGCGCGACGCTGGCGCCGGGAGCCGGCGCGGCGCGCGCAATTGCCAACCGCGACACCGTCGTCGGCGGCACCGGCACGTGTGCCGTTGCGAAGCGCGAGTGCCGGTTCGGGTGTGCGCGCGGAAGTACCGCATACGCCCGGCCGCGGCCGCGGAGTGAGCCTGCCCCGGCAGCCGTCGCCGGCCACCGCCGCCGACGCGGTCCGGGACCGGGCCACGACCGCGACTGGTAACGAGTCCACCGGGAACGAGCCTTATCCCCTGCACAGCACGGTCCGGCACACGGCATGGGGCACGGGCACAGTGCTCGGCTACGAGAGCGATCGGATGACGGTGCTCTTCGATTCTGTCGGATATAAGACGCTATCGCTGGCGGCCGTGCGCAGAGGCAACCTGCTGGCCCTCGAAACGGACTGAGACGGGCGGATTTTATGCCAAGCCGTCGGCGGCGCAAGTCCAAGATGCGCCAACCGTCACCCTTTGCATGCCCGGCCGGTCGAGGGTGGACGGTCGGTTGATATGGGTCGGCGTCAGTCGACCGTACCGTGTCGTCATGGCCAAGACCCGTACCGTCACTAGCGCTGGCGTCATCGCCACCGCAGCCCTTGTCGCTCTCTTCGGCAACCAGGCCGTCACCGAGTGGGTCGCAAGACACACCAGTGGAGACACTCTGCTGGGATGGTTCCTGCGGGTCCTCAGCTGGCCCTCGTGGATTTTCCTGCCCCGCGAAGGTGCGGCCAATCCGATCCGCGATCTGCTCTTCTTCGACCTGCGGGCGATCCTCGTCATCGCCTTCGTCGCGGTCATCCTGGCGTGGGTCGGGAAGGGCGTCTCGACCGGCGGCGCGGCGTTCGTCATCGGCTGGGCCGCTCTCATCCTCGGTGCCGCCCTCGCGGCGTTCCTCGCCGCGTTCATCCTCTCGAACCCCACCCTGCTCGGCGCCTTCACCGCCGCGGCCGGCGGGGGGACATACGGGCTTTTCGTTGGCTGGATCGTCGGCCTGGTCGTCGGGTCGACCGCGAAGAGATCCAGCTGATCCTCCAAGATCCACCCGTTAGGAAGGGTCCCCTCCTCACGCTTTACTAGAGGAGGGGCCCCTCAGAACGCTTTATGTATGGGAACCCCGCCCAACCTCACGTGAGGGTGATTTCGGTCCCTGTAACCGTGACGTCGATCGCCCGCAGCGGCCGGTTGGCCGGCCCGGCCGCCACCGATCCATCAGCAATCTTGAATTTGCTGCCGTGGCACGGGCAGAGAATCTCACCATTGCGCACCTCGGAGACGACACAGCCCTGATGCGTGCAGACCGCGGTGAACGCCAGGAACGTGCCGGCCTGCGGCTGGGTCACCACCACCCGCCGCTGGTCGAAGATCTTTCCGCCGCCGACCGGGATCTCGCTCGTCTGGGCCAGCGGCTTCGGCGTACCGCCGTCGGCCGGCTCGTCTGTCTCCTCGGGATTCTCCGGCCCACCGCCGTGGCCCTGACCATAGGTGGCGCAGCCACCCAGTAGCGCAACGGCCACCGCGCCCGCCCCGGCGAGCACGGCCCGGCGGGACGCCATCGGCGCCGGTCCGGCCTCCTCCGGCGTGGTTTCCTGCTCCATCTCTGTCCTCCGTGCGTCTCAGAATTTCACCGGAAAGTTCGGGTTCGTGAAGAACCACAGCGACGAGGTCAACCACAGACCAACTATCGCAGTGAACACGAGACCGCCAAAAACGGGCAGCGCCCAGCCCGGCATGCCCTTGCGCGACAGCACCAGCATCTTCACCGTGAAGGCTCCGAAGAAAAAGCAGCCGAGCAAGGAGTGAATGAGAACCCTGGTCGACGCCGACTGGAAGCCGACCGCATACAGGCAATGCACGGCTACGGGCACGGCGAGCAGGAACGCAACCCGCCCGGACCAGCGGTGCAGCGTGCCGGTCCACGGGGGCGCAGAGATCCCGAGCTTTCCATACATCGCCAAGGCCGAGATGAGTTGAACGATGGCGAAGGCGACGGCGCCGGTGGCGAGCCAAGCCTTGGCCTGCAGCGGGCCCGAGAAGCCGGCCAGGCTCACCGCCACGTGGGTGCCCTCGTGCAGCCGCCCGTACACGCCGAGGGTCAGCGCCACCGCCCCGCCAATCGCCGCCGGAATCAGCAGCTTGGCCGCGCCGGACGCAGGCAGCATCGGCGTGAATCCTTGGCCTGTCTCCGCGACCGAGTCTGAGACCGACCGATACGCGGGATCGGACGACGCGCTGGCGTTGCGTTGATCGCCTTCGGCGAAGTCACTCATTGCTTCTCCTCACAGTCCCGTGCCATCGACAGCGGTCACGCTGACTGGCGTTCCGTCCACCGTCGTGCTGTTCGTCGCGGTATCCAACGGCGGCGCCGGCTCAGTGGCTTGCCCGACCTGGAGGACGCCGACCTGGGTGCCATCCTCAAGGACGATCCAGCCGCCGACGATCTGCGCGTTACGCACATTCGCGCTCGCCCGATACAGCCCCGACGGCGGCTTGACCGACTTCACCGAGAAGGTGAACTGCTTTCCCGTCGCGGTCACGCTGCCGGCGGCAACGCCATTGGCATAGGTGCCGGTGAGACTCGCGTTGCCGGCGCCGGCCAGCCTCAACACGCCATTCTCGGCCGTCCCCTGCAGCCATGCCTCGGCGGACCTGCCGTCGCAGACGTACGCGACCGCCTTGCCATCCTTGACCGCGATGGCGATCGTCGCGCCTCCGCCGGTGACGTTGCCGGCGTACGTGACCTGGACCGCCGCCGGCTGGGTGGGTGCCGCGGTCGTCGGCGCGGCGGACGCGGACGGCGCCACCGAGGCGGTGCCGACCGCGGCGTCGTAACCGCCGTCCTCGTCCTTCGTGGCATTCAGGTTCAGCACCATTAAGGCGGCCGCGAGGATGACGCCGGCCGCCAGGGTGAGAATCGGGCCCTTATGCTTCATTCGCTCACTCGCCTTATCGCTGCGGATCGAAGGGTCACGTCGCCATTGCACGACGCAGGCAACGGATTGTCTGCGTACTAATGCACAGAGCTACTGGCGGTCGCAACCGTGCGCTAGCGCTCGACGCCATCGTATTGTTGTCCCGGCGGCACGCAATCGCCCCAATGGCGAAAACGCCACATCGAGGAGCGTTACCTCCAAGGACCGTTGTGACCGAGCTCAGCCAGCCGCACCTGCCCCCCGCCGTCCAGCCGGCGCGGGCTCTGGTCTGGGCATTTCACCTGGCTCTGCCCGTGGCGGCGCTATGGCTCCTGCTCGCCCAGCCGCAGATCGACATCGTGTGGCAACACCCGCCCAGCCACTTCTGGCTGGTGCTGAGCGTGGCCGCGGTGAATGTCGTCGTCGGGGTTCGAATGAGCGCGGCCGCCCGCCGGCACGCCGACGCCCGCCTGTTCCTGGTTTCGTTGGCGTTTCTGACCTGCGCCGGCTTCTTTCTTCTGCACGCCCTAGCCACGCCGGGCATCATCGTCTCCCACCCCAATGCCGGATTCGATGTCGCCCAGCCGGTTGGTCTAGCCCTGGCCTCGCTGTTCGCGGTGGTTTCGGGCCTGCCGTTCTCAAGGACGCAGTCGGCCGCGTCGATGCGGGTGCTGGCCTGGGTACGGGGTGCGGTCGCGGCCCTGCTGGTCGGGTGGGCCGTGGTGTCGCTATTGGACCTTCCGCCCCTGAATCAACCACCGCCTGCTCGGGAGGTCGAGGGGCCGCTCACATTCGTCGCGATCGCGTCCGTCGTGCTCTATGTCATCGCCACAGTCCGGTTCTACCTGCTGCACCGGCGCGCCCCGGCGGCCGTACTCCTCAGCCTGGTCACGGCGTTCGCCCTCCTGGCCGAGGCAATGGTCGCGGTCATCCTGGCCGACAAGTGGCTTCTGTCATGGTGGGAGTGGCACGTCCTGCTCACGTTCGCGTTCGGATTCGTCGCATACAGCGCCTTCGTCCAGTACCGGCGCGAGGGCACCAGCGCTGGCCTCTTCGACGCGATCGGCCTCGAGTCCACGACTCGACGGATCCGAGCCGAGTACGGTGCCGCACTCGAGGAGCTCGTCAGCGCGCTGCAGGAGCGCGAACGCACCGGCCAGGTCGGCGAAGTGAGCCTCGCGCCGCGGCTGGCCGAGCGGTTCGGCCTGACCGAGGGTCAGACGGCTGTGCTCGACAGGGCCGGCGCTGCCCTCGCGACCGAGCGCCAGCTCACCCGACGCCTCGCCGCGCTCGTCGACGCCGCCGAACAGGCCAGGGTGGGGCTCGACGATTCCGATCTCCTGGCCGAGATTCTGCAACGCGTACGTCCTGCGTACGGCGATATTCGGGTGGGCCTCGTGTCGGACGGACGGCTCGATGTGGATGGTCGCCGGTACGATCCGGGGGCCCTCGCCGCCGCGGGACCGCATCACCGCGACGGACGCGCGCTGTTCCCGCTGACGGTGAAGGGCCGGGTGGCCGGGGTATTGGAGGTCCCCGACCCGGCCGGGTACACCGGACCCGAGGTCCCACGCGACGACCCGTTGCTCGCGACGCTGGCCACCCAGCTATCGATCACGCTCGAGAACGCCCGGCTCTATCGCGAGCTGGGCACCCTGTTTCGCCAGTACATGTCCCCCGACGTCGCCAGCGCGCTCCTCGCGGATCCCGACCAGGCCGCGCTGGGCGGTTCGGTCGTCGAGGTGACCGCACTCTTCGCGGATCTGCGCGGCTTCACCACGTTCTCCGAGGCGGTCGAGCCGGCCGAGATCGTGCGGATGCTCAATCGCTACCACGGCGCGGCCGTACCGTGCATTTTGGACAATGGCGGGACGATCGTGCAGTTCGTCGGCGACGCCCTGCTCGCGCTGTTCAACGCTCCGGCCCGGCAGGCGGACCACGCCGTAAGGGCCGTGCGGGCGGCGCTTTCGATGCAGCAGGTCGTCGAGGAGATCGCCGCCGCCGAACCGGGTTGGCCGCGGCTGCGGGTCGGCGCCAACACCGGGCCCGCACTCGTCGGCAACATCGGGAGCGAGACGCTGCGGGGGTTCAACGCCATGGGCGACGCTGTCAACGTCGCCGCACGCCTGCAGGGTCTCGCCGAACCGGGCCAGGTCGTGATCGGCGAGGCGACGCGTGACGCGGTCGGGCCCGGCCTGCGCGTGGAGCCGCTGGGCGAGCTGACCGTGAAGGGTCGGCAGCAGCCGGTACGTGCCTTCGTCGTGACCGGCTTCGCGGCCGGTTCGGAGCAAGCATGACCACCAGCGGCGGAACCGCCCGCCCGGCCGAGTTCTTCGACCAACTCACCAGTGTGGAGGCGGCCGAGTTGGAGCGGGTGGCCTACCGTCGCGACTTTCGCCGGGGCGCGGTCATGTTCCGCGAGGCCGATCGCACCGAATGGGTGGCAGTTCTCCGCAGCGGCCGGGTCAAGGTCTCGGTCGACACAGCGAACGGGTTCGAGGTCGTGCTCGCGGTGCGCGGGCCAGGCGCGCTGCTGGGCGAGTTCTCGGCGATTGACCGCGAGCCCCGGTCGGCCACCGTCACCGCCATCGAACCCGTCACCGTTCTGGCCGTGCCGGTCGCGGCGTTCGAGTCGTACCTCCAGGCGAATGGGCGCGTGGCGTTCCTGCTCATGCGGACGATCATCGGGCGGCTCCGCGACGCCGACCGCAAGCGGATCGAGTTCGGGGCGCATGACACGGCAGGCCGCGTGGCCGTCCGCCTCGTCGAGATGGCAGAGCGGTTCGGTCAGGCCACCGCCGACGGAGTGAAAATCGCGCTGCCGTTCTCGCAGGACGAGCTCGCCGGATGGATCGGCGCCTCCCGGGAGGCTGTCAGCAAGGCGCTGGGCGCGCTGCGCGCGGCGGGCGAGATCCGAACCAGCCGAATGTCGGTGGTGGTACGTGACCTCGACGCGCTGCGCCGGCGCGCCGATTGACCGTTCTACCGCCTGACCGTCCGGCCGCGCGCAACTGGTTATCACTCGCCCGGCCGACACGACCCTGACCGGGCAGGTGTCGGACACTTGCGCTGATCTATGAATAGCGGGTGACGAATCCTCGGTTGCGGAAGATTCGCAGCATCCAGGTCACGTAGCCGAGTCCGATGAGCGCCAACCCGACCGCTCCAGCAGTGGCGAGCCAGATCTCGCCCCACGGCATGGGCTCGCCGGTCGCGACGGTGCGTCCGGCCGAGAACGCGTGCGTCGTCGGCAGGACATGCGCCAGCGGCCGGAGCACCGCAGGAAGCGCCTCGATCGGATAGAAGACCCCGGACAGCGGCAGGACGACGAACAGAATTCCCCACGCGAACGCCTCGGCGCCGGTGCCGAATCGCAGCACGCGGCCGATGACGAACAGCGCGATCGACCAGCCGATGACGAGCAGGAGCGCGGCGACGACGATCATGCCCGGTCCGATCCCGGCCACGTTGAACGCGTACGCGCCCCATACGATCAACGTGACGGCCCCGACGCCGATGACGAGCTTGACCAGGCCGAACAGCGCTACCCCGGTGATGTACTCCCACTCCCGCATCGGCGTCGCCATCAGGTTGAGCACGCTGCGGGACCAGGACTCCTCCAGGAAGCCGGTCGCAACCGCGATCTGGGCCTGGTAGACGATGTGCCACAGAATGACGCCGACGAGCAGATACAGCGCCACCTGCTGGGCGCCGGTCGTCGCGCGGCTGGCCGCGAAGACTCCGATCGAACCGAATAGCAGCACGTCCACGACTGGCCATACCAGGACGTCGAAGAGTCGGTGCGGGCTGCGTTGTAACACGTACGCATGGCGCCGCGCAATCGCGAGCACGCGCCACACAGTGCTGGCGACCGGGCCGTAGCTCTGAGGGCTCATGCGGATATCTCCTCGGGTGCGCGGCTCGCCTCGGCAAGGTGCAGGAACACGTCCTCCAGGTCGTCCCGCCCGAACCGGTCGGCGATCTGTGCGGCCGTCCCGTCGGCGACGACTCGCCCGTGGGACAGGAAGATCACGCGCTCACAGAGTCGCTCGACTTCGATCATGTTGTGGCTGGTCACGAGCAACGCCGTGCCAAGCTCGTCGCTGAGTTCTCGCAATCCCGTCCGCACTCGCAGCGCCACGTCGGGGTCCAGCGATGCCGTGGGCTCATCGAGAATCAGCAGCCGCGGGCGATGCATGGCAGCCTTCACGATGCCGACCAACGTCTTCTGCCCGCTCGACAGCTCCGTTCCCATCGCACGAGCCAGATCGGAGATGCCGAAGCGCTCGAGTCCGGCCCGCGCGGCGGCGTCCCGGCCGCCGCAGGCCGTACAGCCTTCCGAAGAGGCGCAGGTATTCGACAACCCGCACCTGCGCGGGCAACGGCAGGTAGCCGGCGGCGAAGCCGACCTGGGTCATGGCCTGCGCCCGATGCCGGGGCAGCCGGTGACCGAGGATCTCGATCTCGCCCGCGTTTGGCCGAACCGCACCGAGGCACATCAGCAGTGTTGTCGTCTTTCCGGCACCGTTGGGACCGAGCACCGCGACCCGTTCCCCGATGCCGATAGAGAGATCAACACCGTCGACCGCTCGGCCTCGCCGATACTCCTTCACCAGTCCTTTGGCGCGCAGCGCGAGGTCGCGCTCGGTATCCACAGTGGGCACGGTGAGACATCCTCCCAGGTCACGAAGGGCGACCGACAAGCGGTTTTTGGTGGCGAGAGTCAGCAACGGCGAATCGGTCGAAGTGTCAGAGCTGGCGACTGGCGAAAGACCGGACATAACCGTATATCCGAAAGGACTAGCGACCTCTACCGTACGGACAGCCTAACCCCGACCGAAGGGCGGAAACGCTGCCGTTCGGGTGGCATCCAGTGATCCCTGCGGGTGAGTGACCCGATCAGGCGCGGACGCCATCATGAAGGGTCGGTTGATCGATCTGTGCACTTTGGACTTGAGAGGGCTCCACGTGTCGGACCAGCAGTCGCCGGGCTCACCCCCGAACCAACCACAAGGCCCGGCTCCCCAGCGCCCGCCTGCGCAGCCGGCGGAGCCACCGACGACGGCTCAGGCCGCCGACGGTGGCGCGGTAACCGAAGAGACCGAAGAGGAGGCCGCGCAGCGTCGACGCCGCTGGCTTCTCCTCCTGCTTCTCGCGCTCCTACTTCTGCTGCTTTGCCTCGGCGGCGGCTTGTATTACTTGTTCCGCCAGAAAGACGAACCCCCGCCGACAACAAGCCCTTCGGTGACGCTGACGACTTCGGTGCCCACGCCGACGCCGACTCCAACGCCGACGCCCTCCCCGTCCCCCTCGCCGTCGCCGGAACCCCCGAAGACTGTCGCGGTGCCCAACGTGGTCGGCAAGACGGCCGAAGAGGCGGAGCAGATTCTCGGCGGCGCGGGCCTTGAGAAGGTGACGTTCGTCAGTGGCGACAACCCTAATGAGGCCGTTCAGGTCCTCGGCGAGTGGAAGGTCACCGAGCAGTCGCCGGCCGCCGGCTCGCAGGTTACCCTCGACACCGAGATCATTCTGACCGTCACGAGGCTCGGCGGCGGCCTCGGCTAGCGAACAGCGGAAGCTATCGAGCGCACAGCGGATAGCTATCGAGCGCACAGCGAAACCGGGGTGGTTCCCAGCGAACCACCCCGGTTCGCCATCTATCACGTGGGCTGTTGCGCCCGCCAAGATCGCCGTGATCATGACCTGACGGCCTCCAAACGTCGCCGATCATGACCTCCAAATCATGATCGGCGCTCGAAGAAGCGGGCGATGAGGCGGGTCATCGCCTGCGCGTCGGCGACGGCGGCCGCACCGTGGTCATTGTTGAAGTACACGAAGACGTCGGTGTCGGCGTACGCCTTCACAATCCGGGTCAGCCACGAGTCGAGCGCGCGAACGCCGTACCGCGGGCGGGGCGTGGCGGCGCCCTCGTGCAGGCGCAGGTACCCGAAGTCGGCGGTACGCCAGAGCGGAGTGATCGGACGCCCCCGCCGATCCGCCCAGCAGAGCGCGGCGTTGCGGGCAACGAGGACCTCGCGGATCGGGGATGTCCACCAGGACGGGTGGCGCGGCTCCACGGCCACCCGGACCCCGGTCGGGAACTCCGCGAGCGCGGCATCCAATGCCTTGGGGTCCGCCCGCAGGGTCGGCGGTAGCTGCATGAGAACCGGGCCGAGCCGGTCGCCGAGGGCGGTGGCCCGATCGAGAAAACGCGCCACCGGCTCGGCCGGGTCGCGCAAACGCCTGATGTGGGTCAGATAACGGCTCATCTTGACCGCTGTCACGAAACCGGGTGGCGTGCGCGCCCGCCACTGTTCGAAGGTGGCCCGCTCCGGCAGCCGGTAGAACGCGTTGTTGACTTCGACGGTCGCGAAAGCCTCCGCGTACCACTCCAGCCAGAGGCGTTGCGGCAGCTCGGCCGGGTAGAACGCCCCGCGCCAGTCCGCGTACTGCCATCCCGACGTCCCGACAAAGATCACGAGAATATCCCTGGATTCATCCGCCGACCCGTGCCATTCTCGGCGTATGCGACTCGCGGCGCGCCGATTTGGCCGCCCCCGGACGACCGGTGGGCCGGCTCTGCTGCGCTGAGCGCAACACCCTCGCGGGTGTGGACGCCCCCGGATCTTCCGGGGGTTTCTCGTCCCCCACCCATACCGGCAACACCCGCGAGGAGTCCATCATGCGAAACGACGCCCTGATCAATAACCGCCCGACCAATAAGGGCCCGACAAATAATGCCCAGATCGACAATGCACCGATCAACCATGCACTGACCCTGCGGGATCTCGCCGATCCCGCGGCTGGGGCGCACGCCATCCAACTGGTTATCAACGCCCTCGAGGATGCGCTCGCCGCGGCATGGCGGGTGCCCGTGCGCCGCGATCCGGGCCCACGAATCGTCTCGGTCACCGACAACTACGACCGACTGAGATACAGCCACGACGCGGTCACGCGCGACCGGCGCTACAGCCGCTACATCGACAGCACCCTGATGCTGCGGTCCCACACCACCGCGCGCATTCCCGCGTTGCTCGATCGGCTCGCCGCCGCACGGAGGCCGCGCGAGATCCTGCTCAGCGTTCCGGGCATCTGCTACCGGCGCGACGCGATCGATCGCCACCACGTCGGCGAGCCGCATCAGATCGACCTGTGGCGGATCCGCCGGTCCGGCCCGCCGCTGGGCGAGGACGACCTGGAGGCCATGGTGGGGTGGGTCGTGGAGGCGGTGTTGCCAGGGGCGCGATGGTGCACCGTCCCCAGCCAACACCCCTACACCCTCTCCGGCCGGGAGATCTACGCAGACACCGGCAGCGGTCCGGTCGAGGTGGGCGAGTGCGGCCTCGCGCATCCGGAGGTGCTCGCCGGGAGTGGCCTGCCGCAGGCGGCGACCGGGCTCGCCATGGGGTTGGGGCTGGACCGGTTGACCATGCTCGCGAAGGGAATCGACGACATCCGGCTGCTGCGATCGGCCGACCCGCGGGTGAGCGCGCAGATGGCCGACCTTCGTCCGTACCGGGCGGTCTCGGCGATGCCGCCGGTACGCCGCGACCTCTCCCTCGCCGTCGACGATTCCACCGATGCCGAGCTGCTGGGTGACCGCGTACGGGAGATGCTCGGGCCGGGCGCGGAGGCCGTGGAGGAGATCTCGGTGGTCTCGTCCACCCCGTACGAGGATCTGCCCGACTCGGCCCGAATCCGGTTGGGGCTGCGGCAGGGACAGAAGAATCTGCTGGTACGGATTGTGCTGCGCGACCTGGACCGTACGCTCACGGCGGCCGAGGCGAACGTGTTGCGGGACCGCATCTACGCGGGGCTGCATGAAGGCTGGGCATACGAATGGTCCGGGAGGTAGGTTCGCCGACGTGCCGATTGTTCCGGATACCAAGGACTGGACGTGGGTGCTGGGCAAGCCGTGCCCCGAGTGCGGATTCGACACCCAGAGATCTCCCCGCGAGGAGGTGCCGGCAATGCTTCGCGCCAACGCCGCGGCCTGGCGTGATGTCCTATCCGCGTCCGAGGTCCGCGAGCGGCCGTCGCCGGACATGTGGTCGCCGCTGGAGTACGGCTGCCACGTGCGCGACGTGTTCCGGCTTTACCAGACCCGGCTGAGCCTGATGCTCACAGTGGACGATCCACTCTTCGCAAACTGGGACCAGGACGCGACCGCCGTCGAGGATCGCTACGGCGAACAGGACCCGGCCGAGGTACTCGTCGGGCTTCGCGAAGCGGCCGAGACGCTCGCCGAGAGCTTTGCCCAGGTCAGCGGCGATCAGTGGACCCGCCCGGGCCGGCGCAGCGACGGTGCCCAGTTCACGGTCGAGTCTTTCGCGCGGTATCTCGTCCACGACCCGATCCATCATCTGTATGACGCGACGGGGGTGCGGGCGGCGTGAGCGAGGAGTACGAAGGACGTATGACCGCGATCGCCACCACCAATCCGACCACCGGGGAAGTTCTCAAGACATTCGAGCCGATGTCGACCGAACAGGTCGACCAACGGCTGGCGATGGCCGTGGAGGGATTCGTCTCACTCCGCGCCAGCAGCTTCACGCAGCGCGGTGCTTGGCTCACCGCGGCGGCGGAGATACTCGACGCAGAGATTGACACCGTTGCCGCGATGATGACCACCGAGATGGGCAAGACCCTCGCGTCCGCGAAGGCGGAGGTTGCCAAGTGCGCCAAGGCATGCCGCTTCTTCGCCGCCCACGCGGAGAGCTTCCTGGCCGATGAGCCGGCCGACGCCGACGCTGTGGGCGCGGCGACGGCGTACGCGATCTATCAACCGCTCGGACCGGTGCTCGCGGTCATGCCGTGGAACTTCCCGCTGTGGCAAGCGATGCGCTTCGCCGCACCGGCGCTGATGGCGGGCAACCCGGGATTACTCAAGCACGCCTCAAACGTGCCGCAAACCGCGCTGTACATGGAGGATCTGTTCCGTAGGGCCGGATTCCCGGAGGGCGCGTTCTCGACGCTCCTGATCGGATCGAACCGGGTCGAGGGCGTGCTCACCGACCCACGGGTACGAGCGGCAACGCTCACCGGCAGCGAGGGCGCCGGGCGCGCGGTGGCCGAGATCGCCGGCCGGGTACTGAAGAAGACCGTCCTCGAGCTCGGCGGCAGCGACCCGTTCGTGGTGATGCCGTCGGCCGACGTCGCCCGCGCGGCCGAGGTGGCGACGATCGCGCGGTGCCAGAACAACGGACAGTCCTGTATCGCGGCGAAGCGGTTCATCGTGCACAGCGACGTTTACGACGCCTTCGCCGAGGCGTTCGTCGCCCGCATGTCCGCGCTGCGCGTCGGCGATCCGATGTCGGAAGGCACCGACGTGGGACCGCTCGCGCTCGAGCAAGGTGTCGCCGACGTCGACGCCCACGTGCGGGACGCGGTCGCCCACGGCGCGAAGGTGCTTTGCGGCGGCGCACCGCTGCCGGGTCCTGGCTGGTGGTATCCGCCGACGGTCGTCGCGGACCTCACGCCCGATATGACGATGTGGTCGGAGGAGGTCTTCGGACCGGTCGCGGGGTTGTTCCGCGTCAACTCGTACGACGAGGCGGTGGCGCTGGCGAACGGCACCAACTTTGGGCTGGGCGCAAATGCGTGGACGACCAACCCCGAGGAGCGAGCTCGGTTGATCGCCGACCTTGACGCCGGGCTTGTCTTCATCAACGGCATGGTCACCTCCTATCCGGAGCTGCCGTTCGGCGGAGTGCGGCATTCCGGCTATGGCCGCGAACTCTCGGCGCACGGGATCCGCGAGTTCTGCAATCTGAAGACGGTGTGGGTCGGCATGGACACTCCGCCACCTGCTGGGAGCACGGGCAGCCACAGCGAGTGACCCGCGATCAGGTCAGCGCGTCGACAACCTTCTTCGCCATCGCCTCGTGCTTGGCATAGGCGTACGGATACGCCGAGACCTGCACTCGCTGCGCGGCGAGGGTCACGGCCATCGTGTGCCAGCCCGGAACGGTGCGAAGGGCCTTGTAAAAGGCGGTCGCCGCGTAGCTCGGCGTCATGAGGTTCTTCACCGAGCCCCACCCCGCGCTCGGGCGCTGCTGGAAGAGGCCGACCGAGTCGTGATCGCGGCCGCTGCCCTCGTGCGGGTAACGCTTCGACTCCGGGATCCTGTCGCTGGCCAGGTTGCGAAGGGTGCTCTCCTGCATCGCGGTCGCGATCGCGATGACGTACGCCCGCTTCGGTAGCTTCAGCTTCTGTCCAGCCTGGA
The DNA here is from genome assembly GCA_045403155.1 of Micromonosporaceae bacterium. Classification (GTDB taxonomy): domain Bacteria; phylum Actinomycetota; class Actinomycetes; order Mycobacteriales; family Micromonosporaceae; genus JAXIPB01. The sequence continues at coordinate 68,514 of JAXIPB010000088.1, forward strand.
CGATCCGCTGTGCGTTGTTCATCTGAATCTGGTTCAGACCGGCGACAGGCTTGGGCGGGGTGGGCTTCTTCGGCACCGGCTTCGCGGCCGGCTTCGGCTTCGCCGCCGCCGTCTTCGCCGGAGCGGCTGGTCGGCCGCCGGAGCGGGAGGCGCGCTCCGCGGCCGCTCGAGCGTCGGCGGAGAGTGCGAGTTCCTGCGCCTGCGCATCCGATTGCGAGGCCGGGTCACTTGCCACGGTTGCGAGGGTCAGGCAGGCGAGGGCGCTGGCCGCGAGCGCGACCTTGCTCGACACCCCGCTCGTGGCCGTGTTTGACGAGTGGGACCCTCGCCCGAACGGCCACCGCCGAGCCCGTGTCCCGGGTGATTTGCGATGCCGGCCGGTCGTCTTGTCATCATTCTCTGTATGCGTGGGGGAATTCCGCATTCGCCGATCGTAGGCAGGCAATATCCACATAACTGCAGGTCAGAGACGTGACGCTCGCGACACAATTGCTCAACGTAATCGTCAAATAACTATTTGTAGTAAGCGATCACTGTCGCAAGCTGGCTCACCGGACAACCGGTAGGATTCCAACCGGGTGTAGCGATCTTGAACGCGGGTGAGGGAGGACATGACCGAATCCCCGCCGTCGCGACTGCGATCGCACCTGCAAACCTGGCTCGGCCGATGGCCCGCCGAGAGCGACGTCGACGTGGTTGGTTCGACGGGCCGTGAGCGACCAGGCTGGGATGGCCTTCGGGTGTTTCCGCTCATCGGCGTCAGCACACCGGACACCACGGTCCTGTCCGTGCCGCCGGCGCACGCTACCGCGGTGCGCGACCAGGTGGCGCTGCTTGGGCCACGATGGCGGGAGGCACTGCCAACACTCCCCGGCATGCTCGGGCATCCGGACATGCAGGTCTACAGTGGAGTCTTCCGGTGGTGCGAGGAGGCGGTTCCGCTGCCGGACGCCGGAATCTGGATCCCCGCCGATGATCCAGCGGTGCCGGCATGGTTGCGTCCCTTCGGCCACGAGGTCCTGATGGCCTGGGATGCCGCTACTGGTGCATATCTGGCGGGCGTCGGCATCAAGGTCCACGACGAGTACGGCCGTGAGCTCGCGGTCGGCACGGATCCGGCGGTGCGGGGGCGCGGTCTCGCCCGCCGGCTCGTGGCTCAGGCCGCGCGACGAGTGCTCGACGAGGGCGGCATACCGACCTATCAGCACGACCCGGCAAACATCGCCTCCGCCCGCGTCGCGGATGCCGCCGGATTCCCCGACCGGAGCTGGCGGTCCCTCGGGATGGGCTAGCCGCAGCCGCCGTGAGCAGCCAAAACGTCTGCTCCATAGTGGACATACTCGGCCGGAGGTCGGTTCGATTAGCTCGCGCCGCGTACTGTTGGCGCCGGGTAGACCTCGTCGATAGGGGGATCCGCGACATGTGTACCGCAGCCCAGCGGACCGATGCCGGCATCGGGCACGGTTACGCCGCGCCCACGGAGGGAAACGGCAGAGGATGAGCCCACACGACGACCACGAGCGGCCCACCGAGCCCGCCGGGACGCCCGAGCCGACCGAGCCCGCCGGGCCACCCAA
>JAXIPB010000206.1:0-3270 GCA_045403155.1 Micromonosporaceae bacterium
CGTTCGGCGGCCGTCGGCGGAACATAGAGAGGTCGCCAGTCGCGCCCTGCCATGTTCGCGTGCAGAGGCAGCGAAGTTAGGGCGCGCGTTGACCGGCTGGCCTTCATCGACGATATGGGGGGGCCCGGGGCGAGGGGCTAACTTGGGTGGGGCGTCGCTCGTTGTCAATGTGTGACCCCTACGCTTCCGAAGCCACGGACACTGATTGCGGTCCTACCCCATCCCCTCGACGATCCACAGACCTGGTCGGAGGTGGCCGCGCTCGGCTCCGATGCGGCCGCCGTCGTCAGCATGCCCGCTGGCTCTGGGACATCCGCGACGAGCAACCGCCGGCTGTCGGCGCTTGTGCAGGGCGTCGAGCGGCTCGTCGCCTCCGGCGTTCACGCGCTCGGCCACGTCAGCCTTGGCTACGCGACGCGGCCGCCCGGTGACGTGATCACCGAGATCAACGGTTGGGCCGTCGTGCCCGTGGTCGGAGTCTTCCTCGACCACGCGCCCGCGGGTCCCTATCAGATCGGCCCGGTCGCCCACGCCGTCCGCGCGGCCCGGCGAGCCGGCCTGCGCGAGGTGGTCCTCAACCCCGGCGTCACGGTCGACCCGCTGTACCGGCTCCTCGATGCCACCATCTGCACGTTCGAAGGGAGCTGGACCGACTACCAGGCTTGGTCGGCCGAGGACGCGGCAGCGGGCGACGGGCACTTGGTATTCGGCGTGCCACCCCATGAGTCGGGGGTCGCGCGAACACTGGCTGCGACCCGGCGAGCGGGGCTACTTCTCATCACCGACCGCCCATCGGCATACTCCGACTCCCCGGCGGAGACAACCGAGTCGCAGACGACGTTTGCCGCGGCAACATAGGAGCGGCGACGGTGAGGCGCACACCCGGCTGGGTCAGGTTGCTCGCCGCGATGGTCTCAGTGCTCTCATTTCTCTCCGCAGTCGTACCGGTGCCGCGATCGTCGTGGACCTACTCGGCCCGCGACCGCTGGTGGTGGCAACCGCCAAAGGCGTCCATTGTGGATGCAAATGGGGACGTCGTGGTGTTGGACCCGTACGCCACATCGGCTCGCATCGTCGCGGACGTGCACGAGCAAGGGAGGGCGGCGATTTGCCATCTTCGAGCGGGACTGTGGGAGCCCGGTCAGCCGGATGCGGGCCGCGTTGACACGCGGTTGATCGGACTGGCTGCCGACACCGGAGGACCTGCCCAGCCCGGGGGGGCGCGCTGGCTCGATGTGCGAGGGTGGCACAGGTTGGCCGACGTATTCGCCGATCGATTCGCGCTCTGCGTTGCCAAGGGCTTTGATGGCGTCGCCCTCAGCGAAATGGACGGCTACGCGCATCCAACCGGATTTCCGCTGAGCCTGGCGGATCAGGCGGCGTTCAACCAGTCGCTGGTAAGGCTGGCTCACTCGCACGCGCTCGTCGTTGGCATTGTGGCCAGGTCCGGTGGACCCGATTCGCTCGTGCGCGGAGCCCACGTCATCGTGGCGGCTCACGCCTGACCCGGCGAGGTCGGGGACGTGGCTGGCAGCGCGGGCAGGAGTACGACGACCGGTTCATGAAGGGCTCCCGCCGGATTGGCGCTCCGCATCGCCGGCAGGACTGCCCCTCGCGTCCGTACACAGCCAGCGAACGTTCAAAGTAACCGCTCTCACCGTTGACGTTGACATAGAGCGAGTCGAAGCTGGTGCCGCCGTCGACAAGTGCCTCGCTCAGCACGTCCGTGATGTGGCCAAGAAGCCGTCGCGTGGCCGGGCGGGTCAGATCCGCGCAGCGTCGCTCACCGTGCAACCGGGCTCGCCACAGCGCCTCATCGGCGTAGATGTTCCCCACCCCGGAAATCAGGGTCTGATCGAGCAACGCCCGCTTGATACCCGTACGGCGTCCCCTGATCGCCGCGGTGAAACGACCCGGGTCAAACGTCGCGTCGAACGGATCGGGCGCGATGTGGGCAATTTCGGCTGGCAACCGCGCGCCGCCAAGAGACATCGCCAGTACGCCGAACGTTCGCTGGTCGACAAAACGCAATTGTGGACCGTCGTCGGTGAAGGTGAACCGAACCCGAAGATGCGGCCCAGGTGGCGTCGAACGCTCCACCAGCAGCATCTGACCGGACATGCCCAGATGGCCGACGATCGCATCCGCCGAGTCCAGTTCGAACCACAGGTACTTGCCCCGCCTGTGTACGTCGATGATCGTGCGCCCAACCAGAGCGGCCGCGAAGTCGGCACCGCCGGCCGCGTGGCGACGCACGGCGCGTGGATGCAAAACATCAACCGAGGCAATGGTGCGTCCGCTGAGCCAGCGCGCGAGGCCCTGGCGTACCGTCTCAACCTCGGGCAGCTCTGGCACGACTCAGCCGCCCAGCGCCGCGTCTGGCTGACCAGTCGTCTCCGAGGCGTCCGTGAGCGCCGCGAATGCCGCCTCCGCCGCCTTCTGCTCGGCCTCCTTCTTCGTCCTACCCTGGACTCCGCCGTGGCGCTTTCCAGCGACAACGGCCCACGCGGTGAACGTCGTCGCGTGGTCGGGCCCGGTCTGTTCGATGACGTAGTCCGGTACGCCGAGGCCGCGGTTCGCCGTCAACTCCTGGAGGCTGGTCTTCCAGTCGAGGCCGGCGCCGAGCCTCGCCGCGTGCAGCATGACCGGGTCGAAGAGCCGATGGATCACCCCCTCGGCGACCGCCAGGCCGTACTCGAGATAGACCGCCCCCAGGACGGCCTCGAGCGTGTCGGCGAGAATGCTCTCCTTGTCGCGCCCACCTGTCGCCTCTTCCCCCTTGCCGAGCAACAGGTACGGGCCGAGACCGGCCGCGCCGAGCCTCCGGGCCACGTCGGCCAGCGCTCGCGAGTTCACCACGCTCGCGCGGAGCTTGGCCAGCCGCCCCTCCGCGAGCTCCGGGTGAGTGTCGTACAGCGCAGCAGTGACCACGAGACCGAGCACCGCGTCGCCGAGAAACTCCAGCCGCTCATTCGTGGGTAGGCCACCGTGCTCGTACGCAAAGGAACGGTGTGTGAGGGCCTGTCGGCGCAGACCGGAGGGGAGCCCGAGGCCGAGCGCCTCCTCCAGCGGAGTCGTCGGCGACCGAATGGTTACCCCGAACTCGGAGTCCAATTTGGACGGTGCCTGCTTGGCCCGGTATTCGTCCCGGGTGAGGTGATGCGCCCGGCTCGCGTGCCGGTAAAGGTCCTTGAATCGGCCGCCGCAGACGAGGCAGATCTCGGCTGTTGCCGCGGTCGGAGAGGCGGCCGACTCGGCGGTGGATGGCGG
>JAXIPB010000190.1:0-8415 GCA_045403155.1 Micromonosporaceae bacterium
GTGCAATCAGCGCTTCGTAGGATCGGACCTCCGTTCCGAAGGAGGTCCGATCCACGCTCTTCGCTGTCGTCTACTTAGTGCTGCGCCGGCTGGTCGGGCTCGCAGGCGGCTCCGCCGAGAATCGCCAGAGCGACATGGCGCTGTGCCCTTGTTCGGCGTCACACCGAGCAATGGGACCACTCGAGCGCACGCAAGCTCGTGGATTAGCTCGTATTCCTCTGGGACAACTGGTATTTGACGTGGACCCCTACGCGACGGGCTCGACGAGCACCAGTGCTGTGGCAAGAGCGCCCACGGCGATGACAGCCAAGCTTCGCTTGGAGATCCTCGTTCGCGATCGAGACCGCCACCGGCGATCCGTTCGCGACGTCGGCTCCGGTGCGACGAGCCTCGAGCCGCGTCGTGAACCAGAAGGCACCGTCCGAGTAGCAGAACCAGATCGGCCTGACCCGCGGCTTGCCGTCGGGTCCGCTCGTCGCGAAGTGCGCGAGGTGGGCCTCTTGCAAGAACGCCTCCAGCTCCTTGCCCGCCAGCGGCACGGTCCCACCTCCTTGTCCCGAGGGGTCCATTCCAACACCCGCCGCGGAAAGCGCGCGCTCGGTGAGGGTCCAGGTAGGGCCATATCCTCGACGGGCTCTCTTCGTACCGACCCCACTGTTCCTGGAGAAGCGGGTTGTTCTGCACCAAACCGAGGGTCACCGGGCGTGAAGGGCGCACAAACTCCTGATCGTCGCCACAGCCAACGCGTTCGTAGGATCGGCCTCCTTCTCGTGGGAGGTTCGGTCCTTGCTCTTGCTGCCACCGCCCAAGCACGGGTGATGATCCCGGGTCCGCAGAACCACGCCGCGAAGATCGCGTTGGAGACGTACTTCCTCTGATGAAGAACTGATACGTGAGGCTGCCGTAGAGGTCGGGCTGACCGCAGCGCTGGGAGAAACCGAGTCAAGTCGAGCGGGAACGGTCTGCGAAACGCGAGGGCTCACTTGGAGGGGGATGATGTGGATGCACACACGGGGCTAGGGGGCTTCGCCGCCCGAGGATGACGGGCGGTTGATGAACGCAGCGGAGCCGAACGTTGGCTCAAGCGGGGATCACCGAGCGGACCGTCGCGAGGAAGTCGCCACGATCCGGCGTCCGCTCGAGAGCGACGAGTTGGTTCTCGAGCGGATCTGCGAGGAGATCGTCCCCGCGTCCCAACGCGATGATCGGTTTGCCGGTGAGGAGGTAGAAACCGAGGAGATTGGCGCCGATCGGAGCTCGGACCATCGCGTCGGGCGAGAACGAGAGGTCGATTATGACCAACGAGGCGGGATCGACCAGCGGGCATCCACCCGCTCGACTGCCGATACAGGAGTACTCCGGCGCTGATGGGCCGGGGCACGTGAGGACATCGTAACCGGCGTCTTGCAGCCAGCCGCCGATGAGCGCCCTTCGCTGCTCGTCATGCTCTACAAGCAGGATTGGAGGGGCGGCCGTCGTGCTCATCGCGTCTCCTCGAGGCCCCGTGCCGCTCATGAGGCGACGACAGCGCTCATGAGGCGACGACAGAGAGACCGCGCCCCGCCGCCCACCGGCGGTAGTTCTCCACGTGTGCGAGAGGGACCGAGGCGTGCTCGCAGGTCAACGGATCATCACAGGAGGGATTGCCCTCGAGGCTGAAGTAGTTGAAGCGGCACTGCTCGCAGTACACGTCCAAATCCTCGGGGAGGTATGCACATTCGCCCCACGAACAACTCCGCTCGCCCTCGCCCGTCCCGATGTCCCACCCGCACCCGGCACACTTCTCGAACTGCATCCAGTTCCCCATGACGGCCTCCTTGGGGGGCAACCTTAGAAGGCGGCACGTGAACGGAGATAGGGGAGAAGGACCCCCTGGGACAGGGTCTTTAGACTCGGAGCCAGCCCTATCGAGAGGCTATCCGCCTGACGCCGCCCAGCTGCTGCGTGGTGAGGACCCGATGCTCGTGAAGATCGATGAAGATGAGCTGATCCTGTTCGTGAGCCATGCTGCAACCCGCTGGATCTTGGAGCGGATGCCGCGCGGCTTGCACCCGCGGCGCCGGGAGAGGTCCGAGGACCCCTCCCGGCACAACTCGGTACGCCTCTTGACTCAGTGCACGAACGCGAACTCCGTCGACACCTTCGACGCGCGCTCGACCTGCTGGGGGATGGCCTCCCCCACGGTGAGCCAATCCACCCGCAGGTGGTCAACAAGGAACTGGGCCTTCAGGGTCAGCCACTTGAAGGTCTCGTCATCCACCACGTTCCGGACCTTGTCGCGCTCCCCCTTGATGATCCAGAACCCCGCGTCGGCCTCCAGATCGCCGCTGGCATAGAAGAAGGGCTCGAAGTAGGTGATGTAGCCCGTCTTCAGCCGCTCCTCGAACCACTGGGTGGTCTCGGCGAACAGCGCGATGGCCTGCTCCTCGCGCCCTGGAACCAGCTTGCCGTACTTCACGATGAGCCCGATCTCCATCGAGCCACCTCCTTTTGTGCTGGAGTCGCTTTGGACCGAGCGGCCCTGCGTCACCTCCCACGATGGGGGTCCGAGCCGAATGCTGCTCTTGAGATCGGATCGCTCTTAGGGCCGTTGGTCCCCCTTCGGTTGGGACTGTTCAGGCGCGAGCCGCTCAGCAAGTCACCGGGTTGCCGTTGCGAATTGCTGAGATAAGAGGACATCGGCCAGCCGTCAGAGGGTCGCGGCGACCTGGGTGCCACTCGCGCCTCGCCCCGAGAGGCAAGGCACATGTTTCGCCACCTCGGCATACTGGGTGTCCAGTCCCGTCCAGACACCAGCCTGCCCATGGAATGCGTCGTGGCTCTTCGGTCGACCGATCGGCCCGAACTCGCCGCGGATTGCGAGATCTGAACCGGGAGCGACGCCCGGACAGCCGAGCGCTCGCCCTCGGTGGATGTTCGCGACGGCTTGCGTTGGTCGGCCAGATATCTCCCCCTCGACGATCACAGTGATTGGATGTGGTTACCCACCTGTCGCCCTGCGGACTTCGTCGATGAGGGCCGGGACGACCTGGTGGAGATCGCCTATGACGGCATAGTTGGCCTGGGTCATGATCGGGGCATCCTTGTCCGTGTTGATCACGAGGATCCGCTTGGCGCCTCTTGCGCCGACCATGTGTTGCGTAGCTCCGCTGATGCCGCATGCGATGTAGATCTCCGGCGCGATCCTTGTTCCCGTCTGGCCGATCTGATCTGCATGCGGCCTCCAGCCTGCGTTGGTCACTACGCGCGAGCATCCGACGACGCCGCCGAGCAGCCCCGCGAGCTCGTCGAGCATTCGGAACCCGTCGGCGCCCCCCACCCCTCTGCCGCCGCCCACGACGACCTTGGCCTCTCCGAGCGAGATCCGGCCGCTTCCCAGCTCGACGCGCTCCCTAACCTTTACCGCCAGATCCTGCTCCGTGAGTCCGGGGGCGAAGGTTTCCACCGTCGCCTGGACCGGTGTGGTCACCTCCGCCGCTGAGAGGGCGTGCAGAGCCACCGTGAGTAGCTTGATCTCCGCCTCCAGGGTCGCCTGCTCGAGGATCGTCCCGCCCCATCGCTGCCTGGTGAGGAGCCACGGCCGGTCACCATCGGCGGGCTCCGCGTCGGTGGCGTTCGCCACCAACGGCAGATCGAGCTCGGCGGCGGCGTGGGCCATCACCTCTTGGCCGCGGTCGGTCCCCGCCGCCGAGACGGCAGCCGGGGAGAGCGAAGCCACCAGATCGATGACGCACCGCGCCCAGGCCCTAGGGGCGAATCCGCCCAGCGCCTCGTGCTCAGCGATGTGGACGACCGACGCGCCATACGCGCCAAGCATGCTCGCGATGGGTGGTCCGGCTCCCACGACCAATGCATGCAGGGGCACATCGAGCCTCTCGGCCAGCCGCCGCGCGAGCGTGATCGCTTGGAGCGACGTGGACTCCAGGGCCCCGGCGTCGCGCTCGACCAGTGTCAGAACCGCGCTCACAGCACGCCGGCTTTCCTCAGGACCTCGACGACCCTCGGCGCCGCCTCCGGGCCAGACCCGAGCACCTCCACCGCGTTCCCGCGCTCGGGAGGATGCATCAGGCGGACCTTCCGCTGGCCGCCCGGCTCGGGTTCCGGCGCGATTCGCTCGACCGACCTCTTCTTCGCCTTCAACCGTCCGGGAAGGGACGGGTATCGGGGGAGGTTCAGTCCTTCCTTCACTCCGAGCACCGCGGGCAGGGGGACCTCGAAGACCTCCCAGCCGCCGGCGGCCTCGCGGCGGGCGACCGCGCCTCCAGCTCCGAGTTCGATAGCCTTCACGCCGGTGACACACGGCCGGCCGAGGGCGTGCGAGACCCGCACCCCCACCTGCTGACCGCACGAGTCGGCCGACTCGTTCCCGAACAACACGAGGTCGAATGCACCGTTTGCCGACTCCTGGTCACGGATCGTCCGGGTGATGGCACGAGCCGTCGCCATCGGGTCCCAGTCCGCACCGTCGGTCTGGAGCAGAATCGCCCGATCGGCGCCCAGCGCCATCGCGTCGCGGAGCTGCTCCTCGGCTTCTGGAGGGCCGAGCGTCAAAACGACGCTTGCCCCTCCGTGCTGCTCGATCAGCCGCACCGCCTCCTCGACGCCGCACTCCTCATGTGGGCTCACCGTGAACCCCAGGTAACGGGTGTCGATCTCCTGCTCGTCCGAGGTGAGGGTGATCCGGCCCCCGGTGACCGGCACCCTCTTCACGCAGACCAGGACCCGCATCGGTCCTCAGGACCTCAACCGCGCGTTCGCGCGATCGAACAGGGGTGTGTTGCCCACCGCGGCCACCGTAACCACGTAGCGTTCGCCGAAGTACTCGACGGCGAGCTTCCGGTCCACCTCGGCGTGCTCGGGCGGAAGGTACGCCATGAGGATGTGCTTGCCGATCGAGGGCCCCGATCCTGCGCTCGTGACGTAGGACCGGCGCCCCTTCGCATCCTCGATCGGTGCACCGTCAGGGTTGAGGACCGGCTCACCGCCGAGCATGAAGCGCTTGACGCCCGAGGACGACGTGTGGTCGTCGACCGTGAGCGAACACAGGAGCGCCGCCGGCTGAGCGTTCCTCGCCGCGAGGTAGGCCTCCTTCCCGATGAAACCCTCATCCTTGATCGTGCGTCGGGCCAGCCCGGCCTCGACCAGGTCGTACTCGAGCTCCAGCTCGTTCCCGTGGGCTCGGTAGCTTTTCTCGAGCCGGCCCGTCGTGAGGTACACGCCCACCCCGACCGGGAGCACGCCGTGGGGCTGCCCCACCTCCCATAGCGTGTCCCAGAGCTTCGCGCCGGTCTCGAAGGGCGCGTACAGCTCCCAGCCGAGCTCGCCCACGTAGGAGATGCGGGAGGCAAGGACACGGAGCGTGCCAAGGGTGATCCAGCTGCACCTGGCGTAGGGGAACGCCTCGTTGGAGACGTCCTCCTCGGCCACGGAGGTCAGAACATCGCGGGCCCGCGGGCCCCACAGTCCAATGGTGCACCAGGCGGAGCTCTGGTCGGATAGCTGTGCGGAGCCGTCCTTCGGAAGGTGGTCGATGAACCACTTCTTGTCCACCATCCCAAAGCCCCCGCCGGTCACCACTCGGAAGTGATCGCTGCTCAACCGCATCACGGTGAGGTCGGCTTTGAGGCCTCCCGACTCGTTCAGGAGCGACGTGTAGACGACGCTGTCGAGCGGAACCTCCATCTGCTGGACGCACATCCGCTGGAGGTAGGCGAGGGCGCCGAGCCCGGTCACGTCGAAGACGGCGAACGCGGAAAGGTCGATCATCCCCACCCGCTCTCGCATCGCGAGGTGCTCGGCGTTGATGATCGGCGACCACCAGCGGCCGTCCCATTCGGCACCGCGAGGCATCACGCGGTCTCTGTATGCGTCGAGGAGGACCTCGTTCGACCGGAACCAGCTGGGCCGCTCGAACCCGCCGCCCTCGACGAATTCGGCGCCGAGGTCGACGAGACGGTCGAAGAACGGAGCCACCCGCACGGCTCGGTTCGACTCCCACTGCTCGGCCGGGTGCACGATGCCGTAGGTCTTGTTGTAGCCCTCGCCCGTCCGCGCCTGGACGTGCGCCCTGGATCGCTGATGTCCGTGGAACCGGGCGATATCCGACTGGTGCGGGTCGATCTCGGGGCGGCCGTCGGTCATCCACTCCGCCACGGTCTTGGCGATCCCCGGCGCCTCCTTGATCCAGATCGCGGCCGCCGACCACAGGCCCTTCACCTCGGGCGACTCGCCCAGGATCGGCATCCCATCGGGCGTGAGCGAGAGGAGCCCGTTGATCGCGTGGCGGACGCCCACCCGCTCGTCCTTGAGGATCTCCGGGAACAGCTCGAGCGCGTCCTCCATCTGCGGGTCGAAGTCGTCCTGGGTGAACGGCAACTCGGTGGGCGACATCGCGGACTCCTCGATCGACGGGATGTCGTCCGGCTCTACCAGGATCGGCCGATGCGCGTAGGAGCCGATCTCGAAGTCGGCGCCGTTCTGCCGCTCGTACATGTTCGTGTCCATGTCGCGGACGATGGGGTAGCCGATCTCGCCGAAGGTCTGCTCGAAGATCGGGATGGGACCGACGTCGATCATCTGGTGGACGGCGGGAGTGAGCGGGATCGAGGCTCCGGCCATGCGCGCGACCCTGGGACTCCACACGCCGCAGGCGATCACGATCGTATCCGTTCGGATGTCGCCCCGGTCCGTGAGAACCCGAGCGACCCGACCGCTCTCGACGTCGATCCCTGCAAGCTGGGTGCTCGCCGAGATCGTCAGCCCCCCGATCTCCTGCGCGCGCTGACGCATCAGGGTGCCCGCCTGGAGCGAGTCCACGACCCCGACCCCGGGCGTGTGGAAGCCGCCCAAGACCACGTCTTGGTTGATGAAAGGGACGAGTTTCCGAACCTCTCCCGGCGTGAGCAGCTCGACCGGCTCCACGCCCCACGACTTCGCGGACGCGATCCGTCGCTTCAGCTCCTCCACCCGCTCCGGCGTGCGCGCGACCTCGATCCCACCGCTCTCGGTGAAGACCCCCAGCTCCTTGTATTGGCCGACGCTCTCCACGGTGAATTTCGTCATCTCCTTCGAGTGGTCGACGAGATAGATGAAATTCGAGGCGTGCCCGGTTGAGCCGCCGGGGCTGGGAAGCGGGCCCTTATCGAGCAGCACCATGTCTCGCCAGCCCAGGCGAGCCAAGTGGTAGGCCATGCTGTTGCCGACGATCCCGGCGCCGATCACGATCACGCTCGCTTGCTCGGGCAGTCCAGACATGGATCGGCCTCCTCTTGCCGCGAGCCTCGGCGGCCTGCCGCGTTCCGGGGAGGAGACGCGTGCCTCTCCTGCCGATCCGCTCGCGGCCGAATCCGTCCGTAGCCTAGGTCATCGACGTGGCCGAGCTCACCCCCCTCACTCCCACCAGCTGCCCCGCGTCCGCTGTCAGGAGGCCTGCAGGGCTGCCAGCAGCGTCGTCCCCGCGATGACGAGCGCGACGCCGACCCACTGCTGGCGTCGAAGCCTCTCGTGAAGGAGCAGGGCCGCCAGCACAACGGCGACGGTCGAGAACTGCGCCATGATCACCGAGACGATCGCCACGGGCCTCGGTCGAGGGCCGTTGTGAAGGCGAGGAGACCCATCGTCTCGAGCGTCACCGTCCCGAGCACGAGGCCGAGCTCCTCGCGGCTCAGTCGCAGTGGCAGTCGCATCGCGAAGGCGGCGGATCCGAGGATGACGAGCCCGGTGATCCGGAACGCGGCGACCGTCCGAGCCACACCTACCTCGTCGGTCGAGAACGAGAGCGTCACCGCGTAGGCACCGAAGAACACGGCCGCGAGCAGCGCCCATCCGACGCCCGCCGCCGAGCCCGAGCCACGCTCCGTGAATGCGGCGAGCACGACGCCCACGACCGCGAGCACGATTCCCACGAGCCCGAACTGGCTGAACCGCTCCCCCAGGAAGACGACGGCCATGAGGGCCCCGAACCCACCGCTCGTCGCGACGGTGGGGGAGACGATCGAGAGCTGTCCTCGGCCGAGGGCCAGGTAGTAGAGGGGAAGGTGGCGGTAAGCCCGACGAGCGCCGGTACCATCGTCACCGGCAGCTGATCGACCCTCGGCACGCATGACGTGGCGAGCGCCAAGGGCAGCACGAGCGCGGTCCCGAAGACCATCAACCACAGGCCGAGCTGGACGGGATGCAGCTGTCTGGCGGCTCGGATCATCAGGAACTCGGTCCATCCCCACGAGAGCGCAGCCGACGCCGCGAGGAAAACCGCCACTCAGGCGTCCGTCATGGCTGGAAGGGGAACGTCGTTCGGAGCTCCTGTCGCATCCCGGTCTCAGCCGCCAGGTAGGCGGACTCGATGATGTCGATCACGTGGCGCGCATGCTCGGCGTTGACGGGCGACAGGGTGCCGACGCGCACCCAGTCGACCAA
>JAXIPB010000263.1:0-5220 GCA_045403155.1 Micromonosporaceae bacterium
ATGCAGAACGCCGAAACGGTACTCGGTATCCTCCGCGAACGCGGCAGGAAAGGTCTGCCGTGCGAGGAACTGTATCGACAACTGTTCAACCCGCAGTTGTATCTACTGGCCTACGGACGCATCTACTCCAATCAGGGCGCGATGACACCGGGGGCCACGCAGGAAACCGCGGACGGCATGTCCATGGAGAAGATCGGCAACATCGTCGAGGCGATGCGCCACGAGCGCTACCGATTCTCCCCCGCGCGACGCATCTACATCCCGAAACGCAACGGGAAACTGCGTCCGCTGGGCCTGCCCACGTGGTCGGACAAGCTGGTCGGCGAGGTGGTGCGCCTGCTGCTGGAGGCATACTACGAGCCGACCTTCTCCGACCACTCGCACGGATTCCGCCCGGGCCGAGGCTGCCACACCGCGTTGCGGGAGGTGGCCACGACCTGGACCGGCACGACGTGGTTCATCGAGGGCGACATCTCCGACTGCTTCGGCAGTTTGGATCATTCGATCATGATCGGGATCCTGGCGGAGAAGATCCACGACAACCGGTTCCTGGGGCTGGTGCGTAACATGCTCACGGCCGGATACCTGGAGGACTGGCGGTTCAACGTCACGCTCAGCGGTGCGCCGCAGGGTGGTGTCGTCTCACCGATTTTGTCCTCGATCTACCTGCATAAGTTGGACGCCTACGTTGAGACAGTGCTCATCCCGCAACAGACCCAGGGAACGTCGCGCAAGTCAAACCCCAAGCACGACGCGATCCGGCAAGCACTGTGGCGGGCGCGCCAGCGCGGTGACCGGGCCAAGGTCCGAGACCTGCAACGGCAGATGCGTAGCATCCCCAGTCAGGATCCTCGCGATCCTGGCTACCGGCGGCTGCGCTACACCCGCTATGCCGACGATCATCTCCTCGGGTTCATCGGACCAAAAGCCGAAGCCGAGCAGATCAAAGACCAGTTGGCGGTGTTCCTGCGCGACGAACTCAAGCTGGAACTCAACCCAGACAAGACACTGGTCACGCACGCCCGCACCCGGGCGGCGAGATACCTCGGCTACGAGATCATCACCCAGCGCAGCGACACGAAGATCACCGGCGGTCGGCGGTCGATCAACGGCACGATCGCGCTGCGCGTGCCACTCGATGTGATCACGGCGAAATGCTCCCCCTACCTGCGGCGCGGCAAACCCGAAGCCCGCACGGCCATGTGCAACCTCGACGACTACGACATCGTCAACACGTACGCGGCCGAATACCGGGGCATCGTCCAGTACTACCTGCTCGCCACCGACGTCTGGCGACTCACGCGGCTGCGCTGGGTTGCCGAGACATCGATGCTCAAGACGCTGGCGGCCAAGCACAAGTCCACCGTGTCGAAGGTCGCGGCCAAGCACAAGGCGGTCGTGGAAACCCCGCACGGAAAACGGACCTGCTTCGAAGCCCGCGTCGAGCGCGACGGCAAGCAGCCACTGGTCGCACGGTTCGGCGGGATACCCCTTGCACGCAGAAAGGACGCGACGCTCGTCGACCGCGTCCCCGATAGGCCGGTGACCTACCCCTTCAAGGAGCTGACCGTCCGGCTCCGCCGGGGCAGGTGCGAACTATGCGAGGAACCGGGGAAGGTGCAAGTTCACCAGATCCGCAAACTCGCCCAGCTCGAACCGGCCGGCGCAGATCAGCCGGCGTGGAAGGCCGTAATGGCAAGGAAACGGCGCAAGACTCTCGTAGTCTGCCACCCCTGCCACGACATCATCCACAACCGGCAACCCACCGCGGCAGCGGCATAAATCCCGACGCGGCGGGTCGTAAACGTGCGTTGTCGGGATGGCGTGCGTCGTCGGCGGGAGCGCTGTGATGGGATCCCCGCAACTGCAGCGCCTTCGCTCAATACGCATCGGTCCGCCGCGCCCGCGATCCAGTCAGGTCGGGTTGTCGGTAGTGAAGTGGATGTCGCGAAATTGTTCCCGCCACAAGGTGACATCGCCGGCGACGGCCTCGGGATCGTCGCTGAGGGCGCTCGTGATGAACGCGGCGAGAGCCGGCATATCCGCAACCGTCATGCCGAGGCGAGCTGCTTCGGGGGTTCCGATGCGCAATCCGTTGACGTCACCAACGACTGGGGCGATCGGCAGTCCGATTCCGGTGGCGAGCAGGTTCGCGCGACGCAGCCGAGCAGCCGCGGCCTGGCCGCCTTTGTAGCTGGCCGCTTCGATCGCGAACTGGTGGGACTGGGTCGCCGTCGAGTTGCGTCGGAAGAGGGGCAGGCCGTTGGTGGCGAGGTGTTCGGCGAGGGCGCTTGCGGTGTCGACCATTGCTGCTGCGTAGCGCGCCCCGGCCACCGTCCAGTCGAGCATGGTCTGGGCGAGAGCAGCAGTCTTGCCGGCGTCGAAGTTCGCGGTCAGCCCCGGGTAGGCGATGGCTTCGATGCGCTGCGCGAGTTCGGCGTCCTTGGCCAGCAGTAGCCCGCCGGGCGGCCCGCCGAGGCTCTTGTAGGTGCTCATCGACATCAGGTGCGCGCCCTGGTCGAGCGGGTTGGGCCAAGCGCCGCCGGCAATCACCCCGCACAGGTGCGCGGCGTCGAAGAGGACCTTCGCGCCGACGGAATCGGCGATCTCGCGCACGGCGGCGACGGGATGCGGGGTTAGGTTGAGACTGCCGCCGATGGTGATCAGCTTAGGGCGCACAGTTCGCGCCAGATCGTTCAGCGCGTCGACGTCGACGGTGTAATCCGTTGGGTCGACCGGGGCATCGATCGTGTTGAGCCGGTAGAGCCCGGCCGCCCCTGCGGCGTGGTGGGTGACGTGGCCGGCGATCGACGCGGGCGGTGCGATGATCGAATCACCGGGCTCGCAACAGGCCATGAACGCGTAGAGGTTGGCGAGAGCACCGGAGCCGACGCGCACCTCGGCGTAGTCGGCGTGGAAGACCTGTGCGGCGAGTTCAGCGGCGATAATCTCGATCTGTTCAATCGCCTCCAAGCCTGTCTCGTACTTCTCTCCCGGGTAGCCGAGTGAGGCGCGGGAGCCCAGACGGGCGGCGAGCATCTGTTCGGCACGCGGGTTCATCCGGTTCGTGGCCGGGTTGAGGTTGAGGCACGTCTCGTCATGGATGCGCTCGTTGTCCGCGATCAGCTCGGTCAGCCACCGCGCGACGCCGGAAACGTCGCGCTGGGCCAGCGCGGACACGGTGGACTCCACGCGCTCAGCCACCGTCAACGGCAGCCATGGACGCGCGGCGAGCGATGCACTCATGTGGAGCTCCTTCGGGCGAAAGCGATGTCGGCCAGCCGCCAGCGCAGTCGACCATAGGCCAGTCACGGTCATCGCGTCTTCGGAGCACGGACCGATCTCGAACGCTCCTTCTCCTAGATTTTGAGGAGGCGCGGAACGGGACGAGCGGGCACGCCCCTCTCTTTCGGCGAGCTGCAGCGCGAGCTCGACCGCCTAGCCGCGGCGCTGGGCCACTCGGTCAGCCTCGACCGGCCGGACGGCACGCTACTCGGCCACAGCAGCCGGGGAGCTGACGCAGATACGGTGCGGGTCAACGCGATCCTGACCCGCCACGTGCCAGACGAGGTGCTCGTCTAACAGCTCAGCTACTGCATCGACACTGCGACGGCACCAGTGCGATTGCCCCGCCAATCCACAGCTCGGAATGGCGGCGCGGATGTGTATGCCGGTCCGCCGCGGCCGCCGCATCGTCGCGTACCTGTGGGTGCTCGACGAGGCCGCCATTGGAGGCCTCAGCGGTCATTACCGGCGAGGTACCCCGCGCGGCTTGGATGGACATCCTCAATTCGGCATGGCAGCGCGCGCATCGCGGCTAGATGAGTGCATCGGACCTTGGGCGCCCTGCGGTGAGCGCGTGGAGCGCGTTTCGCGATCCCGCGACATTCCGCCCGCTCATGTTCGTGTCGCGCGGCCACCCCAGTCCAAAATCGCGGACAACGCACGGCGCACGGGCCCGGCCGTAGGTGAGATGTGCTTGCGGGCAAGCTGTGCGGCGACCCGCCGGGCCTCCTGGGCGAACGCGGCGGCGTTGGGGTAGCGGTCGGCGGGACGCTTGTTCATGGCCCGCTCCACCACCGCTCGCGCGGCGGGCGGCAAGTCGGGTGGCATCGGCGGCGGCTGCTCGCGCACGTGCCGCACCTCGATCTCGAGCGGGTTCTCGCTATCGAAGGGCCGGTATCCCGACAGGCACTGGAAGGCGACCACTCCGAGCGCGTAGATGTCGGAGAGCGGCGTCCCCCGCTTGCCCATCGCCTGCTGAGGGGAGATGTACGACGCGGCGCCGAGGACAAATCCGCCAGCGGTGAGCTGGGCGGCGTCGGCCGCGCAGGCGATGCCGAGGTCGGTCAGCACCAGCGTCCCGTCGAGGCGCACTAGCAGGTTGTCGGGCTTGACGACGCGGTGCACGATGCCGGCCTGGTGGGCCGCGTGCAGCGCCTCCGCAGCCTGGGCCACGAGCGCCATGGTGCGGCCCGCGGTGAGCCGCCCGACCCGGCCGAGCGTGCGGGAGAGCGCCTCGCCGTGAATGTACTCCGTGACCAGGTACGCCCCGGTGGCGTTGTCGCTGACATAGTCGTACACGTCGACCACGCCCGGATGGTTGATCGTGGCCATCGTTTGGGCCACGCGGCGGAACTGCTCGCTGAAGCCGGGCTCCTCGAGCAGCGAGGGCAGCAGGAACTTCACCGCGACCGTACGGCCGAGAACCTCGTCGACGCCGTGCCAAACGTCGCCCATGCCGCCGCTGGCGGTGGGCTCTTCCAGCCGGTAACGCTGGCCCAGTACCGTCCCAGCGTTGATCATCTCGACCCCTCAACAAAGGCCGCCATCTGAGCGTGAACGTTCCCACGTCCAAAGAGCAGCCAGCACAAACCATCTGGATGGCTAACCCGGCCCAAACGTCAGGACCCTGATACGGAGATTCGTCCAACAGTGACAGAACCCGAAGGAGGCGAGGGCTGGCGTCACAGTGCAAGCGCGCGCTTCGCGGCTACCTGCGGACGTTGCCCCGATGGTTGCGAGCTGTCGCCGGATCACCGGACGAAAATCGTCCGCAATGCGTTCTAGGCTGTCCACATGCCTGCCGATCGCTCGACGGACGACCTCACCATCCGGCCGCTCGCGCCTGACACCTGGCGTGCCTTCGCCGACCTTGTCGAGCGGCACAACGGCGTGTTCGGCGGGTGCTGGTGCACCTATTTCCACTCGCTGTCACGC
>JAXIPB010000199.1:0-4491 GCA_045403155.1 Micromonosporaceae bacterium
CTGGCTGCTGAGCCGTCCCTCGCGGGCCGGGGCCACCAGCCCCCGCCCGTATGCCGGGAAGCCGGCGGAATCCAACCAGCTCACCGACCTCGCGAGTTCCGGTTGGTCTACCGGACGAAACCTCGACCGAGGCTGAAGCGCTCGAGAGGCGTCATCGAACGGGCCGGTCCACGTCGGGCCGGCCCGTTCGCCTTCGATGGGCTCAACCGCGTGCGTGTCGGTCCATCAGGCGTCGACGATCGTCAGGTCGAGCTGGCCGATGCGCTCGGGATCGCCGATCAGATCGATCCGGACGACCTTGCCATCGGCGATCGTGAAGTCGAAGACCATCTGCGGCCGTCCGTGCTGCATCCACACGAGCCCCGCCCTGGGGCCCACGAGCATCGGTCGTGCGGCTCGGGCGCGGCCGCAGAAGGTCCCGCCGACAGGCCAGCGCCCGCGGACCTCGGCCATCGCGCCGGCACGCACTCCAGCGGCGTCGGCTCTTCCCACAACATCCGGGTCGAGCAGCGCGAGGAGCGCATCGAAGTCGCCGCCTCGAGCGGCGGGAGGAAGCGTCCACGATCGCTCGCTGACGGATGCG
The DNA here is from genome assembly GCA_045403155.1 of Micromonosporaceae bacterium. Classification (GTDB taxonomy): domain Bacteria; phylum Actinomycetota; class Actinomycetes; order Mycobacteriales; family Micromonosporaceae; genus JAXIPB01. Next base: position 584 of record JAXIPB010000199.1, read on the forward strand.
ATCGGCGTTCGGGAACGGTCGCCCCCTGCACCCGGCGGCGTGCGCGGCTCGCGAGCTGCCGAACCGGGGACGGCGTGCGCCCGAGGATGGGAGCCATCTCGTCGAAGGGCACCGCGAACAGGTCGTGCAACACGGACGCGACCCGATCGGCCGGAGCGAGGGTGTCGAGGATGGACGGCGTCGTCCGCCTCGCTCACCGAACCGCCGAATTTGCCCAGCTCGGCCCGTCCGGTTACCAGCCACCAACGCGTTCCGCGACACTCTCTGCAGAAGGTTGTGGATCTGGTGCCGCATGTCCCAACACCCGTGTGGGGCAGGGACCAGCTCCACACCGGCGAGAACTGGAAATCGAACTCGGTGATTTCTTGGCTTCTCGGTCGAGCTGGCATCGAGGCCGACCAACTGCAACCGCCCGTCGGCGGCCGAGCTCCTGGTTGGAAGGCCGGTCTCGTTGTGGCATCGCGCCAGATGCACTAGCTCTCCCGTCGTCTCGCACCGTTAGGAGGAGAGAAGTCGTGTCCCGAGCTCCCTGAACGCTCGGATGTACGCGTCGACGAGCGGTGCGGGAGCACGGTCCCCGACGTTGACCATGACGGCGAGCTGTCGGCGCCCGTCCGTCGTGCAGAGGGTCATGCTCAGGAAGCCCGGGATCCCGCCCGCATGGCCGACCAGGGGGCCGGACGGCGTGTCGAGCTCGGCAACCCCCAATCCATAGCGGTCGAGCAGGGGGAGCGGGATCGAAGCGGTCGGCACCTCGACGGTGGTCAGAAGCTCGGCCATCAGCCGAGGGGGCAGGAACGCGCCGCTCAGCAGCATCCGGAAGAAGCGAGTCAGGTTCTCCAGATTCGACACCGCAGCGCCCGCGGCCCATGCGTACGAGGGGTCCTGGTCCGTGAAGTCCTCGAGCGGGCCGTCCACCACCTCCAGTTCCGGGCCGAGCGGAGGGCTGTAGCCGCGCGAGGCGGGGCTCGGGATCTCGAGAACGCCGATCGGGAAGGACGTGTGGCGAAGCTCGAGCGGGCCGAAGATCCGGCGAGCCAGCTCGCGATCGAGCCTCGCCTCCGTCGCTGCCTCAACGATCAGTCCGAGCAGGATGTAGCCAGTGTTCGAATACGACCACGCCGTGCCCGGCTGGAAGTCGAGCGGCCGGCCGGCCGCCAGGGCGACCAGCTCGCGTGGGGACCACGTGCGGAACCGGGCCTGCGGTGAGGCGTACAGCTCTCGCCAGACGATATCCGTGAATTGCGGAACACCTGCGGTGTGGTTCAGCAGCTGACGGACGGTGACCCGGTCGGTGTAGGACAGGATCCCCGGCAGCCACCTATCGACGGTGTCGGAGAGGGAGACGGTGCCCTCCGAGACCAGTTTCAGCACGAGCGCGGCGACGAACGATTTGGTGGCGCTGCCGACGCGGAAGTGCACATCCGGTTGCATAGGCAGGCCCGTTCGGAGGTCCGCTACGCCGCTTGCGGCCTGCCGAACCCCCGACTCATCGTCGACCCTCGCGGCGGCGCCGGGAGCCCCGGCGTGTACGAGCTGGTCGGCGGCACGCTGCACGTCGATGGGATCGTTGGGATCGCTCATCTTGCTATCGGCACATCATTCCCCTGCCAACGCCCGCTCACTCCGCTCAACTCGAATGATTTGGCCGAGTGCGGATGTCGTTTCTCCCGGACCGATCTGCGGCCCGCGTCGTGATATCTGTGCTGGTCAGAGTCCGAGTCTCGTGGTGGAGGCGGAAGGAACACTGTAAGAACCACCACGCTCCCAAGTCAGGTGGTTCGAGTCGGTTCCCGCGAATGGGGCCGGGTTACATGAGGGCCTACGATGCGACCATCGATCGTGTTGGAGGCGACACCGACCACGGCTGAACGTAAGCGTAGGCTGAGCGTCATGACGTCTCACGCACAACTACTCCCGCGTGATCCCGAGTTCGAAGCGCGTGTGCGCGCCAGCTTCGAGAGTCAGCGGTTCATGTCCCAGATCGGGGCGCGCATCACCGCGATCGCTCCAGGGGTAGTGGAGATCGAACTCCCCGTGGCAGACGAGCTGACGCAGCAGAACGGTTTCCTGCACGCAGGGGCGCTGCTCGCGGCGCTCGACAGCGCGTGCGGCTACGCGGCATTGACGCTCATGCCAGCCCGAGCCGGCGTCCTTACCGTCGAGCTCAAGGCGAACCTGCTCGCACCTGTCCGCTCCGGGACCGTCAAGGCCCGCGGTGAGGTTCTGAGGGCGGGTCGAGTCCTGACCGTCTGCCACGGTGATGCGTTCGAGGTCGTGGGAGACGAGGAGATGCACGTCGCGACGATGCTCGCGACGATGATCGCGCGCGATGAGGACCCAGATGCCCCCACGTCGCGCGGCTGAGTTTGTCGTCCGTCCCCCGAGCAGGCGGCGAGCTGATGCCTTGGCCACTACAACCCCTTGGCTCAGCGCAACGATGTTCACGGCAAGGTGAACCTCTATCTGGCGCTAGCGCTTGCGTCGCGAGGGGAGTGCGGCGAGACGGGGAAGGGTCGCTCGTCGACGCCGGCGGACGTCGCCGAGAGTTCCATCCGAAACTGCCCGGATGCATGGCGCACACCGCTTGGGTCACCTGCGATGGCCGTACCGTGAGCACCATCTCACTCAGCGCCCGCCTGACTCGCTGCCCCGCGTGATCGAGTCGTAGAGGCGCGCTCCCGCCTCGTGTGAGGCCTGGGCACGTTCCCGGTCGTCGCCCAGTCCGACGGCGAGGTTCACACCCATCGGGAGCAGCACCTGTGCTACCGGGTCGCCGAACTCGGCGAAGTGGTCGGCCAACTCGAGGGTGATGCACCCGTGCACGTAGCTCCACAATTGAGCGGCCACGGCCTCAGGTTCTTGTCGTCCGACCCTGCCGGAGCTCACGAGCCGTGCGCACGCTTCAGCGAGGTGAACGTAGGCGCCTCGGAAGGCGGGCGATCGTCCACTCGAACGAACGTCCGAGTCCGACAACGGTCGGTAGGTCGCGCGACGAGTGGACAGTCCAAACATGAGGTCATACAGGTGGGGGTTCTCGCGGGCCATCCGCCGAGTCATCAACGCCATGGCAAAGAGGTCCGCGACCGGATCCTCCGTCACCGGGACCTGCGAGAACGCTCTGTCAAGCTCCGTGAATCCACGGTCGGCAACGGCGCGGATGAGCTCGGCGATCCCGCCGAAGTGGTGGTAGACCGCCATCGTCGACAGCCCGCTTGCGGACGCGACCGTACGCGCCTTGATGGCGGAAGGTCCCTGCTCGGCAAGCAGCCTGATCGTGGCTTGAACGACCCGTTCGGGAACACCATCGGGTCTCGGATCCCCTGACGTGCCTCCCATGTTCCTCATTCCCCTTGACACCTCTCCATAACGTGGTTATTGTCGTCTATAACTTCGTTATAGTAGCAGCGATCACGAGAGGAGGAAGCCATGACGGAGGGAGAAGGGTGCCACCTCGAGATCGAGGACCGCGCGGCGGACCACGCTCGAAACATGAAAGGAGCAACGATCATGATGACCAGAGACACCCCGAACGAAGGCGTCATCACGTCGTACGCCCTAGCCCCGGCGCGTTCCATCACCGGCGGCGGCGTCACCTACGCGTACCGTGAACTCGGCCCGAAGGGCGACATCCCGGTGATCTTCTTCGTCCACCTGGCCGCGACCCTGGACAACTGGGACCCGCGCATCATGGACCCCGTCGCGAAGAGCCGCCACGTCATCGCCTTTGACAACCGCGGCGTCGGCGCCTCCACCGGCCAGGTGCGCGACACCGTCGAGGCCATGGCCGACGACGCCTTCACCTTCATCAAGGCCCTCGGGTTCAGCAAGATCGACATCTTCTCTTTCTCCCTCGGCGGCTTCGTCGCCCAGGCACTCGTCGTGAAGCACCCCGACCTTGTCCGCAA
>JAXIPB010000212.1:0-16808 GCA_045403155.1 Micromonosporaceae bacterium
CGATGCTCGTAATCGTCCGGCCGCGCCGCCACTGCGCCTCCAAAATCTGCCGATGAGCAAACGTAATCACGCCCGGCCTCGCCACCAGAGCCTCCAAGATCCAGACAACTTCACTCGTTGCACTGAACCCTAGAATCCGCCGCGTCGATCATGACCTGCAAATCATGATCGGCGGGGTTGGGCGGAATAATGAGCGGCGTGACTGACCCGGAGGAGCTCGATGATCGCTTCCGATCCGCGGTGAGCGCCCTCGCCAGCCCAGACAGGGGTCGGGACCCTCTCTCGCCGGTTCGCCACGGCACGAAGCTGACCGGGGCGCAGGCGCTTGAGCTGTTCGAGGCACAGGTGACCAGCCGGCATCTCGACCTGGCCGCCAGGTGGCTGCGCACTTTCGGCGAGGGGTTCCACACCATCGGATCCACGGGGCACGAGGGGAACGCGGCCGTGGCGGCGGCGGTCCGTCCAACGGATCCCGCCCTGCTCCACTATCGGTCCGGTGGCTTCTACTGCGCCCGCGCCGCCCAGCACGGGGGCACTGAGCCGATCCGCGATGTTCTGCGCGGCATCGTCGCGGCGGCTACCGATCCCATTTCGGGTGGTCGGCACAAGGTCTTCGGGCACGCGCAACTCGCGGTGGTGCCGATGACGTCGACGATCGCCTCGCACCTGCCCAGGGCAGTGGGTCTCGGGTACGCGATCGAGCGGCGCCGCGCGGCCGGATCGCTCAGCCACGCCGGATTGCTCAGCCCCGCCGGCTCGCTCCGCCCGGTGCGCCCGGAGCGTTCGCCGCACGCCGTACGTCCGCCGCGTCTCCCCGGCTTACCGCGCCTCCCCGGCTCTCCGGGGCCCGCTCCGGAGCCGGTCGCTTGGCCCGACGACGCCATCGTCGTCTGTTCCTTCGGCGACGCGTCGGTGAACCACGCGGTCGCCCAGGCCGCCTTCAACACCGCGGGGTGGATGGATCACACCGGCGCCCGGCTGCCGATCCTCTTCGTCTGCGAGGACAACGGCATCGGCATCAGTGTGCGCTCGCCGGTCGGATGGGTGGCCGCCGTGCTCAAGACAAGGCCCGGGCTGCGTTACAACGCCGCGGACGGATGTGACCTGCCGGCCGCGTACGACGCGGCGTCCGAGGCGGCCTCATGGGTACGCAGGGAGCGGCGCCCCGCCGTGCTGCATCTGAGCATGGTGCGACTGATGGGGCACGGTGGCGCGGACGTCGAGGTGGCGTACCGCTCGAGCGCGGAAATCGCGGAAGATCTTGACCGGGATCCGCTGGTTTCGACCGCGACGTTGTTGGTTGAGGCCGGGCTCATGACCGTCAACGAGGTGCTCACTAGCTACGACGAGACGGCGTGGCTGGTGCGGCGGGTCGCCGAGGAGGTTATCGCGGAGCCCAAGCTCGCCAGTGAAGGCGAGATCATGGCGCCACTGGCGAGACGCCGACCGGTGCGGGTCGCTCGCGCCGTGGCCGAGGGTGCCGACGTCGCGGCCGGGGCGAACCAGGCGGCGCGATCGGACGCGTTCGGCGGTCGACTGCCAGAGAAGACCGGTGTGCTCACGCTTGCTCAGACGATCAATGCGGCGCTCACCGACGCCTTGCTGACCAACCCCGCGATGGTGCTCTTCGGCGAGGACGTCGCGGCGAAGGGCGGCGTGTACGGCGTGACCAAGGGACTTCGCGACCGGTTCGGCGCCGAGCGCGTGTTCGACACGCTCCTCGACGAGACCTCGATTCTGGGTCTGGGGCTCGGTGCCGGACTTGGCGGGTTGCTGCCGGTGCCGGAGATCCAGTACCTCGCGTATCTGCACAACGCGGAGGACCAGCTGCGCGGCGAGGCCGCCTCGTTGCAGTTCTTCTCCACCGGCGCGTTCCGAAATCCCATCGTGGTCCGGCTGGCCGGGTTCGCGTACCAGGAGGGGTTCGGGGGGCACTTCCACAATGACAACTCGGTGGCCGCGCTGCGCGACATTCCCGGCCTGGTCCTGGCGGTGCCGGCGGGCGCCGCCGACGCGGCGCCGATGCTGCGTACGTGCCTGGCCGCGGCAGACGTCGATGGCAGCGTCTGTGTGTTTCTCGAGCCGATCGCGCTCTATCACACGCGTGATCTGCACTCCGACGGCGACAACGGGATGCTCGCCGCGTACGCGGCGCCGGAGGACTGGGCCCGCGACCACATCCCGATCGGCAGAGCCAAGGTGTACGGCGACGGGGAGCACCTGACGATCCTCACGTTCGGCAACGGCGTCCGGATGTCGCTGCGTGTGGCCGCGCGCCTGATGGAGCAGGGGATCGCGGTGCGCGTGGTCGATCTGCGCTGGCTCTCGCCGTTGCCCGAGGCCGATCTCGTGCGCGAGGCGAGCGCGACCGGGCGCGTGCTCGTGGTGGACGAGACCCGCCGCAGCGGCGGGGTCGGCGAAGGCGTGCTCGCCGCGCTCGTGGACGCCGGATACGTGGGCGCGGTCCGCCGGGTCTCCGCCGCGGACTCGTTCATCCCGCTCGGAAACGCCGCGAAGCACCTCCTCGTCTCGGAGGAGATGATCGAGCGGGGTGCCCGCTCCCTTCTGGCCGTCTGACGCCGTATCTTGACAGGTGTTCGGTGTGCCACTTGCGCGCGGCGCCCCGAATGTGTGGACTACCCGCTAACGGCGCGAGTACGGATGGCGCGACCAGGGACGAGGAGGGCATTCAACTGTGAGCGCGACCGCGGGCCAGGCCGACGGGGTGCGTAACCTGGCGGACCGGCTCGGGATCGAGACGGGAATGGTCGTGATGGAGATCGGCTACGACGACGATGTCGACGAGGATCTCCGGGACCTGCTGATGGATCGGGTCGGTGACTTCGTGGACGAGGACACCGACGAAGTTGTGGACGTGGTGTTGCTGTGGTGGCGCGACGGCGACGGAGACCTCGTCGACACGCTCGTCGATGCGTTGAGCCCGCTCGCCGATAACGGCGTGGTCTGGCTTCTCACGCCGAAGGCCGGCCGCGATGGGCACGTCGAGCCGAGTGAGATCACCGAGTCGGCGCCGACGGCGGGTCTCCAGCAGACCTCGACCATCAGTGTCGGCAAGGACTGGGGCGGAGCGCGCCTCGTCGCCCCACGGGCGGTCCGACAGAAGCGCTGACCTCATCCGTCCTAGACCGGGGCGGCCCACGTGCGGAACCCGGTGATGGTGACGTCCGCGGCGTTGACCTCGGGCGGGGCGAACGCGCCGACCCCGACGCGGCCCTCGGTGATCGGGGTGTCGTCAACGAACGCGGGTGGCTGAGCGACGCCATCGACGTAAACAGTGATGCTGGATCCCTGGGCGAGGATGCCGACGACCACCTTCCGCGGATCGAAACTCGGCTGCCACGTGCCGCGAAGAGTCTCCGGCCCCTGTGGATCGTCGGCAAGTTCATGCAGTCGGACGCCACCGTCGGCGCACACGGCGACGAAGTAGCCGACGTTCGTCACCCGGATCCACATGCCACCGCAGCCCTTGAGCACCTTGAATTGGGCCTCGACGGCACCGTCGTGGACGGTCACGGCCTTGACGTATGGACGCGTGTTGCATCCGGAGACATCGAAGGCTTCACGCTGCACCCGCACGATGCCCGGCCCCTCATACTGACATGTTCCGCCGTTGGAGGCCGCACCCGGCACGACCGATCCTCCGGGATCTGACCCGTCGTCGATCACCTTTGGCCAACCAGCCGGCAGCCATGATGGCGTCTCCTGCCGTACGTACGGCTGGACCGGCGATGTGCCGCCGGCATTGGGCGTTGTTCTGCCGGCGGCCGGTGTCGTCGGGTTGGTCGTTCCGTCGCCGAAGACGTACGGGATCGCAAAAGCCGTACCGATCGCGACAAGGACGACCGCCAAGGCGACCAGCATCACGGGTAGCCAGCGGCGTCGAGGCTTGACGATCGTTCCCTGGTACGGGCGAATCGGCGGCCGGAGGTCGTACGGGGCTGGTGGCTGCGGCACGGGTGGCTGCGGCACGTGTGGCTGCGGGGCGGGGAATGCTCTGGTCTGCGGTACGGCCTGCACCACCGGAACCGAGGGCGCAACCGCGGCCGGAGTGATCACCGGCGTTGGTTGCTCGCTCGTCGCCCACGGATCCGCGGGCACCCGCGGCGGGGCCACCCCGACGGGAGCGGCCGGCTGCGGCGCGACCGGCACAGCGGATGCGGCCCGCGTCGTACCCGTACCTCCGGACGCCAAGCGCACGCTGCCCTCGGCGACGACCGTCTCCGGTTGGTCGATAGTGGACGGTGTGAACCCGGTCTCCTCGCGCAGCAGGTCGGCGACGAGCGGAATTCGGCTGGAGCCGCCGACCAGAAGCACCGCGGCGACGCGATCCGTCGGCAGGTTGGCCGAGCGGATGACGTCGTTGGTTGTGTCGACGGTGCGGTCGAGGATTGGACGGGCGAGTTCGTCGAACTCCTCGCGGGTGATCCTGGCTTCCAGCTCGAGCAGCGGTACGGGGACTGTCGCGGCCGACGCGCGGGAGAGCATCTCCTTCGCGGCCCGGACATCCTCAATCAGCAGGCGCCGATGGCGGCGGTCAGCGGGGGTCTGCGGCTCCTCAAGACGCCGCCAGGCGTCCGGGTCGGTGGCGTTGTGGGCGCGCGCTATGTGCTCGAACAGCGCAGCGTCAAGGTCGACCCCTCCGACGTCGTCGAGGCCGGCCACGGCGAGCACTTCGTACCCGCTCTTGGCCGGGGTGACGACGCTCGCGTCGAAGGTGCCACCGCCGAAGTCGTAGACCACCAGCGCAGAGCCTGCGGGGAGGGTACGGCCCAGCACGGCCACGAAGTAGCCCGCCGCGGCGACGGGTTCGGGCATCATCCGAGGATCGGGGAGTCCCGCCCGACGACACGCGTCGGTCAGGACCCGCGTGCGCGCGTCGTCCCACCCGGCCGGATGGGTGAGCGTCACGTCGAGGTTGTGCGGCTGAGCGCCGCTGACGCGAACCGCCTCGTCCCGAACCCGGCCGAGAACCGCGGCGACCATGGCGACGACGGTCACGTCCTGGTCGCCCAGGCGCACGGTGCCCCGGTCGATGCGGCGTTTCGGGGTCGGCTCGAAACGGGCCGGGTCGATCCGGGCGGCGTGGGTGGCGTCGCGGCCGACAAGCAGCCGCCCGTCCGGCTCGACATACACGGCGCTCGGCATCAGCGGAGAGCCGTCAAAGAGCAGCGGCCGCGCATGCCCGTCCGGCCATCGGAGGATGGCCGTGGTGTGTGAGGTGCCGAAATCGATGCCGAGCCTGAAGATCCCGTCCTGAGAGTCTGGGGTGGCGTTCGCCATGGCGGCGAGTGTAGGCGTGCGCGCCCACCCGCTCTGGCATGCTCGGGGTGTCGTCGTCGTTTTGCATTGGAGTGCGCATGCCGATCGAGGTGGGCGTTGAGGCGCCGGACTTCGTGCTGAAGGACCAGAACAACCAGGAGGTCAAGCTGTCCGACTTCCGTGGATCGCGCAACGTTCTGCTGGTTTTCTACCCGCTCGCCTTCACCGGGACCTGTCAGGGGGAGCTCGGCGCGATGGGCGACAACCTCAAGGACTTCGTCAATGACCGGGTGCAGGTGCTGACGGTGAGCGTTGACTCCTCGCCCTCGCACAAGGTGTGGGCGGAGCGGGAGGGCTACCAGTTCCCGCTGCTGGCCGACTTCTGGCCGCACGGGGCGATTGCGCAGGCGTACGGGGTGTTCAACGTCGAGCGTGGGTACGCGAACCGGGGCACCTTCATCATCGACAAGGCCGGCGTGGTCCGGTACGCCGAGGAGTATCCGCCGGGTCAGGCGCGCGACCAGGACGCTTGGCGGAAGGCCCTCGCCGAGCTATCGAGCTGATCTGGCGGCCGGGGGTGGCCCACATTCGGGGAAAGTGGGCGTTCCCGCCGCCAGGACAGCCCACGTTCCCCGAAAGTGCGGCGGGAAGGTAATCTGGCCGCCGCCACGTCCGTACGACGGACTCGGGCGCGTAGCTCAGCGGAAGAGCACTCGCCTTACAAGCGAGGGGTCGCTGGTTCGAACCCAGCCGTGCCCACCCAGCCCTGCGTCCGCTTCGTCCAGTCGAGTGGATCTGCGGGTGGGGTCTCGTGCCGGCCGGTCGGGATTGCTAGGTTTCAGACGCACCCGGGGCGATTCGCTACGGATGTTTACGCGCGCACACGCTGCTCGCATGATCCAAGCAACGCAAAGGGGGATCAAATGCCTTCGGACCCGACCGTCGACGTCCAAGCATTCTGGGAAAACGGATACACAATTGTGCGGAATGTCTACTCCGTGCCGGAGATCCAGGAGATCCGTGAGGGCTGCCTCGCGTCGAGGTCCGATGGCCCGCGAGATCTGTTCTCGAATCCCCTCCTGAGGCGGGTCCTGACCGACGGCCGGTTCGTGGACATCGCCCGCAAGATCCTCGGCGAGGACGAGATCATGTACGGCGGCGACAGCTCGTTCACGATCAACTCCGGTCAGCACGGCTTCCACAAGGACAACGCCGACCGCACCGATCCCAAGGCGCCGGACTGGCAAGGCCGGTACACGGTCCTGCGGTTCGGCATCTACCTACAGGACCACTGGTCGCACACCGGCGGCCTCAACCTCCGGTCAAAGTCTCACAACACGGTGTCGCTCAAGGAGGGCGAGAACATCTACGTCCAGACCCGCGTGGGCGACGTGCCCGTGTGGAGCCTGCGGACCACGCACAGTGGCAACGGCCACCTGTTGCGCTTCCCGACGGCGTTTCCCGAGCCCAACACCAAGTTCCCGAAGTGGCGCGAAGCCAAGCCGGACGGCGATCGAGTGGCCGTGTTCGCGGCGCTTGGACTCGATGACGCCCACCACAACCGCTACATCGAGTATCTCAAGACCAGGACGTATATCATCGCCGCCGCTCGGAGCTCGGTGTACGACGACGACGCCCTGGCCGAGGCGGAGAAGGTCGGCCTGAAGGTTCGCGACCTCCGCAAGGAGATCGAGGGCGACGATACGGTGGGCAAGAACGTCCAGTGGCAGGCGATCCCGTACTAGGTCAACCAGCATCGCGGTTGGCGCTCAACGCACGTGCGCCGAGTTCGCGGACGACGTCGACGAACAGGTCGAGGTCGGCCGCCGTGGTGCGCCAGTTGCTGATCGCGGGGCGAAGAGCGACGCGTCCCCGGTAGACGGTCGTGCCGGCGAACACCCGACCATCGTCGAGGAGTGCATCGCCCAGCCGACGATTGACATCATCGAGCTCCGGCTCGGACACGCCGGCCGGGCGGTAGCGGAAGCAGACGACGTTGAGCGGCGCCTCGGCGAGGCGCTCCAGGTCGGGTGCCGCGTCGACCGCCAGTGCCAGGTGTGCGGCCAGCTGGCAGTGTCGCTCGACCAGCTCTCGATAGCCGGCGCGACCGTACGCGGCGAGCGTGGCCCAGATCGGGAGGGCCCGCGCCCGGCGCGAAGACTCCGGTCCGAGCAGGCCGTAGCCGCCCCGCGGATCGTCCGGGCCCGGCAGGTATGCCGCCCCCGGCATGCCGAACGCCGGGCCGAGCCGGCTGGGATCGCGGACGAGCGCGAATCCGCTCTCGTACGGCACGTTGAGCCACTTGTGGGCGTCGGCGGCGATGGAGTCCGCGCGCTCCATACCGGCGGTGAGGTGCTCAGTACGTGGGGACAGTGCCGCGAACAGGCCGAACGCGCCGTCGATGTGCAACCACGCCCCGGACTCCTCGGCCAGCTCGGCCAGGTCGGCCAGTGGGTCGAACTCGCCGGCGTTGGGCTCGCCGGCGGTCGCGAGCAGCACGGCGGGAGCGCCGTTCAGCTCACCGAGCCGGCGCCTCACCGCGCCCAGGTCGATGCGCCCGACGTCGTCGCGGGTGAACACCTCGACCGTGTCCTTGCCGTGGCCGAGCAGCTGCAGCGCCTTTCGCGCGCTGGGGTGGACGTACCCGCCCGCGAGCACCGGCAGTCGCGGCAGGCCGGCCAGGCCGGTCGAGCTCACGTCCACGCCGTGCCGCTCGCCCCACCAGTGGGTGGCCAGCGCCAGTCCGGTGAGGTTGGCGAACGTGGCGCTGGCGGTGAGCGCGCCGCCCCAGGTCGGCGGCAGCCCGACGAGGTCGCGCAACCAGCCCAGCGTGACGGTCTCCACGGCGTCGGCGAAGTGCGACGAGGCTCGCACGAAGGCGTTCTGGTCCAGCATGGACACGACCCAGTCGGCGGCGAGCGCCGCGGGTGTCGAGCCGCCGATGACGAAGTGATAGAAGCGCGGTCCGGCCGATGCGGTGGCGGTCGCGGTGCCGACGCGCAACAGCCTCTCGACCGCTTCCTGGGTGCCCGAGCCCTGCTCTGGCAATGGCCCGCCGAGCTCGCCCAGCAGCGGCTCCGCCGCGCGGTCGTAGACCAGCCGCTCCGGCAATTGGTCAAGGTACGGCCCAGCGGCGTCGACCACCTGCCGCAGCGCCGGCAGGGTCTCCGCCTGCTCCTTCAATGGATCGCCCATCTCGCCACTGTTGCACGGTCGGCCGCGCGGCCTGGTGGTTACCCCCTGCTCATCGAGGCGGGCGCTCTCCGTTCGCCGATTTCCACGGGAAGACCGGATAATGCGTTACGGGGCCGGCCGGTATGCATCCAAGGGCGCGGGACGGAGCCGTTGAAATGTACGAATACGATGTCCTCGTACTCGGATCGGGGCCGGGCGGGCAGAAGGCCGCGATCGCGGCGTCCAAGCTCGGCCGACAGGTGGCCATCGTTGAACGCCGACACATGATCGGCGGAGTGTGCATCAACACCGGCACGATTCCGTCCAAGACGCTGCGCGAGGCCGTGCTGTACCTGACCGGGATGAGCCAACGGGAGATGTACGGCCAGAGCTACCGGCTCAAGGACGACATCACCGTCGCTGACCTGGCCGCCCGAACCGAGCACGTGATCGGCCGCGAGGTCGACGTGATCCGCAACCAGCTCGCCCGCAACCGGATCCGATTGCTCACCGGCACCGCCCGCTTCCAGGACCCACACACAGTCGGGATCACCGACGACGCGGGCCGGGAGTCCACGGTCACCGCCGCGAAGATCGTCATCGCCACGGGCACCCGGCCGGCCCGGCCGGCCAGTGTCGACTTCGACGACCGTACGATCGTCGACTCCGACGGCGTCATCCACCTGGAACGGGTGCCGCAGTCGATGGTGGTCGTCGGCGCCGGCGTGATCGGGATCGAGTACGCGTCGATGTTCGCGGCCCTCGGCACCAAGGTGACCGTGGTCGAGCGGCGCGACCGGATGCTCGAATTCTGTGATCTCGAGATCATCGAGGCCTTGAAGTATCACCTACGGGATCTCGCCGCGACATTCCGCTTCGGCGAGGAGGTGGCCTCGGTCGAGCGACACGCGTCGGGGGCGATCGCGATCCTCGACAGCGGCAAGCGGGTCGCCGCCGACACGGTGATGTACTCGGCCGGTCGGCAGGGAGTGGCGGCCGAGCTCAGTCTGGAGCGGGCCGGACTCGAGGCCGACGAGCGTGGCCGGATCCGCGTCAACGACGACTTCGTTACCGCCGTGCCACACATCTACGCGGTCGGCGACATCATCGGGTTTCCGGCTCTGGCCTCGACGTCGATGGAGCAGGGCCGGTTGGCGGCGCATCATGCCTGCGGCGAGCCCGCTCGCGCGATGCATCAGCTGCAGCCGATCGGGATCTACACGATCCCGGAGATCAGCTTCGTCGGCCGCACGGAGGATGAGCTGACGCAGCTACGAATCCCGTTCGAGGTGGGCGTCTCCCGCTACCGCGAGCTCGCCCGCGGGCAGATCATCGGGGACTCGTACGGCATGCTCAAGCTGCTCGTGTCGCCCGAGGACCGGCGGCTGCTCGGCGTTCACGTCTTCGGCACCGGGGCCACCGAGCTGGTCCACATTGGACAAGCCGTGATGGGCTGTGGTGGGACGATCGACTTCCTCGTGGACACGGTGTTCAACTACCCGACGCTCGCCGAATCGTACAAGGTCGCCGCGCTCGACGCGATGAACAAGATGCGCCACATCGCACGCCTCAACGACTAGTCTGCCGTGATCATGATGTTGGCGTCGCGAAACCGCGCTGATCATGACCCGCAAATCATGATCGGCGCGCTAGGGCCGGAGCATGAATGCGGCCTCGCCATACCAGCCGTCGTATCCCGTGCCCTTGCTGAGCAGGATCGGAAGTACCTCACTCGGCTCAATGGACGCCGGCGGCCAGGACGTGGCGGTGAAAATTATCTCGGTCTTCAGCTGACCGGAGCCGTGTGTGATGTCGAGGTGGATGTGTGCCGGAGGCGCGCCGGGCTGCGGGTATTGGGCCGGCCGGATCGTCTCCACCTGGAAGCGTCCGTTGTGGTCGGTCGAGACGGTGCCCTGGTAATAGCAGCACTTGTCGGCGCCGCCGGGGCCATACACGCCTCGGGAGTCGGTGTGCCAGAGGTACACGATCGCGCCCGCGGCCGGCTGGCAGGAGCCGTCAAGGACAACGGCCACGATCCTTAGCCTCTCGCCACCGGCGGTCGCGGCCGGCAAGCCGGCGGACGGCCCGGGCCTGAGAACGGAGCGCGCCTCGACGGCGCCGCTCGCGGGTACCGGGCAGCTCGCATCGCCAGCCGGGGCCGAGCCGCCCACGGTGGGAGCGCTCACGGTGGGAGCGCTCACGGTCGAGCCTGGCGGGTATGACCCGGGCCGGTTCTCGCATCCTGCCAACATGATCGCAGCGATCAGCATGGCAGCGAGGCAGGCCGTGGCTCGGCGGATGCGCATCGCGGGACCTCCTACTACCGGCATGAGCCCGTCGGCGGTCGCGCGGTTCCGCCCGCGGGAGCCCTCATTTCTCGATAGATCGGAGCCGACGCTCCGCGGAGGCGAGTTCGCGCTCTGCTGCGAGGCGTGACTGGCGTGCGGCCCGGGCCTCGCGTTGGGCTGGCTCGAGGCGTTCGCGTAGCTCGGCGATCCCGCTCACTATCTGGTCCACGGTGTCGGTGGCCTCGCGTTCGGCCGCGATCGCGTCGTCCAGCACGCGCTGTGCATCGCCGACACGGGCGGAGGCGGCCGAGCGGCGGAATTCGTCATCAACAGCCGTGGAACCGGCCGCCGCGGCGGACGCAGAGGAAGCCCGTGACGGCCTGACCAGTCCGGCCGCGGCCGCGCCGAAGCCGCTGTACGACAGCCCTTTGACGACCCGACCCGACCGCACGAGTCGCGCTGCCTCGTCGTCGGCCATCGCCGCGGCCAGCGTGGATTCCGCCTCCGTGACGTGCTGCTTGCCGGGTGCCGCCTCGGTGCCCGACGCCAGCGATTGCGCTAGGGCGAGAACCTTGTCGATCTCCTTGCGGCGCTGGGCCGAGAGGTCCCGCAACTGCGTCGGCGTCACGCTCCCCTGGGCATGGCGAATGGTCGCGCCAAGATCGATCAGTTGCGCGATCGCGTCTGGGTGGTGCAGTGCCACGAGGTTCACCAGCCACGCCGACACGGTGGGTCGCTTCATGGCGGCCAGCGCGGCGGCGGTGTCCCGCTCGCCGGCCAGCTTCGCCTCAGCGATATACCCGTCCCGCGTCGCGGTGAAGGCCTGTGGCGGCAGCGCGTACAGCTCGTCGGCGATCTCCTGCACCGGTCGCATCTCGCCATTGAATCGCTCGGCGCGCGGAGTTGGCGAGATTTCGCCATGATGGTGCCACGCTCGCACGCGGGCGGACCGGGACGTCGGCCGATCGGTCAATGTCTGCCACCCGAACGTCCAATGACCATGGCAATGAGCTCGCCGGGCGACAACGATATGTGCCTGTCCGGCAACGCATTCGACATGGGCGTCGCCGGTTTCGCAAGGGGGGAGTGACGGGTTGCCGGATCCAAACGTGCCCGTGGACGCTGCGGCCACAGCATGGGTGCTGGCCTGTGCCGCGCTCGTGCTGTTGATGACGCCGGGGATCGCCCTGTTCTACGGCGGAATGGTCCGGCGCACCAACGTGCTGGGCGTGGTCGTCCAGGCCTTCGGGGGCATGGCCATCGTCAGCGTCGCGTGGGTGATCCTCGGCTTCTCGCTCGCGTACGGCGGCACCAACCGCTTCATCGGCGACCTCAGCTTCGTCGGGCTGCCCGCCGGAACCGGTAACCCGGTCGTGGCGGGCATTCCGCTCGTCGCTTTTGCCCTGTTCCAGATGATGTTCGCGGTCCTGACCCCGGCGCTGATCCTCGGCGCCGGTGCCGAGCGCTGGCGGTTCGGGGCGTACATCCTCTTCGTTGGGGTTTGGTCACTTGTGGTGTACGCACCGGTGGCTCACTGGGTCTTCCATCCCGAGGGCTGGGCGGCCCAGTGGGGGATGCTCGACTTCGCCGGCGGAACGGTCGTTCACATCAACGCCGGAGCCGCGGCCCTCGCGATCGCGGTCTCGCTCGGTCGACGCCGAGGGTGGCCGGACGAGACGTCCCGACCGCACAACCTGCCGCTGGTGATGACCGGGCTGGGCCTGCTCTGGGTCGGCTGGCTCGGCTTCAACGGCGGATCAGCGTACAGCGCGGGGCCGCTTGCCGCCTCAGCCATGGTCAACACGCAGGTGGCCGCCGCCACCGGTCTGCTCGGCTGGCTCGTTGCCGAGCGGGTCCGGCATGGGAAGCCGACCACGCTCGGCGCGGCCTCGGGCGCGGTCGCGGGCCTGGTCGCGATCACCCCCGGTGCCGGCTACGTCAACGCGCTCGGAGCCCTCGGTATCGGTGCGTTGGCGGGCGTCCTGTGCCAACTGGCCGCGGGCCTGAAGCGCTGGTTCAACGTGGACGACTCGCTCGACGTCGCCGCGGTTCACCTGGGCGGCGGTCTCATCGGTTGCGTCTGCGTGGGACTCTTCGCGACGACATCGGTCAACCCTGACGGTGGCGATGGGCTGTTCTTCGCCGGGAGCTACCGGCTTCTCGGTGTTCAGGCCGCTACCGCCGGAATTGTCGCGGCCTACGCTCTGGGTGTCACGTTCTTGATCGCGGCCGTGGTGAACCGGATCATCGGACACCGCGTGAGACGTCGACAGGAGAGCCTTGGACTCGACCTGTCGCAGCACGGCGAGTCCGCCTACGACCTGTCGAGCCGCGAGATCGATGTCGATGCACCTCAGCCCACCCCGATAGCTGCACGTTGATCTCTGGAAAGGAGTGGACGACGTGGCTAGAACGCCGATGCGCCGTACCGCACTGGTCATTCTCCTCTCCATCTGCACCATCGCGGTGGTTGGCGCCTTCGGCGCGATCGTGCGCCAATCCTGGATCACCAATTCCGCGACGACCGACAACGTGGACCTGGAGGCTCAGGGAGCGGCGATCCTGCACGAGATGACCTCGCTGCTCGGCGAGTTGGTCGAGGCGCAGTCGACCGCTGTCCGGGGTGAGGCCGTGGACCAGGAGAGTCTCCGCAATACGCTCGCCGAAACCGCGCAGCTCGATCAGCAGTTCGGCGTCGCCCTGCAGACACGCCAGCGACTCTCCGACCTCACCGCGGCGATCGACAACGCGATCACGCGCGCCGAAACGGGCCGCGCCGCATACGACACATACACGGGACTCGTGACGCTCGCCGTCGACCTGATTCGCCGCATCGGGGACACATCGCACCTCATCCACGACCCGGATCTGGACTCCTACTACCTGATGGAGGCGGCGATCATTCGGTTGCCGGATGCCATCGTCCTCGCCGGCCGGGCCACCGATCTGGTGACGCTGGCTGGCGGCAAGAAATTGGAGGGTGAGGACGCCGTGCGGGCGGCTGTCGCGCGATTCGGGGTCTCCGCCGCGGCCGAGAAGGTCAACGACGGTCTCGCCAAGAGCGTGGAGTCGACGTCGCTGTCCACGCTCGGTAGCAGTATCGCCGAGCGACTGGACGCGTTCAAGGCGGCGGCCGACGCGTTCGCGCCGCCAACCATGCTGGCGGAGTTGGCCGGCACTGTGGAAGCCGACGTCCTTGCTGCCAACGCGCGACGCGTGTATGCCGCCGCGAACCCGCTCGCCCACCGCCTGCTGGGCGAGTTGCAGGTGTTGTTGGACCAGCGCCAAGCGAAGCTGGCGACCGAGTGGCGCTTCACGGCCATCGCGAGCACGCTCGCGGCCGTTTTCGGTCTCGTGATGTTGCTACTCGTCTTCAACCGCACGCGCACCGGTGCCGCAGACGGCGTTGCCGATCGCGGGTCCGGAGCCGCCCGCTTGGACGACCTCCCGGTGGGATCAATGACGTACGCGCGGGAACTCTTGGAGGCGGAGGAACTCGTCCACCTCGGCCGCGCTGTCCGCGCGCGCCCCCGCGGGAACGGCGATGCTCGCTAGGCTCGGGATCCGGCAGAAGCTCAGCCTCCTGCTGATGATTCCGCTCGCCGCCGTCGTGCTGGTGATGGTGCCTTTCACGGCGGAACGCATCGACGACGCGCGCACAGCAGCCACCACGTCGCGCACGGCACTCGCGGCTCGCGAGATCGGCGGCCTGATCCAGGCGCTGCAGCAGGAGCGGCTGCTGGCGCTCGGCTACCTTTCCGCCCCGAGCCTGGAACGCAGCGCCTTGGTGGCATTGAGCCAGACAGCGATCGATGACACCGCGCGTCTGCGGCTGGATCCGGACACCGCGGAGGTGATGCGCGCGGCGTCGACGCAGCTCGACCTCTTGGCCAGCATCCGCCAGGCGGTCGTCAGCCGAACAGTCAACGCCAGGCGAGCCTATGAGGCCTATCGCAACGCCACCACCGCGCTCTTGGATGGCCTCCGCCTGGCCAACGTCCCCGGTGCCGATGCCCAGGGGCTCGGTCAGCTGGCCGCGCTCGACGCGCTCATGCGCTCAAACGAGGAGGCGAGCAGCGTCGGCGCTATCCTCGTCGCTGCGGTCGCGGACCCGGGACTCAGCCGGGCCCTGCTCACCGACGCGTTGACGGCAGACCAACAGCACCTGCGCCGTTTTCACGAACTCGTCCCGGCGGACGAGGCGGCACTTGTTGACACGGTCGAGAACGGAAGCGCGGGGCAGCGTATCCGGCAGTTGGTCGTCTCGGTGAGCCAGGCGGAGACCGCCACCACGGGAACCTCGGCCGAAGTTTCCAGTGCGCTGACCGCGGCGGTCTCGTATACGGGTCTTCGCCGGCTGGCGCAGGACCGGGTCGCCCGGGAAATCGCGAGCGGTGCGGAGCGCCGTGCTGCGGAGGCCGCGGCAACGGCGTACGGCGTTGCGGGCGGCGCCGCCGTGCTCTTCGCCATCGTGGTGTCGCTGGGTTTCACGGTGAGCCGGTCCATCTCGACGCCGCTGCGGCGGCTGACCAGGGCGGCGGGCGTGGTCGCCGAGTTGTCGCGGGCCGAGCTTGTCCGGGTGGCCGATTCCGACTCGCCGGATCCAGCTCCACCCCAGCTCGCATCGGTCGAGGTCGACAGCGACGACGAGATCGGCGAGCTCGCCGCAGCGCTGAACCGGGTCCAGGCGACGGCCGCACTCCTGCTGGAACGCCAGGTGACCACGCGACGCAACGTCTCGGTGATGTTCACCAACATCGCCCGTCGAACCCAGAATCTCGTGGGGCGCCAGCTCGCGCTGATCGAGGACCTCGAGCGCAACGAACGCAACCCGGAGCTGCTCCAGCGCCTCTACCGGTTGGACCACGTGGCGACCCGATTGCGCCGCAGCGCGGACAGCCTGCTGGTGGTGTCCGGCACGATCGATCAGCTGATGTCGGGGACGCCGACGCCATTGGCCGACGTCATCCGTTCGGCGCTCGCCGAGATCGAGGGCTTCCGCGCGGTCGAGGTCGGCGAGATATGCGACGTGGCGGTCTCGGCCAACCTCGTTGCCGACCTGAGACTCCTCCTCGCCGAGCTGCTCGAGAACGCCACGAACTTCTCCCCGCCTGGTACACCGGTCGCGGTCTACGCGACGCTCGGCGACGAGTGCCGGATTGCCATCATCGACCATGGCGTCGGCATGGGCCCGGTGCGGCTCGAGGAGGAGAATCGGCGCCTGGTCGAACGGGAACGTCTCGACGTCGCACCCACGACGGTGCTCGGGCTCTTCGTCGTCGGGCGACTGGCCCGACGCCATGGCCTGACCGTGCGCCTCGATCACTCTGACGAACGCGGGATCACGGCAACGATTCACGTTCCGCTTCGCCTGCTCGTTTCGTCCGGGATGGCGCAGTCGGTGATGACCGGCCGCCGGGGCGGGCGACCGCGGGAGATCGAGGCGGTCGAGGTCGAGGTCCTGGATGCCTCGGAGCCGTTCGAATGGTTCGGGCCGGCGAACCAACTCGCGATCTCCGCCGGATCTCAGGCCGCCGCACCGCAACAGACTTCCGCACCGGAACCGACCGAGCGGTCCCCCGCGGCGGCGGTCGGGCGCGCTAGCGTCACTGACGTGGATCCGGCCATCGCGCCCCTTCCCCGGCGCACCATCGCGCCCCAGATCGTCGAGGACTCGGCCGAATCGGCGCGGTCCGGACTTCGTCGCCGCGTCCCGGGAACGCATATGGTGGACGCGGTTCGCGACTCGACAGAGGAACCACCAACCGAGCGGATCACCCGCGACCCGGAGGCGGAGCGCGACGCGCTCAACGAGTACATGTCCGGGCTGGCGCGCGGCGACGGCGGCGCCGCGCAGTCCGACGAATCGACCCGTCCGACCCTTGCGGAGAGGCACTCATGACCGTGTACGCCGAACATCTCAGTACCGAGGCGCAGCAGTTCAACTGGCTGCTTAGCCAGTTTGCCGGGAACACGCCAGAGGTCGTCGATGCGATCGCGGTCTCCTCGGACGGCCTGCTGATCGCGATGTCGCACAAGCTCGACCGGTCGGGCGCGGACCGGCTC
>JAXIPB010000321.1:0-11815 GCA_045403155.1 Micromonosporaceae bacterium
CATGATCTTGCGGTACGGCTTCTGGTCGTACGAGGCGCGTACCATCCAGATCTCGCAGTCGAGGCCGAACTGTGCGCACCCGAAGGCGAGAGCCGTGCCCCACTGGCCCGCCCCGGTCTCCGTGGTGAGCCGCCGGATCCCCGCCTGAGAGTTGTAGAAGGCCTGCGCGACCGCGGTGTTCGGCTTGTGCGACCCCGCGGGCGACACACCCTCGTACTTGTAGAAGATCTTCGCCGGCGTGCCCAGCGCCTTCTCCAACCGGTGCGCCCGGTAGAGCGGCGACGGGCGCCACAGCCGGTAGACGTCGAGGACCTCCTCGGGGATGTCGATATAGCGCTCCCCGGACACCTCCTGCAGGATCAGCGCCAGCGGGAAGAGTGGACTTAGGTCGTCCGGTCCGACCGGCTGGAGGGTGCCGGGGTGCAGCACGGGTGGCGGTGGCGATGGCAGGTCCGCGAGCATGTTGTACCAGCGCCGTGGAATCTCGGATTCATCGAGCGTGATCTTGGTTGCCTTCTGCGGGTCGCTCATCGCTCGACGCTAAACCTCGCGGCGGGACCACGGCAATCCTTCAGCGCTGTCAGCGATGACCGACGGGACTAGGCTCCGAAATGGATGCCGCCCGGATGCGGCGCACGCCAATCGAAGGGGATACCTGGTGGCACGGTTTGCCGAACACGCCAACGTTGATGCGTCGATCGACGAAGCGTTCGACTACGTCACCGATCAGGACACGGTGGCGGAGTGGAACGATCATGTCCAGCGGGCCGAGGTGATCGGCGGCGGCCCAGTGACTTCGGGGGCGCTGCTGCGCCAGCATCGACGGCGCGGGAGTCGCGACTTCGATCTTGTCTTTCAGGTCACCGCACACGAACCGCCGCGCCATCACACCGTGACCGGTCAGGTCCTCGGCGTCGAGACGACGATCGACTTCGACTTCGCTGATCTCGGTCCGGGAACGAGGGTAACCATGACGGCAACCCTCACCGGGAAGGGCGTGAGGGCGTTGATCGCCCCCATTGTGGCTCGGGAGATGCGTAAGTCCACGGTGTCCGCTCTCGCCGCACTCCAACAGCGACTCGGCGCTGGACGCTGACCGCGCCGGTTGACGAACTCCGCACCGACTGTCGATTGCCCACGGGGACATCCGACTACTAAGTAGGGCGCGCAGTAGGCGCCGCCCACGCCGTAGGGAGTCGAGATGAGCAAGTACCTATGCCTGTACCGCGGTCCGGCCACGCCGATGGAGGACTTCACACCCGAGCAGTCGGCCGAATCGGCCCGCGCATGGGGCGAATGGATCAGCCGTACCGGATCTGCCCTGGCGGACGCGGGCGCACCATTCGGCGCGCGCTCCGCGCTCGCGGACGACGGATCGGGCCCGGCGGCGAGTGACCAGAACGGATACTCGATCGTCGAGGCCGACAGCCTGGAGGCCGCCCGGACGCTGTTCAAGGGGCACCCGTTCCTGTCAGAGGGGAAGGGCCGATTCAGCGTCGAGATCTTCGAGCTCGCACCGATGCCGATGTAGCGACGCATGCGGAGGGCACCTTACGAGACAACCCGCGACTGTAAGGTGCCCTTCCCTACCCGTGAAGAGGCGACGGATGCCGGCGGATACGACCGTGGTACGGGTGTGCGGCGCTCGCTAGACCGACTCACCTGCGTTGGTCAACATGACTTTGACGACCTCGACCATCTTGGCGATCGGTATGCCGGAAGCGGTGACGGCGACGAACACACGCGTTCCGGTCGCAATCAGTTGACCATTCGAGTCGTAGAACGCGCCCTGGCCGACACCGGGCACGTCGGTGGTCGTACTGCCATTCTGCTCGATGCTGTCACGGCTGCCGTCGTAGTGGTCTGCCACCTCAACCGCGGTGATGATGCCTCCGTCGTACACGCAGATCGAGCGCTCGGGGCTCACCGACGCGGACGAACCCGTTCCGGCGGGCTTGCCGAGCAGCTGGCCGAGCTGCTCCGCCGTGATGAGGCCGCAGGCGTCGGGAACGGCGCCGTTGCCGGCAGCCGGGTTCGTAGCACCCGGACTCGATCCCGTGTTGGCCGGCGGTGTGCCGCCCTCGGAGCTCGAGCACGCGGCGAACGAGAAGGCAACGAAAATAGCACCAGCAGTGATCGCCAGGCGTCGAATCATGGTGACACTTCCTCCGATGTGGTCAGTCCCGGAGCGATACCTGCCCCCGTGACAACTCGGTTGCTACCTGCGCCGAGGCTAGGGTAATCAGGCCGGCGCGCAGCGCGCCTCGTCTATGTCGCCCACCCGTCACGATGGCCTTGCCGACGATACGGTCGGTATGAGCGCCGGCGCCTGAGCGTGTCAGCCCATTCGGGGGTGGTCGACGAAGAATTGCCAGATCCTCCCGGTGGCGTCGAGCGCGTCCGAAGGGGGATCGGCGCCCAGCAATTTCGCCGCGGCCGGCCGTGGTTTTGAGCCGGGCCATTGGTGTCCGGCCCCCGCTACGAGGAGGAGCTCCACCGCTACGCCATCCGGGCACGTGGCAATCGAGGTCGTGACCTCGCCCGCGGTCACCACCGTTGGCTCACCGCATCGGGCCGTCGCGCGCCAACCGTTGAGGACATCGGCGACAGGCGGCCCGTCGATCGAGGCGAATCCGTCACCCGGGCGGCCGTCGAAGGGCACGTTGTGGTCGGCGGCTCCGTGGATGTGGATGACCGAGATCGGCTTCGGTGCGGGGCACGGGCCCAACTGCGTACCCGCGACCGGTCCGATGGCAGCGAAGAGCGCTGTGTCGCAGGCGAGCCGGTAAGAGAGCATGCCACCGTTGGAGATGCCCGTGGCGTACACGCGGGCGGAGTCAATTGGCAACATGCCGCTCACGGCCGCGATCATCTCCTGAATGAAGGCGACGTCGTTCACACCCTGGCGACCGGGCTGGCCACAGCAGCCGGCGCCGACCGCCCAGGCACGATTCAGGCCGTCCGGGTACGCGACCACGAAGCCGTTGCGATCGGCCTCGGCGTTCCAACCGTACGACTGCTCGGCCTGCGAGCCGCTGCCGAAGCCGCCGTGCAGCATGACGACCAGCGGGACCCCGCTCTGCGCAGGCGGCGTCGCAAGGGCCGGAGGCAGGTAGAGCCGGAAGGTGCGCTCGCGCCCGTCGATGGTGATGCTGTGGTTCGAGGATCCGGTGGCGGGTTCTCGCGGCGGCCGCAGAATCCCTTCCCCACCCGGCTGGCATCCGCCGAGCGACAACATGACCGCGATCAGCGCGATCCCCGCCAGTGCCCTCACACGCACAGTGTGCCGTGATGCCGTTCGGGTGCGATCAACGCTGGGTAATCACCGTGTTCGGTGACGTCACGGATCTAGAGTGAACCGATGCGAAGTCCTCGGGCCGCGACCGCCGCCTGGCTGGCGATGCTCACATCCGTCAACGCTGTCCTTTTGCTCGTGGTGGTGCACTACGGCCTGGGCACGATCCGCGGACAGATGCTCGACACCGTCGCGTTGACCGGGAACTGGGTCGGTCGCGCCCGGATCGATGCGCCATTGAACACCGCGCTGAACGCTGTGTCGGTTGTCTCGCTCGTGCTTGCCCTGGTTGCGGTCGGCCTCATCGCACTCGCACGGCGGCGGTACTCGCTGGCAGTTATGGCGGTCGTTCTCGTGATTGGGTCGGTGGCGACGACATACCTGCTGAAAACGTACGTCCTCGCGCGAACCGACTTCGGCGTGGATCCCGAGCGCGCCGTCGCCGGCAACAGCCTTCCGAGCGGCCACGCAACCGCGGCGGCAGCCTTCGCGGTCGGGCTGGTGCTCGTCCTTCCGCCCGCCAGCCGCGGGGTCGCGAGTCTCCTCGGGGCTACCTATGCGGCGGTCGTGGGTATAGCCACGCTCTCGGCGGGCTGGCACCGGCCGAGTGATGTGATCGCGTCGTACCTCATCGTCGGCGGATGGGCGGCCGCCGCTGGTCTGCTTCTCACCGTCGTCCAACGGCCTAGCGCTATCGTGACGAGTCGCGACATGCCAGGCCCGTCACTCGCGGCAACTCTGTTTGGGGGAATGACGCTGCTCGTCGGCGGTGGGGTCGCGCTCGTCTACACATTTGCGCGCATGAGTGAACCGATCGAACGGATGAGCTCGCGCCTGCTGACGATCGGGTATATCGGTAGCGGTATGGCCATTGCCGGCGCCGCCTATCTGATGATGGCCGTCGTGCTGACGACAATTCACCGGGTCGTCCCCGCCCTTCAAGATTCCCGGGATCATGACCTGGCCGTCGCGAACTCACGCCGATCATGACCTCCAGGTCATGATCGGCGTGAGTGGGGTGAACCACGGCGGGTTCCTCGTCACGGCCGCTGCCGGAGCCCGACGACGTTGGCGTCCGCGTCCCTGACCTTGGCGACCAGCAGGCCGCGACCGACGTCGTTCGCCGCCTCGTCCAGCGTGGCGCCGGCCGCGACCAGCGACTGCACGCTGGCCTCGATGTCGTCGATGTCCCAGTAGCAGATCGGCCCGTCCGTCCCGTTCGGGTCGAGGCCGAACTCGAGCCCACCGGCGCGGAAGCCGACGTAGAACTCTCGGTCGACATACGGGTCGGTGCCGAGCAGGGTGCTGAAGATCTTCTTCGCTCCGTCGAGGTCCTTCGTCGGGAAGACCACGAGCTGCATACCTGATGTCATGGCGGTTCCTCCTCGGTTGTTTCGCTTGTGATCACAGCGTCTCCCGGCCGGGGCGAGGTCCACATCCGTGCTCACCACGGAAGCACCACGGATAATCAGGTGATGTCCCATCCGGCGATCTCGGCTCGGGAGGCCGAAGTGCTGGCGCTGCTCGGGGAGCATCTCAGCAACGCCGAGATCGGCGCGCGCCTGTTCATTTCTGTGCGCACGGTCGAGTCCCACGTCTCCTCGCTGCTGCGCAAGCTGGATATGCCGGATCGGCGGGCGCTCTCCCGGCGCGCGGCCGAGCCAGCTCCCACCGAGCGGCCGAGTCTGGCCCCCGCCCTCCCGGCGCCGCTGACGACGTTCATCGGCCGGGTACGGGAGCGCGCGGAACTCGGCGAGACGGTCAAGACGCACCGGCAGGTGACCGCCGTCGGTCCGGGCGGAGTGGGAAAGACCCGGCTCGCGCTGGCGGTGGCGGCGGAGGCGACCGGCAACTTTACCGACGGAGTGTGGTTCGTCGACCTGGTCCCGATCAGCGATCCGGGGCGGGTCGGGGCGGCGGTTGCGGCGGCGGTGGGGGTCGGCGAGCAACCCGGCCGCAGCATCGACGATGCGGTGCTGGCCGCGCTGGCGGAGCGCCAGGCCTTGCTGGTGCTGGACAACTGCGAGCACATACGCGACGGGGTGGCGCCCTTCCTGGAGCGACTGCTCGCTGCCTGCCCCCGGTTGCAGGCGCTCGCGACCAGCCGGGCCCGGCTGGTGGTGCCGTTCGAGCGGGTCTTCCCGGTTCCGCCGCTGTCGCTGGCCGGCGGCGGCGACTCGGAGGCGGTAACCCTGTTCATGGACCGGGCGGCGGTCGGTTGGCCGTCGGATCCGGCGGTACGCGACGGGGTCGCCGCCATCTGCGAACGGCTCGACGGTATGGCGCTGGCGATCGAGCTGGCGGCGGCGCGGTTGCCCACGCTCGGGCTCGACGGCCTCACCGCTGGCCTCTCCGACCAGCTCCGGATCCTCGCCGGCGGACCCCGTGCCGACGACCGGCACAGGTCGGTGCGGGCGGTGCTGGACTGGAGCCACGACCTGCTGGAGCCGGCGGATCGGGCGCTGCTGCGGCGGGTGTCGGTGTTCGTCGCGCCGTTCACTGCGGAGTCGGCCGCGGAGGTGGCCGGCTTCGCCCCGCTGGAGCCGGCCGCGGTCGCCGATGCGCTGGCCCGCCTCGCCGAGCAGAGCCTGCTCGCGGTGACGATGTCCGCGGCTGGCACCCGGTACCAGGCGCTGGAGACCATCCGCCAGTACGGGATCGAGCGGCTCACCGAGGCCGGCGAGCTGGCCGAGGTCCGCTCGCGGCACCTGGGCTGGTGCCTGGCCCGCGCCGCCGTACTCACGGGAGGCGGGCGCGCGGATTGGCGAGCCCGATTCGACGCCGTGGCCGACGACCTCCGGGCCGCCCTGGCCTGGGCTGCCGACCGCCCGGAGCAGCGCCCGGACGCGTACCGCCTCGCCCTGTCCATGGCCGAGCTGACCTTCACGCGCAACCTGCTCGGCGAGGCCCAGCAGCGGTACGAGCAGGCGGCCGCGCTCGCCCCCGACCCCGCCGCCGCGGCTGCGGCACTCCGGCATTCCGCCGGGGTGGCCGGGTGTCGGATGCTCGGCGACGATATGTTCCGCCTGCACGGCGCCGCCGCCAAGGCCGCCCGCCGGGCGGGGGACATGGCCGGCGCCGCCCACGACCTGGCGACGGCCGCGACCACGGCGTACCGGTTCTCCGACACGTTCGCCCGGCTGCCGTCGAAGGATGACGCGACCGCCTTACTGGCCGCGGCGCGAGAGTTGGCCGGCGACGACCCGGCCGCCCGGGCCGCGTTGGCGGTGGCCGAGGCCGGGGTGCTCGCGGACGTGTTCGGCGGGATCCAGACGAGCCCGGACAACGACGTGCCGAGATCGCTCGCGAGCGCCCGCCGCGCGGTCGACCTCGCCGAGCGTACCGGCGACCCGCTGGCCGAGACGGTCGCGCTGGACGCGTTCACCGCCGCCCAGAGTTGGGCCGGCGACACGTTTGGCACCGCCGCGACCGCCCGCCGCCGGGTCGCGCTGCTTTCGTCGGTGCCGGTCACTCCGGCCAGCACGCACGAGCTCGTCGACGCGCTCGTCTCCGCCACCGAGACCAGCCTCGGAGTGGGGGACCTGGCGGGCGCCCGCCGGTGGGGCCGCCAGCTCGCCGAGCACCCGTTGCTGGCCGAGGTCGGTCACCAGGCGGTCCGCTGGCTCCTGGTCGCGGACGCGCTCGCCGGCGACGTCGAGGCGGTGGTTGCCGGCGGCGCGCGCTTCCTCGACGCGTGGCAGCGTAACGGCCGGCAACCGTCGGGCGGGCTGGCACCGGCCGCCGCGGCGGTCGCGATGGTGCACGGCCTGCGCGGGGACGAGCCGGCCCGCGCCGAGTGGCTGGCCATCGTGGACGAACTCCGCGCCCTGTGGGATCTGGCCCGGCCGAACGCCGCGACAATCGCGGCGGCGCACGCCTGGCAGGCGAGCAACCCCGCTGGCTACGCCGCCACGTTCGACGCAATGGTCCTGCTCCACCACGGGGACGCGAAGTCGGCTCTCGAGCGGGTCGCGCCCGAGCCGGAACAGGTTTGGAAGTGGGTCACCTGGATCTGGCTGCACTGGTACGTGGCGCTCCGGGCCGAGGCGGCGGTGCTCGCCGGGCACCCGGCGGCGCGGGACCGGGTCGCCGCCGCCCGGGCCACGGTCGACGGCAACCCGATCGCCAGCGCCCAGGTGGAGCGGGCGCAGGCCCTGCTCGACGGTGACCTGCCGCGGCTGCTCGCCACCGCGGATAGGTTCGACGCCGCCGGCTGCCGGTATCAGTGGGCGCGCACACTGGTGCTCGCCGGAGGTGAGCACGCCACCGCCGGCGCGGCCGCGCTCGCCCAGCTCGGCCTCGCGCGCATGGCCGTCCGGTAGCGCTGCCACCGGACACCCGCTACCGACGCCCCGAGCGCGATCGTGAGCAGGGCGGAAAGCAGCAGGGTCGGGCGGCCGCCGACCGCGCTCACCACCGGTCCGCCCAGCAACGTGCCCAGTGCGGTGGAGGGGATGGTGAGCGCGGAACGGGCGGCCAGTACGCGGCTCAACGCCTGCGGTGGTGTGCTGCGCTGGAACAGCGCGGTGCAGATGGCGGTGAACGGTCCGTAGATCAAGCCTCCGGCCGCGAATCCGACCAGCCCGGGCCCGACCGCGTCGGTCAGCCCGAGCGGGAGCAGGGCGGCGCCCCAGCCGATGATGATGCCGACTACGACCAGCCAGGGTGGACGGTGCCGAAGCAGTCCGGCACCGAGACCGCCCAGGGTGGCGCCGATGCCGAACACCGTCCAGTACAGACCCAGCAGGCTTGGCGAGCCATGCAGCTCGTGGGCGACGTGGACCGGCAGCGCCACCTCGACCGGGCCGTAGAGAAAGAAGAAGACACAGGTCACGGCGATCAACCCAAGCAACCGGGGCTGGCCGAGGATGATGCGCCAGCCTCCGGCCGTCGACTCGGCGGGCGCGACATCCATTCGGGTTATCTCGACCGGGCCGCCTCGCCATCGGGTGGCCGCCCGGCAGCTCGCCGCCAGCACGGCGAAGCTGGCCGCGTCGGCGCCGATCACCCAGCCCGGACCGACCAGCGCGGTCAGGCCGCCGGCCAGGGCCGGGCCGACCACCACCGCCGCCTGCGTAAACGTGGACAGCAAAGCATTGCCGGTGACCCGGTCCTCGTCCGGGAGCAGCTCCGCGACCAGGGTGTACGCCCCGGCGCTCCCCCACGCGTGTAACAGCGACGAGACCGCGAGCAACGCGACGTACCCGACGGGGTTCAGCAGCCCGGCCACCGCCAGGATCGCGACCAGGCCCAGCGCCACCGCCCGCAGCGCGGCATCAACCGCGACCAGCTGCGCGCCGCGGAACCGCCTCACGAGCCGGGCGAGCAGGGCCGCGCCGACCGGGGCCGGCAGCGCGTACGCCGCGACCGCCAGCCCGGTCCAGACGCCGGCCTGGTCGGGTGGCGCGATCTGCACCGCCAGCCAGGCCACCGCCACCAAGCTCATCCCGTCGCCGAGGGCGGAGACCAGCATGCCGGGCAGGACCCGGCGCAGCACCGGCTGCCTCACCACCCGGCCGACCGAGCCGATCCAGGACCGGGTTCCGATTCGTACGTCGTTCATGCGGCTGAGCCTGCCCGGGCGGCGACCGGGTCGGCATCCGCGCTGGCCACGGAATCCACCACGGAATTCTGGAGCGGTGGCGGGATACGCAATGCCTTGTGCGCGTCGGCTGGGTCAAGCCGCTAGCGCGCCGATCGCGTGGTGTCGATGTCGCGGAGGCGCCGGTCGAGATCTACCAGTGTGGTGGCGACCTCAGCGAGGCGCTACGCGACCTTGAACTGCTCGTCACCAAAGTCAGCGATGAGCTTAAGCGTGCCACCGAGCGCGGCGATGAAGCGGCTAAGTACTTCCTGGGTGGAGACGTCGCCGCTCTCGATCTGGGAGATCCGGGCTACGGAAACCCCCATTCTCGTGGCGACCTGCTCTTGAGTCATGTCGCGACGCTTGCGTAGTTCAGCCAGCCGCCAGCCGTGTGCGTGATCGAGCATTTCGCCGACCGCGGCGTCGAACGCGTCCTGGCCGCCGGCGGAGTCGACCGCGCGCTGCAGATGGTCAGTGTCGCGCCACCGCTTAGCCGCGCTCATTGCCGATCTCCTCCTCTCGCTCCTTGAGGTATAGCTCGTACGATCGTTCTGCCTCGGGTATCGCTACCCGATACCAGTGATTCCATCGTCCGGACTTGTCTCCGGCGACTAGCAGAATCGCAGAACGCCAGGGGTCGAAGACGAACAGAATCCTGATTTCAGTCCGTCCGGTCGACGGCGGACGCAGTTCCTTCATATTCGCGATCTGAGAAACCGCGATGCTGTCGACGAGCGGCCTGCCCTCGGCAGGACCGTTTCGTTCCAGAACGAGAATGGCTTGATTGACCAAGCGGTGTGTCTCCTTATCGACCTCGTAGATTTCGTCGAGGAAGCCCTCGACCTGTGAGGTCATCAAGATCTCCCACTCCAAGCTGCCTCCCCAGGTTAAGGATATTCTAAACCAGAGCCATCGCCTACGTTCGGCTCACACGCGCAGCGCTGTCCCAGATTGGGCGCCCTCGCCAGGTGATGACGGCCGACGGCTGGACTCATGGAGTGTCGTCAAGGTCCCGTCCCGTGACCAACCGCGGCCACCTCGGCTCGTCAACGTGTTTCAAGATTCCCGTGATCATGACCTAGCCGTCGCAAACCTGCGCCGATCATGACCTCCAGGTCATGATCGGGGCGATCACTCGGGTGCTATCAATCGCACGACGGACGAGGCGAGGCGGATCATGCCGATCCCAGTTGGGTGGAATGGGCTGCTGTCGGTGAGCCCCTGAATGTCGGGCCCGAGCTGGTCCACGCCGTCGTCGCAGAGCGGTTTCACGGAGGGCTCGGCCACCCCGAAGCCGTACTTCTCCGCGCCGCCGACGAGTACGTCATTCAGCTGTCTCGTGCGGTCTACGAGCAGTCGGATGCTGTCCGGGTTGAGCCCCGGAGCTCCGATCGGCCCGCGGGCGTCGGCGCACGTCGCGTCGGGCATGAAGACGTCGTACGACGTCATGACTATGATCTGCGGGCTGCCGGGCAGGTCGTTCAGGTCGTGAAGCAGGTTGCCGTAGTCGCGGTCGAAGGCGGCCAAGCGGTAACCGAACTCGCCCCTGGTGAGGTTGTCCTGGCACGCGGCCACGCTGTAGCAGTAGCGCAGCTGGTCGGTCCACGAGACGTCGTTGGGCCCGATTACCACGACCACGAACTGGAGCCCTTCTATCTGCTTGAGGAGAGCTACCTGGGGCGGCAACACCCGGCCGCCCTGAATCTGCGGACCGCGCAGGCCGGCGGTGATCGATGCGCCCGTGCAGGCGAGGTTGGCCACCCGAGCGCCGGTCAGCGTGCCGATCTCGTTCGCGAGCGAGTCGGCACTCCGGGCGCATGCTCGGTCGTCGTCGGTGGCGGGGTCGACCAACGGGCCGCCGGCCCGCGCGGCCCGCGAATCGCCGATCACCGCACCGACGTATCCGTGCACGGCTGGTCCGACAGGCGATGGCGTTACGTAGTAGGTGCCGACGAGGTCTGACAGGGATCTGACCTCCGCCAGTCCACTCACGGCACCGGTGTAGGCGAGCCCACCCGCCGCGCCCCAGCCCAGCATAGTAACGATGACGGCGCCGACGGTCATGCCGCGGATCTGCGCGCTGCTGCGATGCCATATCTCCGCCGTCGTCAGCGGCTTGTGCTCGTTCCGCACCTCGCGGCGCAGTGTGACGAGCATTCGCACGCAGGAGACGACCGCCGTCAGAGCTGCGGTGATTGCGAGCAGAATGAGGGCCGCCCACACATACCAGCGAACGAAGCCATCTCTGATCGTGGTGACCGCGGCGTCCCGCACGTCATGTCCGTTGCCATCCTCAAGAGCCGCGGCCGCGGCGGCGTTGCGCTGAACTGGGCCGAGTGTGAGCCGTGGTCGCAGTGGGCCGTATACACGCAGCGGCGCGATGTCCAACTGGGTGTTGCCGATCTGCACGAGCTGCGCGGGGCCCGACAACGACAGCGTCGGAGGTCGCGCCCCGACTGAGAGGCTCTGGCCCGCCACGACAACGTCCTGATCCGGAGTCAGCAGAATGGTCGCCGGCAAGCCGAGCAACAAGCACAGCAGGCAGACCAGCGCGGTTGGCCATGACAGCGCCTCGCGAATCACACTGCCCACCAGACCGGGTCGCGACAGATCGGGTCTGTCGGCGGACTGGGTGGACGAGAGTCTTGCGTCAGTGTCGGAGGTCATGAGCCGTTGTGCACCCCCTCCGGCAACGGCGCTGCATGAGGGCCATGTCTATCGTGCCACGCCAACGGCGACAATGCGGCCCATCACCCCGCCCCTCCGCGTCGATCATGCCCTGGCGGTCATGATCGACGGGTTATAGCGACGCTGACGTCATGATCGTGGCGATCTTGAGAGCTGTTAGCGCGCATCACGCTTCGGCGGAGTTGCCACGCTGGCGATATCCGCCGCCACTATCCCGGAGATCCAGCCTTCGTCGTTACCAGCGCGAC
>JAXIPB010000092.1:0-4144 GCA_045403155.1 Micromonosporaceae bacterium
CCGCCCCTGTCAATGGCAGGAGAGAGGCCTCTGTTACCGCGATTACTCTCACTTTCTCGTCACACGTGACATCCGGGTGACATCGGTACTCGGACGGTGACACGGAAACTGGGAACCTAATGGGAATCGATCAGCGCGGCGTTGACGGGGTTTGGGTGTTTGTCGAGGCAGGCTGATTACCGAGCCGCCGGCCGGTGAGCACTTTTGAGAACCTGGAGTGAGGGTCGATTCCTAACTGTAGATCGTGCCCCGGCTGGTTGGTGGGGTTGCCTGTAGCGCTGATGGGATGTCGTGCCGTTTGGAGCACTGATCCATTAGGTCGCCGCCGGGTGTCCTCAGGCTCGAAATAGGTTGAGCGAGAACCGGATCGAGGAAAGGTGGTGATCGATGATCTTCGTGGGCGATGACTGGGCCGAAGACCATCATGACGTGTGTCTGATAGACGAGGCCGGCAAGCGGTTGGCGTCGAGGCGGCTGCCCGAAGGACTGGCCGGTTTCGGCCAGCTCCACGCGCTGATCGCCGAACATGTCGCGGAACCGGATCAGGTGGTGATCGGCATTGAAACCGACCGCGGCCTGTGGGTGGGGGCGCTGGCCGCGGTCGGCTATCAGGTGTTTGCGATCAATCCGTTGGCGGTGGCCCGCTACCGTGACCGCCACCATGTCTCGGGCGCCAAATCCGATGCCGGCGATGCCAAGCTGCTGGCCGATCTGGTACGTACCGACCGGCACAACCACCGCAGCGTCGCCGGCGACAGCCTCGATGCGGAGGCGATCAAGGTGCTGGCCCGGGCGCATCAGAACTTGATCTGGACCCGCACGCGTCACACCAACAGCCTGCGCAGCGCGTTGCGCGAGTACTACCCGGCCGCGCTGGTGGCCTTCGAGGACCTGGCCCACGGCGACGCCCTGGGGGTGTTGGGCCGGGCTCCCACCCCCGAGCAGGGCGCCAATCTGTCGCTGACCGCGATCCAGTCCGCGCTCAAACGCGGTGGCCGGCAACGCAATATCGCCGCCCGTGCCCGCCAAATCCAGGCCGCGCTACGGTCCGAGCAGCTGGTGGCCCCGGCCCCGGTCGCTGCGGCCTTCGGCGCCACCACCCGCGCCGCCGTGGGCATCATCGCCGAGCTGAACCGCCAGATCGCCGACCTCGAGGCCGAACTGGCGACACATTTTGAGGCACACCCGGACGCCGACATCTACCTCTCCCTGCCAGGACTCGGTGTTGTGCTCGGCGCCCGGGTGCTCGGTGAGTTCGGGGACGACCCGAACCGTTACACCGACGCCAAGTCTCGCAAGAACTACGCCGGAACGTCGCCGTTGACCGTCGCGTCGGGCAAGATGCGCGCCGTCCTGGCCCGTCACGTCCGCAATCGGCGGCTCTACGACGCGATCGACCACTGGGCCTTGTGCGCCCTGACCACCAGTCCGGGCGCCCGGGCGTTCTACGACCAACACCGCGCCGCCGGAGACGTGCACCACCAAGCATTACGAGCGCTCGGCAACCGCCTCGTCGGCATCCTGCACGGCTGCCTCCGCCACCACACCCCCTATGACGAACACACCGCCTGGGGCCACCGCACAGCCGCCGCGGCTTGACAAATTAGAACCCTGGGATGTCTACAGTTTAGACCGGAGGCTCTGACCTGCACAAACTCTGAGCCGATGACGGGAATCGAACCCGCGTATTCAGCTTGGGAAGCTGTTTCCTGGGCGAACGGTTCGGATCGGGCCTAATCGGAGGGCGGACGGCCGTCGCAACACTGCGGTATAAGTCGGCTGCATCTACGCGAGCCATGGAACCGGCGGGACCCGCCGACCCGGCAGTGACTACCGATTGCGGGGCTCTGACATGCTCTTACCGTGACTGTGACAGTGCCTGTGTATTCCGACCTGCTTTGGCCGACGCTCCAGGCCGCGATTGCACTTGGCGGCTCCGCCTCGATCGCTGAGTTGGACGCGGCCGTTATTGAACGGGAGCAGCTGACGCCCGAGCAGCAAAGCGTTCTGCTCAGCGACGGACCGCAGACCGTAGTCCAGAACAGGTTGGCGTGAGCGCGGACCTACCTGAAGGATATGGGCCTTCTCACGAACAGCAAGCGTGGCGTCTGGGCGGTCACACAGGCGGGCCAGGCTGCAACTAAGGGACTGCGAGGAAATAACACGCGCATTTGACCGTCGGGCGGTGCTTACGGCGCCCGCGGTGGGCCGGTCACGGTGTAGTTCCATTCGCCGTGCCAGTCGTGCCGGGTGATGGCTCGGGCTTCGAGTTCGCGAATCTGCTTGTCGCTGACCTTGATTCCCTTGGGGTACTCGCCATGGTCGAGTTCGGCGTGCACGGTCAGGCCGGTGCGCGTGGTCGTTGCGGCGATCAGATTGACGACCACTTCGTGACTGGTCAGTGTTTCGCCGCGCCAGTTCGAGGAGATGTGGGAGAACAGCCGGTGCTCGATCTTGTTCCACTTGGAGGTGCCGGGCGGGAAGTGGCAGACGGTGACGGCCAGCCCGGTCTCGGCGGCGAAGGCGGCCAGCTCGGTCTTCCACAGCCGGGGACGGTAGCCGTTGGAGCCGCCCGCGTCGGCGGTGATCAGCAGCCGGTCGGCGTGCGGGTAGCGGCCCGCGCCCACACTCTGCCACCAGCGGCGGACCGTGGCCACGGCGAAGGCGGCGGTGTCGTGGTCGGCGCCGACGGACACCCAGCCCGCGTCGGCGGCGAGGTCGTAGACCCCGTACGGGATGGCCTTGCCCAGCTCTTTGTCGGGGAAGTCGTGGGTGTTGACCGGCTCGGGTCGCCCGGCCGGCTGCCACCGGCGCCCGGCGTTCTTGTACCGCCCGACGAGCTCCTTCTTCTTGGTGTCCACGCTGATCACCGGCTGCCCGGCCGCTTGATGCTCGCGCACCCGGTCGTCGAGGTAGCGGAACTGGGCGTCGCGATCCCGGTGCTGGGCACCCTCGAGCTGCTTGGCGGTCGCCTGCAGGCTGTAGCCGGCCTCGTGCAGCAGCCGCCGTACCAGCCACTCGCTCGCCCGATGCCCCTGCCCGGCCAGCGCGGCCGAGAGCTGCCGCGTCGACTTGATCGTCCAGCGCAGCGGCGACTCCGGATCACCCCGAGTGTCCGGATCGACGAGGCGCTCCAACGCCGCGGCCAGCGCCGGATTCACCGTCTCCGCCCGCTTGCGGCCCGCACCGGCTCGCCGTATCCGCCCGGAATCGGTTGCACCGCTGTCAAGTTCATCGACACCCCGGGTCACCGTCGAGCGCGCGGCCCCGGTCGCGCGCGCCACCACCGTGATCCCGCCGTGCCCGGCCTCGCGGGCCTCCACCGCCATCCACAGCCGGCGCTGCCGCTCGTCCAGCACCGGCGCCAGCAGCGCAAACTTGCGCGACACCTCGCTCTCACGATCGGCGGCCGTCACCACATCACACAGAATAAGGCCAGAATCCCGAACGTAGCGTTAATTTACTCGCGTGTCCTTAGCTGGGCTTCTTCAGGTGTGGTCCCAGCATCAGCTCCCAGGCGGCGGACATCTTGTCGAACTCGCGTTCGCAGCCATCGGCACGCTCCTGCGGCAGCAGACCGTCCGTGACGACTGCGGCGTTGCCCTCGGGGTCGGAACCATAGACGTAGCACGCCCAGTTGTACGTGCGCACCGGGTCGGGCGAGTGTGTGTCCCAGAACCCGATGTCATTGGCGTCCTCCTGGTCGGAGAATAACTTCGAGATTCGGACGGCGGCCATGGCGACTTTCACCCCATTGGGGTCGGGCTTCCCGTCGGCGCCGGGGGCCAAGAGAAAAAAGGCCGAGGCCTCGTCGGCCACGTCCTCCTCCTTCCCTGTAAACACCAGATCAAAGAGACTGATTGTCGCGTGCCCGAGCTCGTGATAGAACGCGGCGATGTTCCCGTTGACCCCCGATGTGGCGGCATCCGGGTCACCAGCGTCGGCAAAAATTTGGGTTTCCGATTCCACAAGCTCGTAACACATAACGATCCCCGTGCCGTCCCAGAAGGCGTTCTCGTCGTCGCACTGCTTACCAGTCACCGGCACGTCGTCAGGCACTGTGAGGATGTCGTTGACGTTTTGCGTGATATTTTCCAGCATGTGCGCGTCCATCATGAGCGTGCGACCCTTGACCGCTGCGTCA
>JAXIPB010000301.1:0-29374 GCA_045403155.1 Micromonosporaceae bacterium
CTCGTCGAGATGAGCGGCCAGCTCCGTACGATCGCGGTCAGTCTTTACAAGATTGCCAACGACATCCGCTGGATGGGGTCGGGGCCGCGAGCCGGGCTGCGCGAGCTGCAGATTCCAGATCTACAACCTGGCTCGAGCATCATGCCAGGCAAGGTGAATCCGGTGGTCTGCGAGTCCGTGCGCCAGGTGTGCGCCCAGGTCATCGGCAACGACGCAGCGGTCGCGTTCGCCGGCTCGCAGGGCGACTTCGAGCTCAACGTGATGCTGCCCATGATGGGCCGGAACCTGCTTGAGTCGATCCGTCTACTGGCCGCCGTGAGTCGACTGTTCGCCGACCGTTGCGTGGCCGGCTTGGTGGCGAACGTGGAGGTCATGCGCGAGTACGCTGAGAGCTCGCCGGCGATCGTGACTCCGCTTAACCGACACCTTGGATACGACGAGGCGGCCGCCGTGGCCAAGCAGGCACTCGCGCAGGGCAAGACGATTCGCGCGGTCGTGGTCGAGCGGGGTCACGTGAGCAGCGGCCTGATCACGGAGAAGCAGCTCGACGAGGTGCTGGACGTTCTCCGGATGACGACGCCGTAATTGACCGGTAGCCTGGCGGAACCTGGGAGTGCCATCTATGCCTTCGGGACGGTTGGGATGCGGGTCAAGGGATCACGTCTGCTCGGCGCGGTGCTCGCCGCGATGCTGGTGTTCATCGTGTCCAACGCGGCCGCCACTGTGGTCGGGATGGCCGCGGACCAGTGGCGCAATCCGATCTGGTGGATCGCGGCGGCTGCCGCCACGTTCGTGACCGCGTTCGTGGGTGTGCTGCTTCCGGGTGGAGCGGTAGCTGAGGCTGCGGTCAGTTCCGGAGCACAGACGGTGGCCACGACCCCACCGGGCGGTGGGTCAACTCAAGCCCCGCCGCAGATCGGTGCGCCGCCGCGGAGTACCCGTCGCTCCGTCTCGATCGTCGCCGCGCTCGCCATCGTGGTTGGGCTCTGCGGCCTCGGCACGGCCGGTGGTGTCGTTGGCGTGCGGTACGTCGCTGGCTGGCTCACCGGGAGCGAGACTGGACAGGAGCGGCTCGTCGAGCAGGTGAGCGTCACGTCCGGCCCGCTCCGGCTGACGGTGATCGGTGTCGAGGTCACCAGCCACTACACCAAAGTGGACCTTGCCGCCGCCAACGGCGGCGACGAGTCGCTGCGGCTCGTCAAGGGATTCTGCACGCTCACGTTCGCCGACGGGACAACGACGACCGCTGACACGCTCCGCGGATCCTGGCCTGAGGCGGTCCCGCCCGGCACATCTGTGCGCGGCCTGTTGCTCTTCTCCGCCGATCCGGGGCCTGACGCGACGTCTGCCGCGCTGAGCTTCGCAACGGTGTTCGGGTCGCTCGACGGACCGACGTCGATCACCGTTCGGGACATCGGTATCGCTGCGGCGTAGGACGCGGCCTCGTCTCATGGCACCGACGGATCGGTACTCGCCTCCAGATAGCCATCCGCTGTGGCCTGGTCGACGAGGTCGTTGTCGTGGAGCCACTCCACGGCCCGCCGCCGGGCGCGGACGCTGCGGAACGCGTTCCACGTCGGACCAAGCCTCGGGTCGCTGTAGACGACGTCCTTGAATCGCCGGAACGCACCCTTGCCCGCGAGCGCGATGTCCAACAATCGGGTCGTTTGAGGATCCTTGACGCGGGAGGCGAAGTCGACCAGGTCCTGGTACCACTCGTGCGACGGAATCGGGTCGATGGCCAACCAGTCTGGGTTCACATCTTCCTCGAGATCCTCGTACTCGCTGAAGAGATGCAACGTACCCGAGACCGGGTCAACCCGCCACGTGTGCTCGTAGGAGTTGTCCGCGAGTGCCTCGCCGATGTCATCAAGGTTGAATCGCCCCAGCGTAGGGAGATCCACTGCGGACGCGGCCGCCCCGCTCGCGGCGACTTCTTCGCGCGGCCGCTTGTCCAGGTCGGCGATCGTGGCGAGCGAAGGCCCCCGTTCCTGTCGTGCCGTGCGTGCAGCCGCCTCGGTGTCGCGGAGCACCCGCAGAGTGTTGTTCCAGGTCAGCCTGGCCAGATCGTCGTCGGACCAGCCGCGGTCGGCGAGTTCGGCGAGCAGCCGCGGGTAGCCGTCGACCCCCTCGAGCCCGTCCGGCGTGGCGATTACACCGTCGAAGTCGCTACCAAGTCCGATGTGGTCGACGCCGGCGACATCGCGGACATGCTCGATGTGGTTCGCGACGTCGCCGAGGCTACATGGCGGGCGCGGATTCCTCGCCACCCAATCGCGCTCGGCCCGGCGGTACTCGGGGCTGTCATCGGGGATGGTTTCGGCGAGGCGTCGTTCCTCCACCATCAGAGCGTCGATCCACTCGCGACACTCCTCGTTGAGGAATCCCGGCACGAATGTCACCATGACGATTCCCTCGCTATCGCGCACCCGGGCCAGGACGTCGTCCGGAACATTGCGCACGTGGTCGCAGAGGGCGCGGGCCGACGAGTGAGAGAAGAACGCCGGTGCGGTCGAGGTGTCCAGCGTCGCGTGCATTGTTGTGTCCGCGACGTGCGACAGGTCGACGAGCATGCCCAGCCGGTTGCATTCCCGAACCACCTCGCGCCCGAACGCGGAGAGTCCGCCCACTCCCGGATCGTCGGTCGCGCTGTCGGCCCACGGCGTGTTTCTAAAGTGGGTCAGGGTGAGGTAGCGCACGCCAAGGTCGTACATCATCCGCAACGTGCCGAGCGAGCAGTCGATGGAGTGCCCGCCCTCCATGCCGAGCAGCGAAGCGATCCGTCCGCTTACCCGTACCTGCTCGACCTCGTCGGCCGTGAACGCCAGGCTGAGGTCGTTCGGATATCGCTCGACGATGCGGCGTACGGCGTCGATCTGCTCCAAGGTGGCCGTCACCGCGGCGCCACCTTGGAGTGTGGACGGCACGTACACGGACCAGAACTGTGCGCCCATGCCTCCGCGGCGCATCCTCGGGATGTCGGTGTGCAGTCCGGCCGCCGACTGGTCGGTGCTGATGTCGAGCGCGTCGAGGTCGTACCTCACAAGGTTGCGCAGCATCCAGGGGAGGTCGTTGTGCCCGTCGATGACGGGTGCCCTGGACAAAAGGGTGCGGATGCGGTCGGCCGTCGGTTCCACGGGCAAGATCTCCGTTCTCCGAACAAACGTCAAGCGACGCTGCACATTCTGCCGGAAAACAGCGATCATGCTAAGACTGGCTGCGCAGTCCCTCGTCGCCCACCCCGCAATAACTGATCTCACACGGCGCTGTTGTGAGTGGCGGAGTGGTCGGCAGCCACAACGTGTAGGAGAACCGCCGGTCTTCGTGCCACTGTGGATACTCCGACGCGGCATTCGGGACAGCGGTTGGCCCTGGCCCCAGCCAACGTCGCGAACGATTCGGCATCTTGGGTCATACTCAGGATCTGGGATCTCGAACGTGAAGTCGCCACGCCCCGGTGGTTGCGGTCGCGGAGGCAGCGGCGGCGGTTGGACCTCCCGACCGACCGGCGCCCCGAAACCGGTGTTCAGTGCCCGAGGGCGGGCAGCTGGGAGGACCCGCCCTCGAGCCGATCTGGGCTGTCATCGAGGCGGTGTTCAGCGCCTCTCAGGTCGTCTTGGGGACCGTTGTGTGTTGCGATGTGGCCGCGATCGTCTTGGTGGCGGCCTGCGCCTTGGTGGCGGTCCGCTCCATCCGCTCGGCCTCACGTCGGGCTCGGCGCACCTCGCGGGCTGCGTGCCTGGCCTCACGGCGGGTTCGACGAGTCTCGGCCTCGGCGCGGAACTCCTGCTGGCGCATCTTCGCGATCTCGCTCTGAATCTGCCACGGGGTGTTGCTCATCGGAGTCTCCCTTGTCTGGATTTTGTCGCCCCGGGTGGGCTTGACAAGGGAAAGCGTGTCAGCGGCGCGGCGTGCGGCCATCGGGAGAACTCGGTATCTGCGTCAGCGCTACCTACTGATTTGGCGGGGCGGGTCTATGTAGACGTGTGCTCATTGGCACGGTCCGGCTGGTTGGTGATGCCGAGTCGGTGGGCGATGGCGGCGGCCTCGGTACGGCGTGCTGCGCCAAGTTTGCGCAGGATGTTCGACACGTGGGTGGCCGCGGTCTTCTCGCTGATGAACAGAGTCTTGCCGATCTGCGCGTTGGTCGCACCGTCGGCGAGCAGCCGGACCACATCGGTCTCGCGGTCGGTTAAACCGTGGAGGACTGCCACCGCCGTTAGGGATGTTGCCGCCACGGCCGCGGCGGACTCTAGCGGGATGCGCGCACGTTTCGCGAGTGCCTCGATCTCCGCCAGCAGCGGCAGCGCGCCGACCCGTCGGCAGAAATCCCACGCAAGCCGCAGCGGTTCGGTGGCGCCAGATCGGTCCCCCGAGGTAGCCACCAGCGCCTCGGCGACGCGGAACCTCGCGTACGCCGCACGCCATGTGTCGCCATAGTCGTCCCACGCCGCGACCGCATCCGACCAGGCAGCGGGATCGGACCGATCACGCCTGGTGTGTTCGGCGTCGGCCATGCAGAGCCACGCCCGCATCCTCAGCGTCGAAGCGCGCGGGTGGCGTTCCTGTTGTCCTATCCACGCGGACAGGAGGGCGTCCGGATCGGCCTTGTCTGCGTCGACGCCCGCCGCGCCATTCGCCGCCGCGAGCTGCACGACGTCGGCGACGACGCGTTCGGCCGTGGCAATGAGCCAGCCGATGTACCAGCTGTTCATGACCGGATCCAGATTCGGATATGCGATCGTTATGCCTGCGGCCCGACGCAAAGCCGAGTCCGCTTCATCAAGCCGGGCCTGCCAGATCGCCAGCTCCGCTCGCGCACCGTCCACAACGGCGAGCATCCAGTCACCCCACGGCTGCAGGGCACTATCCGCCGGCAACAGTTCGGCGGCGCGCTCGAACTGTCCCTGCGCGATAAGCAAATCCACCATATACACAGGCACAATTACCGCTGTGTGTCGATCGCGCGGACGGGCGAGAAGGCCTTCCCACAGTTGCTCGGCGCTCCGCCAGTCGCCACTGCAGAAGAGCGCGTTGGCGCATCTATTTGTTAGGTCGGATGCGGCCTGGCTGGATGTCGCCCCGAGCCGCGTGGCCACTGCGAGACCTTGCTGAGCACTCGCCAATCTGTCAGGTACGCTTCCCCACGTCTGCGACACGTCGGTGAAGGCAACATAGGCACCCATGATGGCCTCGACATCTCCGCTCGCGGTCGACAGCGCCAACGCCCGGCGCGCCATGTCCATCGCGGCCTGTTCCTCAACGTGAGGCGTCGCGTAAAAGGCGAGAAGCGCCGACGCACGCCCCTCGAGCGCAGGTTCTCCGAGCAGCTGGGCCATGTGGGCCGCTTCGGCGGCGTACCGATAGACCAGCTCGTCCTCACCCAGGAATCCGCAGACGGAAGCGAATCGGTAGAGCACGGTGGCGCGAGTGCTGGTCGGCTGGTCGGCCGGCAGGAGAGCGAGGGCGTGTTCGTACGCCGCTCGGGCGGCGGAGGTGTCGCCGTCCAGCATGCGTAACACACCCTGGGTGGCAGTCAGTTCGGCATACCGAAGCGGGTCCCCGTCCGGATCGAGGCGGTCGAGCACCAGCTCGCCGAGCGCGCGCCCCTCCGCGGTCTCACCACACAGCAGCGAAGCCCGTCCAGCGAGTTGAGCCGCCTTGGTCAGGTCCCACCCTGGCGCGATCTCTTCGGCTGGCGTTCCGCCACTCCTCAGCCACCACCGGATGGCGCAGCTCAGCTGGTCGTGCGCCTCGGCGAAACCCGTCGAGTCCATTGCGGCCGCACCGGCAGCGATGAGCGCGGGGATGGCGTGGAGGTGATCGTCGGCCTGAGTCCAGTGATAGGCCACCAGGGCAAGATGTGTCGGGTCGAGGTCTTCGTTGCGTTCGGCGGCGAGGTATCGGGAGATCCTGGCGTGCACGGCTTGCCGCTCGCCGGGGAGCAGTTCGGCGTAGGCGGCTTCTCGAACGAGTTCATGGTGGAACTCGTAAGCTAGTTCACCCGGCACCGGGCGAATGAGGTGCTGGGCGATCGCGGGCCTCATCGCGTCGATGACGTGTTCGGAGCGACGACCTGCTGCGACGCAGAGCAGATCATCCCCCATCCTCCTGCCGATGGCTGCCGCTGCTCGAATGAGCCTTCGGCTCTTGCTCGGCAGCCGCTCTAGCCGGCTTGTGATGGCATCGAGCAGGGTGGACGGCAGCTGGCCGGTGGGTGGTGGGGGACCAGCGCTGATGAGCTCCTCAACATGGAGCGGATTGCCATCGGCGCGGGCGGCGACTGTGTCGACAAGGTCGTCAGTCGGCGCTGTGCCGGTGAGACCGGCGATCTGCTCGGCAATGTCGTCGCGGCTGAGCTGGGTCAACTCAACGACCGCGGTCCGTGCTGCGCGACGCATGTGGACGAGCCAGGTGCGCAGATCGGGCTGACGGTCCACCTCATCGATGCGGTGGCTCACGACGAGTAGCACTCTCTCGTCCGTGAGCATATGAGCCAGGTAGGCGACCGAGTCTCTTGTGGACGGATCGGCCCAGTGGACGTCCTCCAACACCAACAACACCGGCGCCGTCGCGCTCATTGCTCCAAATGCGACACCCATCCGATCAAAGAGGACTGCGCGCTGCTCGGCCGCGCCGGTCAGCGCACCAGCTCCCGTCGCGCCGAAGCCAGGCAGCAGCTGGGGCGGCAGCAGATCCGTCAGCGTCTGCGCGGCCTCGGCTGGCAGCGTGCGCAGATGTGACCGGATGGCTTGAGCTAGCGGTGCGTAGGGT
Source organism: Micromonosporaceae bacterium (assembly GCA_045403155.1). GTDB lineage: Bacteria > Actinomycetota > Actinomycetes > Mycobacteriales > Micromonosporaceae > JAXIPB01. Next base: position 6,775 of record JAXIPB010000301.1, read on the forward strand.
GGGCTGACCCCGCCGAGCGGAAAGCAGCCGCCCACTAGAGTAACGGCTCCAGACGCCCTCGCACGCTTTACGAACTCGGTGACCAGGCGGGTCTTTCCGGCGCCAGCCTCGCCGGCGACCAGAGCCACCGTCGCCAACCCGCCGTCGGCGTCGGTGAGCGCGTCCGTCAGCGCGGACAGCTCGGCGTCGCGCCCCACCATCCGCGGTGAGGACGCCCGCCGATGCATACCGGGAGTATCGGGCATCTAACGCACGCGTGACCAGCGACTTATAGCCCGGGTTCGGCGCCCGGAGCGGGTTGGTGGGAACCCTCGGGGCGGATCTGGATAATCGCTGCGGCCAAAACAGGCGGGAGGGCGGGTCGCTCGCGCGACCCACCCTCCGTTGTCTTTCCTGACCGGACTCAGAAGTCCATGTCGCCACCGCCGGGCATGCCGGCGGCCGCCTTCTCCTTCTCCGGCTTGTCCGCCACCACAACCTCGGTGGTGAGGAACAGGGCCGCGATCGAGGCCGCGTTCTGCAGCGCCGATCGGGTCACCTTCGCCGGGTCGATAATGCCGGCCTTCATCATGTCGACGTACTCGCCGGTCGCCGCGTCGAGGCCGAAGCCGGGCTTGAGGCCGCGGACCTTCTCCACGACAACGCCGCCCTCGAGGCCGGCGTTGACCGCGATCTGACGCAGCGGCGAGTCCAAGGCGATCTTCACCAGGTTCACGCCGGTCGCCTCATCCCCGACCAGGTCGAGCTTGTCGAAGGCTGTCTTGCCGGCCTGGACCAGTGCGACGCCACCACCGGGCACGATGCCCTCCTCGCCGGCCGCCTTCGCGTTGCGTACGGCGTCCTCGATGCGGTGCTTGCGCTCCTTCAGCTCGACCTCGGTGGCCGCACCGACCTTGATGACCGCAACACCGCCGGCCAGCTTCGCCAGACGCTCCTGCAGCTTCTCCCGGTCGTAGTCGGAGTCGCTCTTCTCGATCTCGGCCCGGATCTGGTTGACCCGACCGGCGATCTGCTCGGAGTCGCCGCCGCCGTCCACAATGGTCGTCTCGTCCTTGGTGATGACGACCTTGCGGGCCTTGCCGAGCAGGTCGAGACCGACGCTGTCGAGCTTGAGCCCGACCTCTTCGCTGATGACCTGGCCTCCGGCGAGGATGGCGATGTCCTGCAGCATGGCCTTGCGGCGGTCCCCGAAGCCCGGGGCCTTGACGGCCACCGACTTGAAGGTGCCGCGGACCTTGTTGACCACCAGGGTCGCGAGGGCCTCGCCATCGACGTCCTCAGCGATGATCACCAGTGGGCGGCCGCCCTGCATGACCTTCTCAAGGATCGGCAGCAGGTCCTTCACCGCGGAGATCTTGCTGTTCGCGATGAGGATGTACGGGTCCTCGAGCACGGTCTCCATGCGCTCGGCGTCCGTGATGAAGTACGCCGAGATGTAGCCCTTGTCGAAGCGCATGCCCTCCGTGAGCTCGAGCTCGAGGCCGAAGGTGTTGCTCTCCTCGACGGTAATGACGCCTTCCTTGCCGACCTTGTCCATCGCCTCGGCGATGATCTCGCCGACCGTTGGGTCACCGGCGGAGATCGACGCGGTCGACGCGATCTGCTCCTTGGTCTCGACGTCCTTGGCGATTTTGGCCAGCTCCTCCGCCACGGCGCCGACGGCTGCCTCGATGCCCCGCTTAAGAGCCATCGGGTTGGCGCCGGCCGCGACGTTGCGCCGGCCTTCCTTAACGAGCGCCTGGGCCAGGACCGTCGCCGTCGTCGTGCCGTCGCCGGCCACGTCGTCGGTCTTCTTGGCGACTTCCTTGACCAGCTCAGCGCCGATCTTCTCGTATGAGTCCTCGAGCTCGATCTCCTTGGCGATGCTCACACCATCGTTGGTGATGGTGGGGGCACCCCACTTCTTCTCGAGGACGACGTTGCGGCCCTTGGGGCCGAGCGTCACCTTCACGGCATCGGCGAGGACGTTCATGCCCCGCTCGAGCGCACGGCGCGCCTCCTCGTCGAACGCGATCATCTTGGCCATTCGGCGTTGTCCTCCTGGACATTGTTGTACGCACCTTCGAGCGCGACCGCGCTGCACGCGGCTCGTCGCCCGCCGGTCGGGCCGGATAGCCCGCGACGACTGGCTCCACATGCTGGTCGGCTCTCCGTCACCGCCGGCATGCGGGGCCCCACCGCCCCGACCAACTCCCACCGCGGCGGTTGCCGGATGGGCTGGCACTCGCAGTCGGCGAGTGCCAACACCTTGTTTAGCACTCTCCCCTGTCGAGTGCAAGCCGCTCACCAAAGGTACTCCTCCCGCTCCGTTTCAAGATCCTGCCCCAAGATTCCCCCCAAGATTGCCTTGATCATGAGCTGGCCGTCGCGAAACGCCGCCGATCATGACCTGCAGGTCATGATCGGCGCTCAAAGGGGGGACAGCGTTCGGGCGGGGTGGGTCAGCCGAGTTCCTGCTGCAGCTGGGCGGTGGTGAGCGGTGTCTCGCGGGCACGAAGTTCGGCGTAGGTCGGCAGGAGACCGATCAGCAGGACGGCGAACGCGGGCGCCGCGAGCAGCGAGCTCACTGCCTCGAAGAGGCCATAGCTGATGTTGTAACCGAAGGAGCCGATCGAACCGGCGGCGACGGCGGCCGCGACCGAGATCGCGGCGAAGATCAAGCCAATGATGAAGGTGTAGACGAGGTACACGCCGAAGAGGATGCCGATCTTGCCCAGGGTCGGGCCGATGGTGGTCGAGTTGTGGGTCAGCGTGAAGGAGCGGGCCACCGGGTTCTGTCCTCGCTCGAAGATCGCTACGAACCCGAAGAGCGAGAAGCCGAACGCGAGGTAGATGCCCGGAAGGAAGAAGCACGCCGTACCGATCGAGTACGCGATCGCGGCGAGCACGGTCCACGGGAAGAGCGCCATCGCTCGCTTGAAGCCGTACGCGAACGCCGGGCCGAGACCCGCGGGCTGACCAGATGCCTCTCGAACCAGGGCCCACGTCCCCGCCGCCCATCCGGCCGCGGCGACGTAGCAGGCGGCGATCGAGGCGACGAGCGTGATGAGGAGACCGAGGAAGAGGCTGCCTATGGCGGCGCCAAGACTGCCGACCGACGTCACCGACCATCCCGCGCCCCAACCGCCGATCCAGCTGAGCAGAGATACGACCGCGGAGGGCACCGCGATGCCCAGCGTGCAGATGATCAGGGCCGACTTCCAACTGCGCGTGCCGACCTCCTGGACCTTGGCGAACCACGCCCCGAACGCCGATCCGGCCGGGAGCACCAGCGGGTCAGTCATCCCGCCCGCCATCGCCGGGACCGGGGTGTACTGCGGCGGCGATGCGAAGGGCGCCGTCGGCGCCGCAGGAGGTGGGGGTGGGGGCGGCTCAGGTGCGGTTGAGTACGGGGGAACCGGGGGCATCGAGGTCACCGGCGGCATCGCTGGAACCGGCGGCATCGGGGGAACCGGCGGCATCGGAGCGGTCGGCGGGGCGTGTGGATCCGGAGGTAGGCCCGGTGGCATCGACATCTATTCGCCTCTCGGTGAGCGACTCCGGTCCCACGCCGGGACCGGATTCGTGATCGACGGCTGCGAGTGTGGGGGCTTCGCGTGCAACACGCAATCAACCGGAAGTCGGTTTCTCGCCCGCCGCCGCCCGCCGCCGCCCGCCGCCGCCCGCCGCCGCCCGCCGCCCGCCGCCGCCCGCCCGCACCCTCGCCAAGATCGCCGTGATCATGACCTGGGTGCAATAAAACAGCGCCGATCATGACCTCCAGGTCATGATCGGCGCAATCGAAGATTTAGATGAGATGGACTTTTTCGGCTTGTGGGCCCTTCTGACCCTGTGCGATTTCGAACTCGACGCGCGCCCCATCGTCCAGCGTCTTGTACCCGTCCATGTCGATCGCGGTGAAGTGGACGAAGACGTCCTGCCCACCGTCGACCGCGATGAAGCCGTAGCCCTTCTCGCTGTTGAACCATTTGACGGTGCCTTGTGCCACTGCGCACTTCCTAACTCTGCCGTACCCTGCCGTCGCGGTTGCGACACCTCCGGTCGCCGTGATCGGAGCCCGGCAGACCGCGGTGGAAACTGGCGAGCGCGAGTGGAGACCGATATCGCACGCTACACGAGCCCGTCGCGCACCGCATCAGCCCAAATCGGACAGTCGCTCGCGTTGATCGTCTCGATTTGATGAAGCGCCGGTGCGGACCTAGACGTGCCGCCGGGACTGCACGATTCGGAAGCGGTTCGCGACATACGCCCCATCCGTCAGCGAAGCGTTCGCCGCCGGATTCGCCCCGCTCGCGTGGAAATCGGAGAACGCCGCGGACTGGTTCACAAACACGCCACCGGTCAGGTTGCAGGACAGGTGAACTCCGGCCTCCACGGCTGCCCGCTCGGCGGCGTCGAGGACCGCGTTGTCGGTCGAATAGACCGACGCCGTCAGGGCACCCTTCGCCCCGACCGTGCGCCGGAACACCGCCAGCGAATCCTCAGTGGACTGTGTCGCGATGACGAACGATATTGGCCCGAACCACTCGGTGCCGTAGGTCGGCTCGGCGTCGGAGCGCACCTTGACGACGAGCGGCGTGCGCACGGTCGCGCCATCGTGGGTCGGGTGGGTCAGGGTCGTCGAATCCAGAACGACCTCGCCCTCGGCGCGGGCGCGGTCGAGGCGCTCGAGCACGCCATCGTTGACGATGGCCCCGGTGAGTTCGACGGCGCGGGCTGGGTCCTTGGCCAGCGCGCTGATGGCTCCGGCAATCCCGTCGGCCACGTCGTCAAAGCTCTTGTGGCCCTCGTCGGTGTCGATGCCGCCCTCCGGCACGAGGATGTTCTGCGGAGTCGTGCACATCTGTCCACTATAGAGTGTCAGCGAGAAGCCGACGTTGCGACACATGCCGGCGAAGTCGTCCGTCGAGTCAACGATGATTGTGTTGACGCCGGCCTTCTCCGTGTAGACAGCCGCTTGATGCGCGTTGCTCTCCAGCCAGTCGCCATACGCGGTGGAGCCAGTGAAGTCGATAATGCGTACTTCGGGGCGGGTGGCGAGCACGCTCGCGAGCTTTTCGTTCGGCTCCTCCGCGGCGAGGGTCACGAGGTTTTGGTCGAAGCCTGCGTCCGCGAGCACCTCCCTGGCGATCCGCACGGTGATGGCGAGTGGCAGGACCGCACGAGGGTGTGGCTTGACGACGACCGGGTTCCCCGTGGCGAGCGACGCAAACAGTCCGGGGTACGAATTCCAGGTGGGGAACGTGTTGCATCCGATGACGAGCGCGACGCCGCGGGGCACGACATGGAAGGTCTTCGTCATGCGCAGCGGCTCGCCCTTACCCGATGGCTTGGACCAGTCGGCGCTCGCCGGCGTGCGGGTCATTTCGACGTACGCGTAGGCCAGCGCCTCCAGCGCGCGGTCGAGCGCGTGCGGTCCGCCGGCCTGGAAGGCCATGACGAATGCCTGGCCGGTGGTGAACTGGACCGCGTTGGCGAGCTCGAAGATGTTGCGATGCAGGCGGTGCAGGATCTCGATGCAGACCCCGACCCGGGTCTCGGGCCCGGCGTCGCGCCACGCCGGCATGCCGGCCTGTGCCGCCGCGAGCAGCGCATCGACGTCAGGGTTGGGGTAGCGCACACCCAGTTCGACTCCGAAAGGGCTGGACTCGGTCGCGACCCAGCCCTTGGTGCCGGGCTGGTCGATGGGAAAGTCGGCGCCGAGAAGCGCGCGGAAGGCCGCCTCTCCCTCGGCGGCGGCGGTCTCCCCATACACCTTGGGGCTCGGAGACTCCGGGTAGGCGGACCAGTAGGAGCGCTCGGCGATCGCCTGTCGCGCTCGGTCGAGGGTCTCCCGGTGGGCGTCGAAGAAGCGGTGGGCGGCGGTAGCCGTGGCCTGCGTCATGGAGCCCATCATGCCGTGCTCAGAGCTCGTGCTGCCAACTGACCCACGCGTCGACGGCCCGAAACCCGAGCGCCTCGTTGATGGCGATCATGTGGCTGTTCTCGGTCGCGTTCCACGTGTTGATATGTCGCAGATCGGGCTCGTGCGCCAGCGTGAGGAATAGGTTCTCGATCTTCACAACGAGGCCGAGGCGATGCCCGCGGTGAGTCGGGTCGACGATGGTGATGTTCTGCCATCCGTGCGACGTCGTGTCCGCGTCCAGCGCGATCATGGTCCACGCGGCCAGGCGGCCCGAGGCGTCATGCCGAGCGCCAACCTGGTAGGTCCGTCGGCCGCGCAGCCGGATGATCTCCTCGGTGGCCCGGATCCGGGCTACGTCGATCTTCTCGGCCTCCACGATCAGGTCTCCCATGGGGGCGTCGAGCAGGAGTCGGGCCTCGAGCTCAGCGACGTCGGCGACGATCTCGTCCGGCGCGCTGTCGGTCCACGTCACAACGGAGTAGCCGCTCGCGCGGGGGCGAGCGTCGGCCAGCAGCTCGGTCCATCCGGCTCTGTCCACAGTGTCCAGATCGAGGCGCCGCCTGATCTCCGGCAGCGCCGCCTTCGTACCCATCGCCTCGGCGAACGCGGCGTGCGCGGCGCTCCGCACGGGTCCGCCGGGCATCTGCGTGACGTGCGTGCCCTGCAGAACGCGGCGTCCGTTCGCCCGGACGAAGTCGGTCGCCGTCGTATAGAGCGCCGTGCCGACGCCGCGCCTGCGGTAATCCGGGTCCACGATGAGTTCGACCACCGCCGTGTGGGTGTTGTCCAGATTGGGCAGATCGACGGTCAGCAGGCCGTGTGGGTCGCCGTCGCCGAAGGCGAGCCAGGTATGGGAGCTGGCGCCGGGCCACTGATGGCGTAGCCGACCCACGTGGTCCGTCCAGGACCAGGCGGGAAAGTCCGGCACGTCGACGCGGCGGGCGGCGGCGTGGATCCGGAAGGACGCCTCAACATCTCGCTCGTCGTCGATGTCGAGCGGCCTGACCTCTAACCGCATGACTACCCCCGCAATCAAGGAGAATGGCCGTGGTTGGATCACCTAACCACGGCCACGACTCCCTGATCGACTGCATTTTCACGTTGGTCGGGAGGAGCCTCGCGCCGACACCATCGCTGACATCGAAACTGCGCGCCGCCCTGCCGGCGTCGCGGCGACGAACCTCCCGCACGCAGCATCCTGCGCGGTCGCGGGCATGCTCGTCAAGACCTCCGCCACCGAATCTCCAACTGCCAGCTTGCCGACGGTTACTCTGCGTTCTGATCGCGCGTCGGCGCAACCACGGCGCGTTGCACGTACGCTGGGCGAACGTTCGTCACCGACGGTAATGTCGCGTCAGCCAAGAACGCCGGCCCGCTGTGCGGCGCTCAGCGACGGTCGAATCCGATATGTCGCGCCGACCGTGCTCTCGATCGCGTCGATCGTCTTGAGCCCGTCGCCGGTGTTGAAGACGACCGTCTCGGCGTCCGGGTCGAGCCGACCGGAGTCGATGAGCTTCCGCAGCACCGCCACCGTCACGCCACCAGCGGTCTCGGCGAAGATACCCGTCGTTCGCGCCAGCAACCGGATTCCCTCTCGGATCTCATCGTCGTCGGCATGGTCCATCCAGCCGTTCGTGCGACGGACCGCCTCGAGCGCGTACAGCCCGGCCGCCGGGTCGCCGATGTTGAGCGACTTGGCGATGCCAGTCGGCCGAACCGGAGTTATCTCGTTGACTCCGGCGTGCAATGCGGCGGCGATCGGGCTGCATCCGGTCGACTGCGCACCGAAGACCTTCCATCCGTCCGCCGGGGCGTCGACAAGACCAAGCTCCACAAGGTCGGTGAATGCCTTGTCTACCTTGGTCAGCAACTCGCCGCTCGCCATCGGAATCACGACCTGGGCGGGCAGTCGCCAACCTAGCTGCTCGGCTACCTCGTACCCCAGCGTCTTGGAGCCCTCGGCGTAGTACGGACGCAGGTTGACGTTGACGAACGCCGTCTTCTCGAATTCGTCGGTCTCGGTGAGCTCGGAGCAGAGCCGGTTCACGTCGTCGTACGAGCCATCGATCGCGACGACGTCGCCTCCGTACACCGCCGTCGTCAGAATCTTTCCGGCCTCCAGGTCGGCGGGAATGAAGACCATGGAGGCGACGCCGGCCCGGGCGGCGTGGGCCGCTACCGAGTTGGCAAGGTTCCCGGTCGACGCGCACGCGAATCGGGTGAAGCCAAAGGCGCGCGCCGCCGTCAGGGCGACCGACACGACACGGTCCTTGAAGGAGTGCGTAGGGTTGGCCGAGTCGTCCTTCACCCACACTGGTGCTCGAGCACCGACGGCCTCCGCGAGCGCCTCCGCGCGCACCAGCGGTGTCAAGCCGGGGTCGAGAGTTACCCGGTCCGTGGTGTCCTGGCCGACGGGCAGCAGGGCAGCGTAGCGCCACATGCTGTGTGGGCCGGCCTCGATCTGCTCGCGGGTCACCGTCGCGAGGGTGTCGACGTCGTAGCCGACTTCGAGCGGGCCGAAACAGCTGTAGCACGCGTGTTGGGCACGCAGGGGCGCCTCGGTTCCACAGTTGCGGCAGGTTAGGGTACGAGCGGCGGACGCCATCGAGTCTCCTTCTCATCTTCCCCATGACACGCATGATCATGGGCCGGACTTGGCACCTGCCGTAGCTGCGGTGGTTGCCGGGGCTTCGTCGGGCCGTTCCCTCTGCCCCTCTGGATGAGGTCTTCAGTTGTTACGCGTCACTGTAACAAGACCCGCGATCAGCCAGGGCTGGCACTGGTCGGGTCGGGCAGCGGCGGCAGAGGCGGCTCCGGCGACGCGGTTGTGACCGGGTCCAGACAGGCGCGCTGCCCGGTCGCGGTAAGCCAGGGCAGATCCCCCACCGCAGGCGGCGTCAGCTCCTCGACCCGCTGCTCGTCTCCTACCTTGACAGTGACGAAGATCTGCTCACTGGTATCACCGCCAGCCGCGAGCAGGCCCGCACAGTCGACGGTGAACCGAGCGGCGATGATCGCATTGCGGTCGGTCGCGGTCGTTCCGAGCACTACGGGCGCGGCCGGCGGCAGGTCGCCGTCGAGCGCGAAGCCCTCGTTCCCCTCCCCTGTCGGGATGATCGAGAGTTGGACACTGGTGAGACCGGCGGGCGCGACGATCCTCGCCTCGATCAGCGTGATCGGGACGTCGGCGGTGTTGCGGACCTCCAGGCCGACCGTGATCGTGTTATCAGCGCCGATGCTCGCGCGGAATCCACCTGGTGGGACCACGGCGGGGTTGGGCAGGGCGGCGAGCCCGGTCGGCCGGGTAAGCCAGAGGTATGCGCCAACGGCGAGCCCCATCACGACGACCGCGACGATGATCGTGATGATGGTGGTGAGCGGCCCCTGTTGCGACCGCCGCCGACCGAAGCGCATCCGGCGCTTGCCGACGACGATCTCTTCCGACTCTTCCGTTTCCCAGCCAGCCACGGCTTCGCAGGCTATCCGGCTCACGCCACGATCTCCACCCCGGCATAGCGTGGAGGGGTGCATCCGCAGGCTGGCCACTGGTTCGCCGCCCGGACGAGTGCGGCCGATGACTGGGCGATCGACCGTCTGGTGGCGGCGAAGGGCGCCGCTCGGGTGAGCGTGGTGTTGCCGGCCCTGGACGAGGAGCCGACGGTCGGCGAGATCGTGGAGGGTGTCCGCCATCTCGCCGACCGGACCGGTCTCGTCGATGAGGTCGTCGTGATCGACTCGGGCTCGGTGGACCAGACCGCGAAGGTCGCCACGGATGCCGGCGCCACCGTGCACCACCGCGACGACATCCTGCCGGAGTTGGGGTCCTACACGGGCAAGGGCGAGGTGCTGTGGAAGGCGCTGTACGTCGCCGCTGGGGACATCCTGGTCTACATGGACGCCGACCTCACCGAGTTCGGCGAGCACTACGTCACCGGCCTGCTGGGCCCACTCCTCACCGACTCGTCGGTGCTCATGGTCAAGGCCTTCTACGACCGACCCCTCCTCGACGTCGCCGCGGCAGGAGGCGGGCGGGTCACCGAGCTCATGGCGAGACCTCTGCTCGGTGCGCTAAGGCCGGAGCTTGGGGGCATTGTGCAGCCGTTGGCCGGGGAATACGCGGCGCGTCGCTCGCTGCTGGAGACGCTGCCCTTCGCGGCGGGGTATGGCGTGGAGACCGGACTCCTGCTCGACACGGTTGCCGGGCGTGGTCTCGATGCCGTCGCGCAGGTCGATCTCGGCCAGCGCACGCACGGCCACCAGAACACGGCGGCGCTGGGGCGGATGGCGGCGACGATCCTGCACACGGTGCTTCGACGTACGGCGCCTGAGCTTCCACTGTGGAGCACATTGACCCAGTTTCACCGGATCGACGGCGCGGCTTCGCCCGCGGATGCCGAGATCACCTGGCCGGACCGGCCGCCAATGATCACCATTCCCGAGTACCGGCTGGCCCACGCGCCGGACTCAGGACGCCTGTGAGGCAAGGATCCGGTCGCGGAGTGCGCGGAGCACCGCACTGGTAACGGCGCGCGGTGCCGAACCCAACCTGGCCCGGACGAACCGTCGATCGATTGCGCGGATCTGCTCGGTCATCGCGTATGAGGGTTGCCGCAGACCGGACTCGGGTGTTGGTGGCACTGCGACATGGTTCGGTACGCGTCGGTCGGCCGTGGTCAGGGGACACACGATCGCGAGGTTTGGTATGCGGGTGAATCCGTCGCTGTGCACGACCATCGCTGGTCGAACATTTGCTTGCTCGACACCGCGCGTCGGCGGGCCAAAGTCCACGAGGTAGATCTCGCCAACCCTCATGCGGCGGTCCGGCGGCGTCGTGTTCGCGGCGGCGGCTCCTCGTTGTGGTCGCCCTCCGCCGGGATTTCGCCAGCGCTGAGATGGGCATACTCCGGGTAGTCGTCGTGAACGACGACGTCGGCTCCAACAGCCTGAATGTCCGCGTAGCCGCGCGAGACCTGATTCCAGAAGTCCTGATCTTCCGCGGCCTCCACCATTGCCGCGATTTGTTCTCCCATGGTCCGGCCATGCAAGGTCGCCAGCGCTGCGAGTCGGTCGCGGGTCTCCGTGTCAAGGCTTACGGTGGTCTTCATGCCACTGAGCATAGCAATCGCCATAACCAACGGCATAGCCCATGCCGCGCAAGTGTTCGACACCTGCCCGGTCGGGCGCGCAGAAATGGGGCAGGTGCCGGACACCTGCGCGCGTCTCCTAACCCGCCTGGCGGCAGGGCTAGGAGACGACGTCCTTGCGGAGGAAACGCCAGAACGAGAGGCCGAAGAAGATTACGCAGTAGACCAGTGCGGAGATCGCCCCTCGTACGATGCTGTCGACCTGCATCGGGGTGGAGAGCAGACCGATCCACGCATCGTTGTAATGCGTCGGCAGGTAGTTCCGGATCGCCCCGAGGGCCTCGATCTGGTCGAGGATGCTCGACACGATCTGCAACAGCACCGCCCCACCGACCGCGCCGAGGGGCGCATCCGTGGAGACCGATAGCAGGAACGCCAGCGCGCCCACGACGACCAGCGTCACCCCGATGTAACCGGCCGCGGCGCCGACCCGGCCGAGCGCCTCCCACGGGCCGAGCTGGTCGGCGATGGTCGAGCGCAGCGGGTTCCAGCCGTACCGCATGGTTCCGGCAAGCAGTGCGGTCCCGACGAGCAACGTCAACGCCAGCGCCGAGTAAAGCAGCGAGACGACGATCTTGACTCCGAGCAGGCGCGCCCTCGGCACCGGGATCGCCAACAGATATCGCAGGCTACCCCAGGATGCCTCACTCGCGATCGTGTCGCCGAAGAAGAGGGCGAACACCACGACGAGCAGGAAGGAAGAGGAGACGAGCAGGGTGAACATGGCGAAGTTGGCGCCGCCAGCGGTCGCGACGTCAACGAGGCTGGAGAACGCTCCGCCGCCGCCACCGTCGTCCTCGCCGCCACCGCCGAACTCGAACGCCCCAAGAATGATGAGGGGTAACGCCACCATGAATGCGAGCGCGATCCGGGTGCGTGGCCGGCTGGCCTGCCGCCGAAGCTCGGTGGCGACGGTGAAGGGGTTCACCCGCGCCGTCCGGGGCTGCGCACCAACGGTCGTCATCGTTCTCCACTCACCTTCGCGAGCTCACGGGCGGACGGTGCCCGCTCGGCTGACTCGCCGCTCACCAGGGCGAGGAACGCGTCCTCGAGCCGGCGTCGAGGCACCACCCGGTCGACGCCGACGCCGGCGTTGACCAATGCGGCAACGACATCGGTTCGAGGAATGCCGTCGAGGTCGACGACGAGCCCGGTCCCGTCGGCCGCGACGGAACGGATGCCGTCGAGCCGGCGAATGACCTCCGACGCGGCGTCTATGTCGGAGACGTCGAAGTGGGCGATCGGCGAGTCTCCGACGACGTCGTCGACCGGCCCGTTCGCCACGACCTCGCCCGTGTGCATGACCACGACGTGGGTGCAGGTCTGCTCCACCTCCGCGAGCAGGTGCGAGGAGACGAGCACAGCCCGGCCGTCGGTGGCGTATGCGCGCAGTACCTTGCGCATCTCGGCGATCTGGGGCGGGTCGAGCCCATCGGTCGGCTCGTCGAGCACCAGCAGCTCGGGCAGGCCGAGCATCGCTTGCGCGATCGCCAGCCGCTGCTTCATTCCGTGGCTGTACTTACGCACCTTCCGGTGGATCGCGTCGCCGAGCCCGGCAATGGCCAGCGCGTCCTCGAGCCGGGCCTCGGACTCCGGTCGGCCGGTTGAGCGCCAGAAGAGTCTGAGGTTCTCCAGTCCCGACAGGTGCGGCAGGAATCCTGGGCCCTCGACCAGTGCGCCGAGCCGGGTGAGCACGTCCGCGCCCGGGCGCAGGTGGTGGCCGAAGATCAGGATCTCGCCCTTCGTCGCTTGGGTGATGCCGAGCAGGACCCGCAGGGTTGTCGTCTTCCCGGCGCCGTTGGGTCCGAGCAACCCGACGACCTGTCCACGTTGGACGGTAAAGTCCACGGTGGAGACGGCGACGAATCCGTCCGAATACTCCTTGCGGAGACCACGTACGACGAGGGGTGTCTCCTCGTGCTCCGCGACCACCGACACCGCGTTGCGTCGGCGGCGAACTCGTGCCACGACGAGGGCAGCCACGATGGCGGCCGCGATGAGCGCGGCGAGCGCGGCGAGCACGTACCGCCAGATCACCTCGGGGTTGGTGATGGGCGACCCGGTGAGTTGGGGCAGCGTGATCGTGGCTCCGTTGGTCGGGAGGCCGACGACGTAGGTCGCCGGTGTAACCGGGGTCGAGTACGCCTGGTCGGACGTCGCGACAGTGAGGCGCAACCGGTGACCGGCCTCAAAGCGATGCACGATCGTCGGCAACGTGACCATGACGGGCTGGGCCTCGTCGATCGTGGCCGGAAGTCCGGTGAGTCGAATCGGGGCGGCCAGTCCGAATGGCAAGTTGCTTCCGGTGTCGGGGTCGTAGTCGTAGAGCTTGACGAAGAGGACCGCCTCGCCGGTCGGTGACGCGCCCCGGATCTGCACGGTCGGCGTGCCGACGACGTCGAGGTTGGTTGGCAGCGGCTCGGAGTAGAAGTCGGCGTGCTGGCCGGGAATTTCAAGTGACACGCCGGCGAGGAAGCTCGAGAAGCTCCCGCTACCGGTCCCGGGCAGCGTCGTGATGGCGGCCGGATTGCCGTCCGGCGGGCTGGCGATCCGCTGCGGCGGTCCCTCCACGGTCACGGTCCTCGCCTCCGGCGCGCCAGCCGAGCCCGGGAAGATATCGGTCGAGAAGCCCGAGGTGGTGATCCGTCGGGTGTCGGCGTCGAAGCCGGTGACCCGAGAGAACGTGAAGCCGGCGTCCGGCTTCTCGCCCTTGCCCTGCAGGTAGTAATCGAGCCAGGTGATGGTGAGGTAACGCACGCGATCCCGGTCGGATCTAGGACCCTGTCCGCCGTCGTGGCCACCGGTGAACCAATCCATCCGCACCGGCGTGCCTGTGGCGGCGATGCCGCGGAAGTTCGCCTCAGCCTCGCTGAGTGGGAACAGCGAGTCCGCCTGTCCCTGGACGAGCAGCGTCGGCGCCTTGATCTTGTCGAGAATCCGCGCCGGGCTGGAGCGGCGCAGCAGCGCGATCGTCGCCTCACTCGCGCGGCCAGTGGTTGCGACATCGTGGTAGGCGGCGCAGACGTCCTTGGCGAACCGTCCGCAGGCGGGGTCTATCGCTGTCAAGAGCGCCAGCAACTCGGGCGGAAGTCCCTGCGGCAGCGTCGCCGGGAGGCCTTGCGGCGGAAGTGCGCCGTCGGCTCCGCCGCCGATTCCGCCGCCGATACCGCCGCCGATACCGCCGCCGATTCCACCTCCGCCACCGATACCGAGGCCGCCGCCGCCGAAGAAGAGACCCGCCCACTGCTTCTTGAACACGCCGTCCGCCGGGCTGCCACCCGAGGACTCAGGCAGGAATGACCGGGCCAAATCGTTCCACGTGATCATCGGAACGATCGCGTCGACCCGGCTGTCCTGCCCGGCCAGCATCAGGGCCAGGGCTCCGCCGTACGACCCGCCGACGGCGGCCACCCTCGGGTCCGCGCCGTCCTTGAGAATGTCGCGCCGGGCGGCGAGCCAGTCGATGAGGCGCTGCGCATCCCGTACCTCGTAGTCGGGACTGTCCAAATGGATCTGCCCACCACTCAGGCCGAATCCCCGAGCGGTCCAGGTCAGGACGGCGTAGCCGCGCGCCGCGAAGTCGGCCGCGTCCTCCGCGACGCTCCGCTTGGTCCCGCCGAAGCCGTGGGCGAGCAGGATCGCCGGGACCGGCGTCGTGGCGCTGGCCGATCTCGGCAGGTACAGGGTCGTGTCCAGGTTGACCGGTTCGTTGCCAGCCGGCCCCGAGAATACGGTGAGGACCTCGTCGGTGGTCGTGTACGTGGGTGGCGCAGGCCAGACCACCCAAGTGAGCAGGGAAGCCGCCACGACGAGCACCACGGAGCCGGTGATGACGCGTCGGCGGGTGACGCGTATGCGCGGCAGGCGGATGGACATGGGCACCACGGTACGGCGCCGCCCGCCCGGCCACGTCGGCGGAAACCCCTAAAGGGACGACCTCTCAGGCGGGTCTCAGCAACCCTCGCCGCTGCGCGCGGCGTCCTCGAGCGCCTGCGCCTCCCCGCCGCTCATCGAGGTGACCCGGGTGTTCGTCGGGTCGAGGAAGAACACGACGGCCAGGGCCGAGGCCGGCACCCGCACCGAGAACGCCTTGTTGCCCGCGGCGCCGTTGATGAGCGTGCCTCGGCTACCGTAGATCCCCTGGATCTCCGTGAGGGCCATGCCGACGCGCGCCCCCGACGGTGTCACGACCGTGGTCGCGTTGGTGTGAATGGCCGAGAGGCGGCCGCTGCGGAAGGTCAGACTGATCTTTCCGGCGTAGCGGCCGGTGGCCTGAGCGCCGTGGGCGTCGGAACAGAGAGGGCTCTCGACGATCGCGGTGAGCAGGGCCCGAGCCTGCAGGTCCGACATGGCCGTCCCGACGACGTACGGGCCAATGCCATCGGCCGCGAACACGGTGGCCGGGTCGGTGGGTGGGGGGGTCGGCGAGACGGTCGGGCTCGGACTGGCCGAGACGGTGGCCGAGGGGCTGGCGCCGGTCGCTGTGCCGGGGCCCGCGGTCGGGCCGCCGCCCGGCGTGTCTCTATCGCAGCCCGCTCCGGCGATAAGGACCACGCACATGGCGACGAACGACGTGGTCACGCTTGAGGCGTTCGGTCTCATCTCGGCAGCCTTTCTTGTCGTGCCGTCGAGTGTGACCGGTCGGCGCCACCTCGGACCAAATCTCGCCACGTCATCGCCTGCTTGGGGTATCAGCGCAGGCGCTTCGAGCGCGCCGTCGACGTCCGTAGTCGCTGGAGCCGGTGCACAAGCGTCGGATCGTAACTGACCGCCTCCGGCAGATCCAGCAGGGCATTGAGGTCCTGGTAGTAGCGGGTCGGGGACATCTCGAAGCTGTCCCGGATGGCCTGCTCCTTGGCGCCCGCCTGGCGCCACCATTGGCGCTCGAACTCTAGGATGGCGCGCTGCTGGTCGCTCAGTCGGTCGTCGAGGTCGGTAGCGTCGAGATCCGCGGCGTCGAGAACCGCGGCGTCGAGAACCGCGGCGTCGAGGATCGCTGCCGCATCGTGGTTAACCTCGGCGGCAGTGGGGGCATCCACAAGCGGCAGACTAGGGTAGATGTGCCCGGCAAGCGAGCTTCCGCGCCGGAGCAGGCGCAGGTCAAGATGGGTGTCGCCGGCCGCGTCGGAAGACCGCGGTCACTTGCAGGTCCTCGTCGAGGAGGACCAGATCCGCCCGTAGCCCCGTCGCGATCGAACCCAGCTCGGCCTCCAACCCGAGCACCCGCGCGGGCGTGGTTGCCGCCATCGTCGCGGCGCCGGCGACGGATGCTCCACTATGGACTATACGGCGGAGGGCGGCGTCCATGGTGAGGGTGCTGCCGGCGATCACGCCGTTGCTGGCGAGCCTGGCGACTCCGCGCGTCACCTCAACGGTCTGGCCGCCGAGGTCGTACCGCCCGTCCGGCATTCCCGCCGCCGCCATGGCGTCCGTAACAAGCGCGACCCGATGCGACCCGGCCGTCCGGAACACGTGCCGGAGCATACCGTCGTGCAGGTGCACGCCGTCGGCGACCTGTTCACACACCACGCCGGGCGAATCGAGCAGAGCCACGATCGGCCCGGGATCGCGGTGATGTACGGGTCGCATGGCATTGCAGACGTGCGTGCCCACCGTCGCGCCGGCGTCGATCGCGGCGAGCGTCTGCTCGTACGTCGCGTCGGTATGACCGATCGCCGCTACGACGCCGCGCTCGCGGAGCAGTTCGATGGTGTCCAGCGCGCGCGGCAGTTCGGGTGCGACGGTGACCATGCGTACGCCGCCCAGATCGATCAGATCGGCCAGCTCGTGGGGGTCCGGGTCACGCAGGAACGCCGGGTTCTGCGCGCCGCAGCGGGCCGCCGACAGGTACGGACCCTCGTAATGCAGCCCGGCCAGCACCCCGTCGGCGACCAGCGGCGCTAGCGACTCGGTGGCACTACGAAGGAGTTTGTGTGGCGCGGTGACGAGGCTCGCGAGCATCGTCGTCGTGCCGTGTGCCAGATGGAAGTCCGCGGCGGCGCGGGCCTCGGCGGCTTCGCCGGTGGTGAATGTATGCCCGCCGCCGCCGTGGACGTGGATGTCGATGAATCCAGGCAGGATCCACGCCGCGGTCGCCGTGACGACCCTCGTCCGACCGGCGGGGCGCACGTCCGCGATGCGCCCCTTTGCTATGCGGACGATGCCATCGTCGATCACTCCATCGGGCGTGACCACCCGGCCACGCACGACGGGGCTCACCACTGCGCCCCGATGAGATCGAGTGCGAGAAGCGCCGCGCCCTGGCAACCGGCTTCGTCGCCCAGCTCCGCGCGGGCCAAGTCCGGCAGGCGGTGGAACGTGCGCCGCCGCTCGAGCGCCTTGGCGAGCGGGTCGAGCAACACCGGACCGGATTGTGCGAGTCCGCCTCCCAGGACGATCACCTTGGGGTCGTAGAGCGCGATAGCGGCGAGGAGGCCGTCGGCGAGTGCGTCCACTGCCTCGTCCCATACGGCGACAGCGCGGAGTTCGCCGTCGGCCACGCGTGCCGCGACCTCCTCCGCGGAAAGGTCCCACGCGGAAAGGTCCTCCGCGGAAAGGTCCCCGGCTGAGAGGAGGGGTTCCCGATTGACGGTTTTTGCACTAACGGGGACCCCTCCTAACACGGAGGCCGAGTAGGCGCGCCCAATCGCGGCCGCCGATGCGTACGCCTCGAGGCAGCCCCGACCGCCGCATCCACACTCTGCGGCATCGGGACCGGTGCGCACCACGATATGGCCGATCTCGCCGCTCGCCCCGTGGGCGCCGGGGTCGATCCGGCCGTCGACGACGAATCCGCCCGCGATGCCCGTTCCGATCGCGACGAAGAGCATGCGACGGGTGGTACGGCCGGCGCCCAGCCGCGCCTCGGCGAGCGCACCCGCCCGTACATCGTGCCCGAGCGCCGTAGGCAGGCCGACCCGTGCGGCGACGAGGTCGCGCAGTGGAACCTCACGCAGGCCGAGGTTGGCCGACCACGCCGCGACCCCCGATGATTCGTCCACCACGCCGGGGACGACCACGCCAACGGCCACCGGCGCCAGCCCCTCGTCGCGGGCGGATCGAGTGAGTTCGGCGGCTACCTCGACGATCGTGTCGACGACAGCATCGGGACCGCGGTCGCGTCCGGTCGGCCGCCGCTCGGTGCGGCGCACATCACCCGCGGAGTCGACCAGGGCGCATTTGATGCCCGTACCCCCGACGTCGACTGCCACCGCGACCGACGCCGCGCCATCCTGCTTTGTCATTCGCGCACCTGACTCGACGTTCTGGGGGTATTTCGCGCATCATTGTGCACGAACGCTCATTGACGCGCAGCGGCGCGTCCGTGCGCGTATGTCGAGGAGGTCGACGTGGACCGCTACGCGCGCTGGAACGCGCTGCTGGAGCTGCTGACCGAGACGGGCCGGATCAGCGTGGAGGATGCGGCGGATCGGCTCGTGGTCTCGCAGGCCACGATCCGGCGCGACTTCGACCAGCTGGCGCAGCAGCAGATGATCACCCGAACACGCGGTGGGGCCGTGGTGAACGGGGTCTCGTACGACCTGCCGCTGCGGTACAAATCTGCGAAGCACGCACCGGAGAAGCAGCGCATCGGGTCTGCCGCGGCCGCATTGGTGGCCCCGGCCATGGTCGTTGGTCTGACCGGCGGGACCACGACCACCGAGGTCGCCCGCGCGCTCGCGGCCCGTCCGGACCTCGCCGGCACCGGGGCGGACGGTCCCCAGCTGACGGTGGTGACCAACGCGCTGAACATAGCCAACGAGCTCATCGTGCGCTCGCGGATGAAGATCGTGGTGACCGGCGGGGTGATCCGACCGCAGTCGTACGAGCTGGTCGGACCGCTCGCGACCGGGATTCTCGGTGAACTCACCCTGGACATGGCATTTCTCGGCGTGGACGGATTCGACGCCACGATCGGGGCGGCCTCGCATCACGAGGGAGAGGCGGCCATGAACAGCCTGCTGGCCTCGCGCGCCCAACGGATCGTCGTGATTGCCGACGCGTCCAAGCTCGGCAAGCACGCGTTCGCCCGCGTGTGCCCGGCCGACAAGGTACACACGCTGGTGACCGACCTCGAGGCCTCCGACGAGGACGTGGCACCCTTCTCGGACCTCGGGATCGAGGTCCTCCGCGTCTAACCGTTAGCTCGGCGAGCGGCGGGGCTGCCCGCCAGGGAGGGCGGGCCACGGCGTGCGCGTGATCGCGCGGTCGATGAGTATGCCGAGACAGATGCCGGCGATCACATCGGTGACCCAGTGATGGCCGAGGTAGATCCCGGCCATTCCGACCACGATTGGTGGCAGCCACCGGATCCACGTGCGCAGAGGCGGTCCGAGCCAGCGGGCCAAGAGCAGGCATATCACGCCGTACCAGACGATGGTGTTTACCGCGTGCCCGGATGGGAAGGAGAGCCCGTCCGGTTGGCTGAACAGCCGTACCCCGACCTCGTCGGCGAGACGCGAGTGCGGAGCAGCGCGGTGGAACAGCCACTTGAGCGGCGCGATGGCGATGCCGGTCAGGAGAAATGCGGTGACGACCGGGGCAATCGGCCAGAGGCTACGACGTACCAGCGCCAGGATGACGGCCAGGCCGAGGGCGGCGATCGCCAGCACCCCGCCCGAGCCCAGGCCGTTCGCGAGTTGGGCGGAGCGGTCGGCCCAGCCCGGCCGGTTGGCGTCGGCGAGGTCACGAATCGCCAGGTCGAAGGAGCGAACCGGCGCCAGCGTGAGCAGCGTGACGACCGTAACGAATCCGGCGACCATGGCCGCGTCGAGCCACCACCCTCTTGGCCCGCCTGTTGACCTAACAGTGCGGAGCCTCCCCCCGCCGATCATGACCCGCAAATCATGATCGACGGGGTTTGGCGACGTTGAGCTCATGATCACGGCGATCTTGGGGAGGTGCGGTGGCGGCGGCGGAGGGCCGACGACGAGGGCGGCCACCGCGGCGGCCGCCCTCGTCATGCATACCGATTAGACGCGGTTGCCGGTGACGGCGTGGAAGACATGCTGCGCGCCGGCGCGGGGACGGAGGAACACGGTCTCACCCATCCGGGGAACCACCCGGCCGTCGGTGCGGACCACGAGGGTGTCGGTGGCGTCGCCGCCATCGAGCTTGGCGTGTCCGTGCACGTACGCGTCGGAGCCAAGTTCCTCGACGAGTTCCACCACCATCGGGATGCCGCCGTCGGTGGCGGTGACGAGCTCAGTGTGCTCCGGCCGGAAGCCCACGGTTACCTTGTCGCCGCCGCCGTCCGCGCGGGCGGCTTCGATCTGCTCGCGGGTGAGCGGGACCATGAGACCGCCGAAGTCGGCACCACTGTCGGTCAGCTTGACCGTGCGGATGTTCATGGCTGGCGAGCCGATGAAGCCGGCGACAAACATGTTGGACGGCGTGTCATACAGCGCCCGAGGCGAGTCGACCTGCTGCAAGATGCCGTCGAGAAGTACGGCGACCCGGTCGCCCATCGTCATCGCCTCGACCTGGTCGTGAGTGACGTAGACCGTGGTGACGCCGAGGCGCTGCTGGAGGGCGGCGATCTGGGCACGGGTCTGAACCCGCAGCTTGGCGTCGAGGTTCGACAGCGGCTCGTCCATCAGGAAGACCTGGGGCTCCCGAACGATCGCCCGGCCCATGGCGACGCGCTGGCGCTGGCCACCTGAGAGAGCCTTGGGCTTGCGGCCGAGCAGACCCTCGTCCATGTTGAGGAGGCGGGCGGCGTCCTTGACCCGACGGTCGATCTCAGGCTTGGGGGTCTTGCGAAGCTTGAGGGCGAAGGCCATGTTGTCGTACACGGTCATGTGGGGGTAGAGCGCGTAGTTCTGGAACACCATCGCGATGTCCCGCGCCTTCGGGGGAACGTTGGTGACGTCGGTTTCGTCGATGTAGATCGCGCCCGCGTCGATCTCCTCAAGGCCGGCGAGCATGCGCAGGCTGGTTGACTTGCCGCAGCCCGATGGGCCGACGAGTACGAGGAATTCGCCGTCCGCGATCTGAAGGTCGAGCGAGTCGACTGCTGGTCGCGGGGTCCCCGGATAGATACGGGTGGCTTTGGCATACGTGACGGTAGCCATGGTGAAGGTACGTCCTTTCACCGGCAGGAACGTGCCGGACGATCCGAGTGAAAGTGCCGCGCCGGCGGACCACCGGCGTGACGGTTGCTGTCACCGTAGACGTCGGCAGGGCACCCTGCCAAGCCCTGGTCGGACTGTCAGTGCCCGCGATCGACTGGCGTACGATCGCGTGGGCGACCGTGCCGGAGTAGCTCAGTGGTAGAGCAACCGCCTTGTAAGCGGTAGGTCGTCGGTTCAATCCCGACCTCCGGCTCCACCCGAACAAGGTCGAAACGGCTCTATATCAAACGGCTGATCGCGAGCTGATCGGCCGCGGCCGCCGTCGTGATGCCGCCCCGTTCGGCCCGCGTATAGATGTCGGCGAGTGTCTCTCCGATCCCTTCGAGACGGTCTTCGACGGTCTCGCTGGTCCACGCCAGCCGCTCCCGACCCCACGCGTAGAGCACCCCACCGGCGTTGACGATGTAATCGGGCGCATAGAGGATCCCAGCCTCGCGCAGGCGTTCAGCGTCCGACGAGTCCGCGAGCTGGTTGTTGGCCGAGCCGGCGACGATGGCGCAGCGAAGCCGGGGGATGTTTTCGGCGTTGAGGGTCCCGCCAAGCGCGCAGGGTGCGTAGACGTCGCACTCGACGCCAACCGCCTGGTCCGGGGCAACGACCTCCGCGCCGATCTGCTCGGCGAGATTGAGTGCGCGGTCGGGCACGAGATCGCTGACGAGCACTCGCGCGCCCGCCTCGGCGAGCTGCCTTGCCAGGGACCCGCCCACGTCACCGACGCCCTGGACGAGGACAACCCGCCCGGCCACGTCGGCCGAGCCGAACACACGCCGCACACTCGCGCGGACGCCATGAAAGACACCCCGGGCGGTGTAGGGGCCCGGATCACCGGAGCCACCTCGACTCTCACTTCTGCAGAAGACGTACGGACATCGCTCGCCGATGATGTCCATGTCCGCGATCGACGTGTTCACGTCGGGCCCGGTGTAGTAGCGCCCGCCGAGGACACCGATGAGGTCCGCGTATCGAAGGAGGAGGTTGCGGCGCTCCTCCCCATCGAGCGGGCCCGGAACGGCGAGCACCGCCTTGCCTCCGCCGAATGGCATGTCGACGCCGGCCATCTTGAAGGTCATGGCCGCAGACAAACGCATCGCGTCCGACAGCGCGTCCGCGGGCGATTGGTATGTGTTCATCCGGGTGCCGCCGCCGGCCGGGCCACGTCGGGTGGAGTGAACGCAGATGAACATCCACGCCCCGCTCGGCCGGTCGAAGTGGACGACCGCGGCCTCGCCGTCCCACGAGCGCAATAGGTCTTCGAACACGCGGGAGAACTTACTCCGCGCCAACCATGGGTTGCCGATGGCCCACAGCCGCACAAGCGTATCGGCTCCACGAGCGAGCGATGCGCTCATCAAGATCCCCATGGTCATGAGCTGACGGTCAGAGAATCGTGCCGATCACGACCTCCCGGTCAAGTTCGG
>JAXIPB010000223.1:0-11065 GCA_045403155.1 Micromonosporaceae bacterium
TCGACGCGCGAGCGAGCGCAGGTTCTCGGTCCACACGGCGAAGCACGGCCAACACCACGCGGATTCGACCTCTCGATCAGCGCGCCTGGCGGGGGGCCCACCACGATCCCGCCCGACTCCGGACGCAGGCCGGTGACACGCGCGCCGAGGCGCACAGCTCCGCCCGCCTTCTGCACCAGGTCGGCGAGTGTCCGGCAGACGAGTTGGAAATCAACGATGCCGGTCGATGCCACGTGAAACCCGGCGACGCACGCGACGTTCGGCTCGTACTCCCGGGCCCGGGCCGCCGTGACCATGGTGACGGGTAGCCCGTTCGCGGAGGCCCGCTCGAAGAGCGCGGCAAGTCTCGGCAGTTCGGACTCCTCGGCCGCCACGACAAGCTTGCCGCAGATCTCCACCGGGATTTCGTGCGCGGCGCAGAACTCCACCATCGACGTCGAGCCGGCCCGGCAGAGGCGCGCCTTGAGGCTTCCCGGTTTGTAATACACCCCGGCGTGGATAACGCCGGAGTTGTGACCGGTCTGGTGCGTCCCGACCCGGTCCTCCTTCTCGAGAACCGTCACCGTCGCATGTGGATACTGCCGGGTGAGCTGGTACGCCGTGGCAAGGCCCACGATCCCGCCACCGATCACCAGGTAGTGCGCCACGGCCGCCAGCTTAGGAGATGGCCGGCGCGGACGCGGTGCGAGGCGCCGGCCGGACGCGGACGGACATCACGGCAGCGAAGAAACACAGGATTCCAGCCGCAACCCAGGCGATGTGGTACTCACCGCTCACGTCGCGGACGAGTCCCGCGCCGGTGACGGCCACGGCCGCGCCAAGTTGATGCGACGCGAAGACCCACCCGAACACGATCGGCCCGTCATCACCGAAATGCTTGCGACACAGGGCGATCGTCGGTGGCACAGTAGCCACCCAATCCAGCCCGTAGAAGATGATGAATACGAGCATGCTCGGCTGGGCGGTCGCGGCGATCAGTCCTGGAAGGACCAGGAGCGATAGGCCACGAAGGCCGTAGTAGGCGCCGAGCAGAGCTCTCGAGTCGAACCTGTCGGTGAGCCAGCCGGACGCCACGGTTCCGGCGACGTCAAACAGGCCGACGAGAGCGAGCAGGCCCGCGGCCGTAGTCTCGGGCATGCCATGATCATGGGCAGCCGGGATGAAGTGCGTGGCGACGAGACCGTTGGTGCTTGCGCCGCAGATCGCGAAGCCGCCGACCAAGAGCCAGAACGTCCCGGTACGGGATGCGCCGCGCAACACCCGCAGCGCACGCGCCGCCGCGCCAGGAGTCGGCGATGGCGAGACGATCGGCGTGCCGGGTGCCGCCCCGTACGCCGTCGTGCCGACATCCGCGGGATGATCGCGCATGAACCAGACGACCAGTGGCACGACCGCGATCGCGGCCGCCGCAACCGTGAGTGCGGCCGCGCGCCAGCCGAAGGATTCGGCGAGCGCGGCAAGCACGGGCAAGAAGATGAGCTGACCGGTAGCGCCCGCCGCGGTGAGGACGCCGGTAACGACGCCGCGGTGCTTGACGAACCACCGTCCGGTCACTGTGGCGACGAACACCAGGGCCATCGAGCCCGTCCCGAGTCCGACTAGCACACCCCACAGCAGGATCAGCTGCCAGGTCGTCGACATGAAGACGGTCAGTCCACTGCCGGCGGCGACAAGGAGCAGCGCAGAGGCCACCACGCGAACCATTCCGAATCGGTCCATCAGGGCAGCCGCGAACGGCGCGGTCAGTCCGAACAGGATCAGATTCACCGAGACCGCTACCGAGATCGCGCCGCGAGACCAGCCGAATTCCTCCTGCAGCGGGGTGATCAGCACGCCCGGCGTGGCGCGGAAACCGGCGGCACCGATGATCGCCACGAAGGCGATGCCAGCGACCCACCAGGCTCGATGGACGCGGCCGCGATGCCTACCTCCGCTCGGGTCGGGAGGCGCGTCAAGTCGGGCTGACGTCGTCATGCCACTCATCCTGCGCGATCGATGGGCACGCCACGAGTGGCCGACAAGCCACTATGTGAAAGAATCGGGCCATGAACCGATCGCGTCACAGGCACCAGGTGAGCGTGCTCGTCCTCGACGGTGTTTCCGCCTTCGACCTCGGCGTGCCCGCTCAGATCTTCGGCTCGGCGCGAGCCGACGACGGTACACACTTGTACGACGTGCGCACGTGCACCGCGGATGGCGGGCCGGTGCGTACATCCGGAGGATTCGCAATAGTGCCTGACCACGGCCCGGAGATCCTCGATGAGTCGGACTCGGTCGTGATCCCAGGCATCCACGGCGACCTCCGGTTGGGTTCCGCCGGGATGTCGCCGACCGAGACGGCGGCGCTCGCGCGAATTCCGGCGAGCACACGGCTGATCTCGATCTGCACCGGCGCGTTCGCGCTGGCCTCCACCGGTCGGCTTGACGGGCGTCCGGCCACCACCCACTGGGCGCACGCGGACCTGTTCCGGTCGCTGTATCCACTGGTGAAGATCGATCCCGACGTCTTGTTTGTCGACGACGGCGACGTGCTCACCTCGGCCGGCGTCGCCGCGGGAGTCGACGTCTGTCTGCATGTCGTTCGGCGTGACTTCGGTAGCGAGGTCGCCAACCGGGTTGCGCGACAATGCGTCGTACCGCCGTGGCGCGACGGCGGCCAGGCGCAGTACATCGAGCGGACTGTACCTGCGCCGGAGGGAGCGTCGACCGGCCCGGCGCGGGCGTGGGCGCTGGAGCGGCTGAACGAGAATCTGGACCTGGCGTCGATGGCGGAGCAGGCTCGGATGAGCGTGCGGACGTTCACGCGTCGGTTCCGCCACGAGACAGGGATGAGCCCGTCCCGATGGCTATCGCGGCAACGGATCGAGCATGCGAGGTCGCTGCTCGAGACGACCGATCTGCCGGTCGACGAAATCGCCCGACGGGCGGGCTTCGGCACGGCCGTCTCGCTGCGTCAGCATCTCCATGCGGCGGTCGGTGTCGCGCCGCTGGCCTATCGCAGGACGTTCCGCCCTTCCGGCTAGGCCGGTCGCGGTCCATGGTGGGACTCCGGGCTCGGGGCGAAGGCCGGGCCCGGGGCGAAGGCCGATCCCGGGGCGAAGGCCGATCCCGGGGCGAAGGCCGATCCCGGAGCGAAGGCCGATCCCGGGGCGAAGGCCGGGCCTGGGGCGAAGGCCTCGAGCGCCTCGTCGCCGCGGCGGCGAGACTCGGCCGGGTCGGCATCGGGTGACCCGACCTCCGGGTCGAAGTTGAGGTCGACGAACAGCTCGGTGAAGCCCAGCTCGGCGAGCGTCTCGAAGTCGCCGAGGATCTGGGACGGGGTACCGGTAAGCGGCTGCCGATCGGGCCCCGCGGCGCGGCGCACCCTCACCGAGCCACGACAGACGAATCGAAGCGCGGCCGGATCCCGCCCGACGTCGGCGGCGGCGCGCTTGATCACGCGTATCGCGCCGCCGGCCTTGCTGAGGTCGGCTCGGCCGCTGCTGATCCACCCATCCGCCAGCCGGCCGGCCCGACGCAACGCGGCGGGTGCCGTGGCGCCGAGGAGGATGGGCGGATGCGGCTTCTGGACCGGCTTGGGCTCCGCCCGGCTGCGGGGAATGTGGTAGAACTCGCCGTCATGTTCGACGACATCGTCGGTCCACAGTGTCCGTAGCACCGAGATGAACTCCTCGACGCGACGAGCGGCGTGCAGCTTCGTCGCGCCGGATGCGGCGTACTCCTCGTCGGCCCAGCCCAATCCCAGCCCCACATCCAGGCGGCCGGCGGAGAGAATGTCCAGAGTGGAGGTTTGCTTCGCCAGCAGCGTCGGCGTCACGAATGGCATGTTGACGACGGCCACTCCCAGCCGGATCCGGCCGGTGACGGCCGCGACGTAGCCTAACGGCAGCAGGGCATCCAGAACACCGCGATACATCTCGCCCCAGCGTCCATCCACATCGGATAACAACCGCTGGAAGGTCCACAGCGAGTGATATCCCAACTCCTCCGCGCGACGAGCAACATGGACAATGGTGTCGGGCGTGGCCCAGGACCCGGCCACCGGCAGCCCAAACCCGATCTTCACGGGTTGCACGCTACCCCGGATCTGCGTCGGCGCCGATGGCGGCCCTGTGCCAAGATCATCGCAACTGCTCACCACATGCCCGGCCCGAGACGCTCGCACGGGGCGAGTGCGAGACAGTTGCGGCTGTAGGCTCCGGTGCGTGGACGGGCCGGATGGGAGATTGCTAGGCAGGCGGGCGGCGCGCAGGCTGGCCTTGCTCGGCCGGCTGGAGATCCACCCCGGCCTCACCGACAGCGAACTGGACCGCATCGAGAACCGGTTCGGCTTCGAGTTCGCCGATGACCACCGCGCGTTCCTGACGTTCGGGCTGCCGGTTGGCATGAAGTGGCCGGACTGGCGGCACGGCGATCCGGACGAGACCTCCGCTGCGCTCAGGCGACCTGTCGACGGCGTGCTCTCCGGCGTCGAGCACGACGAGTTCTGGTACGACGGGTGGGGCGCACGCCCGGAGCTGCTCGCAGAGGCGTTGTCGACCGCGGCCGCGCACCTGGCATCGGTGCCGCGGATGCTGCCCGTGTACTCGAATCGTTACCTGCCGGCCGGGCGAGGCACGTACGGACACCCGGTGCTGTCGATTCAGCAGACGACCGTCGTCAGCTACGGCACGGACCTGCACGACTATGTCCACCAGGAGTTCGGTGGGCTTGGGATGGACCGTCGTGACGAGGGTTGGCAGCCGCGGGTAACGGTGAACTTCTGGCGGGATCTGGTCGGCTGAGCCCGACTGTGGCACGGTCGTTTCGTGGGTCGAAGCACGAAGGTCCGGCTCGATGAGCGGGTGTCGACCGCCGCCGCATCCGCGCTGGGGCGCGAGCGGTTCGTGGCACCGGTCGACGTGCTCGCCGGAATGGGATGGCTGTCCTGGCGGAGCATCAAGGTCTGGCGACAGGGACGGGCCGATTACTTGGCGGCTGCGGCACCTGTACCCCTCGACAGGCTGCTTGAAGCCCTCACGTCGCTTCGTCGGTGGGCGGGTGCGCACGGCCTCACGCCGAGCGAGGTTGAGTACGTGGCCGCGGCACGGGACCGACGACCGCTGGTCTTCACAGCCGACGCCGACCCGGACGTGGAGCGACTCTTCCGTACCCATTGGATGTCCGCCGCGCTTCCCGAGCAGACGCGGGAGCGCATGACGCAGAGGCAGAGCGCCGCACCCGATATCGTGGTCATCCAGTCGCTGAATGAGTTCACCTGCGCCGGCTGCGGGGCGACGGATCAGTTCCTGATCATGGAGGACGCCGGACCGATCTGCATGACCTGCGCGGACATGGATCACCTGGTCTTCCTGCCGGCCGGAGACGCGGCGCTGACCCGGCGGGCGAGGAAGGCGAGCGGTCTGTCGGCCGTGGTGGTTCGCTTCAGCCGAAGCAGGAAGCAGTACGAACGAAAGGGCCTGCTGGTCGAGCCGGAGGCCTTGGACTCGGCCGAGGAGCAGTGCCTCGCGGACGAGGAGCTGCGGGCGCGTCGGCGGGAACGGGATCGGGTACGCCGTGAGCTCGAGGACCTTGACTTCCAGGCCCGCCTGGCGAATGAGATCCGTCGCCTCTTCCCCAATTGCCCGCTATCGAGAGCGCAGTCGATTGCTGACCACACCGCGGTGCGGGGAAGCGGTCGGGTCGGCCGCACGGCGGCCGGTCGGGCGCTGGACGAGAACGCGATCACGGCGGCCGTCGTCGCCTCCGTGCGTCATTCGAACACCGAATACGACCACCTGCTGATGTCCGGCGTGCGTCGCGAGGACGCTCGCGACCGAGTTCGTCCCAAGATCGACCGGATCCTGGACTCGTGGCGACATTCCAGTTAGTGGATGCCCAATCAACATAGGGCTCTTCCCAGTTAAGCGGGCTCTTCCCAGTTAAGCGGGCATTCAGGTCCGGCGCGCCTGCGTTGAGGGGGCCCGTCCCTGCTTGATCATCGCTGTATCTCACGCAGCATGATCGAGAGGAACGGGCCTTGGAGCAGGGTACGACGTTGTTACTTGGGCTGCCTGGAGTGGCGGTCTCGCGTGTCGAGCGCCGCGACGATGGCGCACGGGTGGTTCATGTGGTCACCGCCGAGAAGCACGCCGGCGTGTGTCCTCGGTGTGGGGCGGTGTCGACCTCGCGCAAGCAGACCGTGGCGACCCGGCCGCGGGACATCCCGTACGGCACGGATGCGGTGTTGTTGGTGTGGCACAAGGATCGTTGGCGCTGCCGCGCCGATGAATGTCCACAGCAGACGTTCACGGAGTCGCTGGCGCAGGTCCCGCCCCGGCGGCGGACAACGGCCCGGCTGCGGGCCTCGGTGGCGCACGCGGTGGCCGACAACCGTAGCGTCGCCGAGGTCGCTGCCGCACACCGGGTGGGCTGGACGACCGCGCAGGCGTGCGTGGACGAGCACACCGCGGTGGTGCTCAGCGAGCCGGAGCCGACCCCGGTGCTCGGCATCGACGAGACCCGTCGCGGCAAGCCGCGCTGGAGCTTCGACACGCTCACACAGCGGTGGGTACGGGTGGATCGGTGGGACGGGTTCGTCGACCTGTACGGCGATCAGGGCCTGCTCGGGCAGGCCGAGGGTGGCACCTCGGTCAGCGTGACCGGCTGGCTGCGCCAGCGCAGCCAGGATTTCCGCGACGTGGTGCGCTACGTCGTCATCGACCCGGCCGCCTCGTATCGGGCGGCGATCACCACCGATGTGCTGCCCAACGCGCAGCTCGTCGTGGACCACTCCACCTGGTCAAGCTCGCCAACGACGCCCTCACCGCAGTGCGCAGGAGGATCACGTGGGAACTGCGTAACCGTCGTGGGCGCAAGGTCGACCCGGAATGGGCGAACCGTCGCCGGCTGCTCACCGGGCGGGAGCGCTTGCACCCCAAGGCGTTGGCGACACTGTGGAACGAGCTGCTCGCCCACGACCCGACGGGGCAGATCCTCGCCGCGTGGATCGCCAAGGAGGAGCTGCGCACCCTGCTATTTTGCGCCCGCCAGCACACCGCCCCGCACGTGATCCGGGCCTGGCTGTACGACTTCTACGCCTGGTGCGCCAGCACGGACATCCCCGAGGTGCACCGGCTCGCCAGGACAATCGAGACCTGGTGGCCACAAACGTTGCTGTTCCTGCAGACCGGGCTGACCAACGAGTGGGCTTCACACTGCACCTCCTGTTGATGATTCGATGCCTTGGATGGCGGTTGGCCGTCGTTGGCCTTTGAGGTCGATGGTGGCATGGGGCTATGACGTGGGCGCGCATGTGCCGCCGGCGGTGCAGGCCCGGGTGCGGGCTGCGGTGATCTGGGCTGGGGTGGGTGGCTGCTGGTTGGGGTGGTAGAGGTGCCGTCCGTTCGTGTCGGTGGCGAGGGCCTCGATGAGGCCGAGCTGGTACCACTTGTAGATGGTGGAGCGGGCGAGGCCGAGCCTCGCGCCGAGCTGGCCGCCGGTG
Source organism: Micromonosporaceae bacterium (assembly GCA_045403155.1). GTDB lineage: Bacteria > Actinomycetota > Actinomycetes > Mycobacteriales > Micromonosporaceae > JAXIPB01. The sequence goes on from JAXIPB010000223.1 coordinate 7,484, forward strand.
ATCAGGTCTGCGGCGTCGGGTGGGCGTTGGCTGGCGGTGACCTGGGTGGCGGTGGGGCGTTGCTGGTGGGGGTGGTAGAGGTTGAAGCCGCGGTCGTCGACGCTGGGTGCGTCGATGAGTCCGAGTTCGTGCCAGCGGTGGACCGTGCCGGGGGTGACGCAGAGTTTGTCGGCGAGTTGACCGCCGGTGAGAAGGCTCGCGGTGTCGGCTGGGCGGCGGAGGGCGGCCATGTGGGTGCGGCCGGGGCGTTGTTGGCCGGGGTGGTAGAGGCATTCTCGACGCCCGTCGATGCGTCGGCCGGTGATCAGGCCGCGCCGGTACCACTTCTTGACCGTGGCCACGGTGGCGTCGAGTTGCGCGGCGATCTCCGCGGTGGTGAGCATGCCGGCGGCGCGTAGCCGGGCGGCGTGGGTGGGGATGTTCCGCGCCCGGCATAGGGCGGTGATGGAGGCGACGGTGAAGGGCTTGCCCCAGCCGCCGGTCAGGCCCCGCTGGTTGAGGATCTCGACGGTCTGGTCGAAGGTGTGGGTGTTGAGCAGGTCGTCGATGAGTACCACGGTGGTTTCGGCGGTGGTGTGCAGTTCCCATGCGGTGAGCGGTCGGGGCAGGTTGAGGGTGTGGTGTTGTCCGGCGGGGAAGCGGACGGACGCGGTGATGCCGTCGTGGGTTTTGAGCAGGGTGACGTCGGTGACGAGGAGGCGGATGAGGCGTTTGCGTTCCCGCATCGGGGTGTTCGGGTTGTGCCACAGGGCGGGGACGTCGGCGGCCAGCGCCCGGACTCGTTCACGGTGGGTCTGGTCGAGCTCGCGTTCGGCGCGGCCTTTCGCTTTGTCGTAGTCGTCTTGGGCGTCGGCGAGCTCGCGCAGCTTGGTGTTCCAGTCGGCTTCCAACGTGTCCGCGACGAGCCGGTTGGTGGGGTCGACGGCGAGATAGCGGCGGCGGGCCTGTTCGGCGGCGTGGTGGGCTCGTTGGACGTGGGAGGCGCGGATGCGGTCGGCGTCGGCGGCTTGGGCCGCGATCTCGTCGGCGACGGTGAGTGCGACGTCGACGGCCAGCGGGGTGAGGGTGTCCAGGACGAGGTTGGCCACGGCGGCGTCGACGCCGGCGCCGCAGATGTTCTGGCACACCGGCGTGCCGGTGCTGATGCTGTCGCGTTGGCAGGCGTAGTCGGGCACGAGGCTGCCGTCGTGACGTTTGTGGTAGCCCACGGTCATTCTCTGTCCACATTGGCCGCACACGACGAGGCCCTGCAGCAGTGCGGGGCCTTCCCGCGCGGGTCCGGCCTTGCGGTCTTCGCCGTGGGCGGCGGCGTTGGCGGCCAGGGTGGCCTGGTTGGTGTCGAACTGTTCCCAGGTAACGTATCCGGGGTGGGCGTCGGGGATCAGCACGGTCCACTCGTCGCGGGGCTTGGTCACGGTGCGCGTGGTTCCGTCGGGGTCGGCGTGGTGGCGTCGGCGTCCGTAGAAGTAGGCGCCGGCGTATCGGGGGTTGTGCAGGGTGGCGAGTACCCGGTCGTGACGCAGTGGCGTCCAGTACAGCTGCCCGGCGTGCGGGCCGGACAGGTGGCGGGCGGGGAACTTGAGGTGCTCGGCGTTGAACGCCTTCACCACCGCCAGAGCCGAACCGGTCTGGGAGAAGACGGTGAACAGGTGGCCGACGGCTTGCCGTACGCCGGTGTCGGGGTCGAGCACGACGTGCCCGGCATCGTCGTAGACCAAGCCGACGGGCAGCCGCACGGCCAGCTCGCCGCGGCGGGCCTTGGCCAGCAGCCCACCCTGCATGCGGGCTTGCAGGAAATGGAGCTCTGCTTCGCTCATGGTGCCCTTGAGGCCCAGCAGCAGTCGGTCGTTGAACGAGCACGGGTCATACAGCCCGTCCTCGTCGCAAATGAGCGTGTCGTGCAGGGCGCAGATCTGCAGTAGCTTGTGCCAGTCGGCTGAGTTGCGGGCCAGGCGGGAGCATTCCAGGCCGAGCACGATCCCGGCCCTACCGAGGGAGACCTCGGCCACCAGGCGCTGGAAACCCTCCCGATCAGCGGCCGAGGCGCCGGACTGGCCCTGGTCGATGTCGATGACGATGACTCGATCGGCGGGCCATCCCAACGCGACCGCCCGGCCGCGCAGGTCGTACTGGCGGCGGGTGGACTCGGTGTTGTTCGCCACTTGGTACAATGTGGACTGACGCACGTACAGGTAGGCGTCACGGCGCAGATGCGAGGCGGTGACTTTCATCGCGGCCTCTGTATTCATGACGGTGCTCCTCCCATAAGGGGACGAAGTTAGGTGTCGGTGAGGCAACGGGTCAGGCGTGGGCTAAGGCCATCTGAGCCAGCACAGCGACCACGTCCCGGGTCGGGGTGCCTGGCGCCGGCCCGGCCGGTTGCGGGCTTGCCGGGGCCGCGGAGGCCGGGGCGGATGGTGGATTGCTGGTCAACGCCCGCATCCAGGCGGCCATGCCCCGGCCGGTCAGCACACCCAGACCGTGCCGCCAGCCCTCGGCGTGCCCGCCCAGCACGACCTGGCGCAGCTGCTCATACCGCTCGGTCGGCGTGGCGCTGTCCGCCGCGCCGGGCTGGTCAGCCACTTTTGGAACCCGGCTCAGCCCGTCGGCGCCGCGCCAGCGCCCGCTCGACCGAGCGTGGGTGCACGCGAACCCCGAACCGCGCGGCGATGGCCTCGACCAGGTCGGCCGAGCGCAGCGAGGAGTCGGCGGCCAGCAGCGCCTGCGCATGGGTGATCACCTCGTCGGTGAGCTTGTGCGCCCCCCGCGGCCCCGGCTTGGCCGCGATCAGCCCCGCCAGCCCGTCACGGGCCAACACTTCGGCCGCGTCGTAGTACGACGGACGGGATAACCCGAACGCCGCGGCCGCGTGAGTCACCGCCGCGCCGTCCACCTCGACCCGACGCACCATCTCGTACTTGACCTGCACCAGGTCCCGCGGGTCGAAGAACTCCGACGAGCCGAACTGCTCATCGCGTACCGCCTCCGGCCGCGGGTTGAGCGTGCGAGCCTCCCGCAGCGCCGCCACCTTCGGGTCCGGCCTGCCTCGACGAGCCACCGCAACCTCCCTTCATCACTGTGTAAGTACGATTATGCCCAAAAGCAGCCTGAGATGTGGCGCGACGCGCCGCAACCTCAGCAGTCTTGGCAGCCTAGCTACCCTCTTCTCTCTGCAAACGGCGCCGCTGGCCCAACCAGGCTAGGTCGGTCAGCGGCGTAGTCTTCTTTACGGTTGAGGCGTAGTTCACTTTACAGTTTCAGATCATGGGTCGGAGATCGGCCGCATGGCCCGGTCCACCAAGTCGGCTAGCTTGAGCAGATCCTCGACCCGGAACGGGCACCGGCCCGCTGCGATCACTACGAACGGGTCCTCGGCCGCGACATCGGTCCACTCCACCGGCAGCGAGACCAGCTCACCGTCGTCGTCGTAGACATAGACCCGATCGGCGTCCCAGTTCCTGCGACGCTTGACGAACTCAAGCTCCCGGCCGAACAACGGGTGAAACCGGTGAGTCACCCGAACTGTCGAGGGAAACGCGGGATTCTCGACTTGCTGTGTACTCGACAGCCCGGTCGAACGCG
>JAXIPB010000282.1:0-3650 GCA_045403155.1 Micromonosporaceae bacterium
CACGATCCTGAGCAGGCGCTGACGGTTAGCGTCCACTGGAGCGGATTCGGCCCCGCAGGTTCTGCTCCCATGCTTCCTGACGAGAACTTCTACGGCTCGATTGGACCAATCCCGTACCCAGGCAAGCAGAATGGCGGTGGCGTGCTCCAGGTCTGGGTGACTGCTTCGGATAGTAAGGGCAAGACGTCAACGTTGACAGGTACCAAGATCCAGGTCAGACCGTGCCCTGACCCTGATCTAGGATGATGGGAGTCAGAGGTGCTGTGTTGGTTTTGTGCTAAGGCGGCTCGGGGCGTGTGCCGGTTCTGCGGGCGAGGAGTCTGCGAGGATCACGCGCGCTTCGGCCCGTACCTGCTGGAGGTCCACCGCAGCACGACGCGCAACCGAACCGAGGGTCTCGTGGTGGAGGACGCTCTCCACTGTGGAACGTGCCGGCCGCGCCCGCAGCCCGTACCGATGCCCGAGCTTGACTAGCCGGGGGACAATGACACGGGGAGGCTGACATGAGTGACCTCGAAGCGGTGATGGAGCGACTGCTCTCCGACCCGTCCTTCAAGTCCGCCCTGGCGGCGAACCCGGAGGCTGCGCTCGCGGGCTACCGGCTCGATCCGGACGAGCGCGAGCTACTTGGTGCGCAGGTCACGAGCGACCCCGGTGAGGAGCGCACAGTCGAACTGCGTACAAGCAAGTCCGGCGTGGTCGGGCTGCTTGGTCCCGTCGCGACGATGTTCGGGATGACCGCCGGCGGCCAGGCGACGGGATCGGCATCTGGCGTGGGCACGTTCGGGGGCGCCCCGGGTGGCATCCAGTCGCTGAGCGATGGTGTCTCCACCGAGTCGCTCGGAGACGGAGCGTCGGACCAGTCCTTCGGAGTGTCCGGACCCGTCGAGATCATGGGTTCGGCGCCGACGGACGGTCAGAGCATAGGCACGGCTCAGCACGAGGCGGTCGGCTACCACACCCGGGTCGATGTGGATGGCGACGTCGGCTGGGACGCGCATGTCGCGTACGAACGAAGCGACGGCGGTGTCGACATACATGTCGACAGCGACAACGACGGAGTCGTGGACTTCATCGGGCACGACTACGACCGCGACGGTCTCGTCGACGACGCCGAGTTCGACACCGACCTCGACGGCACCCTGGACACCCGGATGTACGACGACAGCGACGATGGCTGGATGGATCGCGAAGAGACGATCGCTACGAAGGGCGACGAGGCGCAGAGCTTTGGTCAGGCGCCGGCCTCCGGCTGATCAACGGACGTCCCGCCCAGCCTCGCTTCGGGTGCAGTCTTGCCGGCTGGTGCCAGCAAGAGTGCACACACTCGTCGACGCGGGGGCGGCTTGACTGCCAGCCGTACCCGGTGATCGCCGTCTTCCGACAGAATGTGCAGTCCCACAGTCCCACTCCACATTCTGTCGGAGAACGGAGATCTTGGTGGTTCGCGTGCCGTCAACCAGGATTGACACATTTGGGCGCGCGCGAGGGTAGCTGCGTCGAAAAGATGAGGTCATGACGGAGGCGGACGGACTGGTGACGGTTTCGACCTGACTGACGCCGAGGTAATGAGCGGCGCCCGGCGTTGACGACGCTGTTCCTTGCTGACACATCCGCCTACGCGGTTGCTCAACGGCATTCGGCCGCCGAGGCCCGACTCCGTAGCCTCGCCGCGGACGGTGTACTCGCGACGTTCGTGACCATCGATCTGGAACTTGGCTACTCCGCGCGCGATCCGCGCGAGCATCAAGGGATCTTTCGGGTTCGCGGGCAGCTGTCGCAGCTCGCCTGCTCCGATGAGATCGCGTCTCGCGCGCGGCAGGTGCAGGCGCTACTGGCGGCGACCAGCCAGCACCGCGCGGCGGGTGTCATGGACCTTCTCACCGCGGCGGCCGCCGAGCAGTGCGGCGCATCCGTGCTTCACCACGATGCTGACTTCGACCACATCGCCACAGTCACGAAACAAACAGGTGGATTGGATCGTCCCGCGCGGCTCGGTGCCGTAAACGCGTTCGGCGTAGAGCGCGCCTGGCGGAGGCTCAACGAGCTTCGGCTGGAGCGAAGGCCCGCGGCAGCAACACCGCGGCTCCAAGTCCGACGACGGCGAAAACCGCCAGAACGATCATCGCGAGCCCGTAGGATCGCTCCGGCGTGGCGGTAATGCCCGCCACGATGATAGTGCCGGCGATGGCGGCGCCGAGGCATGAGCCGAGGTTGGACACGCTGCGCGACAGGCCCGAGATCTCGCCCTGCAGGTCCTCGCCGAAGCTTGACTGCACGATGTTGACCGACGGCGTGAGCATCAGACCGAGCCCTGCTCCGATGAGGAAGAGTCCGGGCGCGAAGGCCCAGGCGCTGGGCGAGCCGATGACCATCGCAAGCAGAGCCGCGATGCCGGCGATGGTGATGAGGAATCCGGCCATGACGAGTGTCCGTTGGGATCTCCGCTTCGCGAGGCGCTCGGCGGCGAGGGAGGTTATCAGGAGTCCGGCGGTGGTGGCCGTGAAGATCACTCCGGTCTGGATGGCGTCGTAGCCGCGTACGACCTGGAGGAAGGCCGATACCACAAAGGACACGCCCATGAGAATCAGCCACTGGGTGTTCTGGGTGACGAGTCCGAGGTTGGATGTCCGACTCCGGAAAAGGTCAGTCGACAACAGCGGCTCCTTGCCCGCCCGCTCTTTGGCCCGCACTGAACGGAAGAACGCGGCGAGGACGAGCGCACCGGCCAGGATCAAGACGATCGTGAGCCAGCCGTTGTTGTCGGCGGCCAGGATGCCGGTGACCACGAGGATGAGGCCGACGGCCGAGAGCACCGCGCCACCGGTGTCGAAGGGCCTCGTAGGGTCTGGTGGTAGTGGATCTCGTACATTCCGGCTCAAGACGATGATCGCCACGATGACCAATGCCTGGAAGACGAAGGCCGCACGCCAGCTGATCGCTGAGGTGATGAGGCCACCAAGGAGGGGCCCGGCCGCGGCGCCGACGCCCCCCATCGCACTGATCACACCGAAGGCCCGCGCCCGCGCGGTGACCCCGGCGAATAAGAGCGTGGTAAGGATGTAGACCGGCGGGATCAGCAGTGCCGTGCCCACGCCCTCGAGGATCGAGTTGCCGAGGATGAGTACACCTAGCCCGGGAGACACCGCGCTGAGGAGGGCGCCCACTCCGTACAGCATGAGTCCCGCGACGAAGCATCGCTTCCGGCCGTATCGGTCGGTCAGTTTGCCCGCGGGGATCATCAGCGCCGCCATGACCAGCAGGAACGCCGTGATCGAGATCTGTACGCCTTGAACGGTGGTGTCCAGGTCATGACTGATGTCGTTGATCATGACGTTCATGTTGGAGCCGGCGAAGCTGCAGATGAACTGGGCCAGCGCCAGTGGAACAAGGACCTGTCGAAGATCCTTCGACGGCCGGGCCGCCGCGACGAGATCAGTCACCCCTATCAGCTTTCTCCTGATCTGGCGGGCAGGGGCCGGAATCCGCCAACCCTGCGCGACGAAACCAGCTTCCTGTGGCTTTTCGCGTTGATCATGAACTAAGGGTGCCTGTCGACGGCGTTTCGGCCCCCCGAACCTCATGATCAACCCGGGTGGAGCGCGTCTTGGCGGTCGCTTCCTAAACCGCGACGAGCTCGGCTTCGAAGC
>JAXIPB010000265.1:0-10070 GCA_045403155.1 Micromonosporaceae bacterium
CCGATGCCTGGTCGACTATGTGCCCGGTCCCGACATGGGCACGGACGAGACAGCAATGGCCTGGATCCACGACGAGATCGGCCGCGCCGTCGGGCTGCCGGCCATCATCGGCGGTATCCCGCTCGACGAGTTGGGCGCGACCGGATTCGGACTGGCGATCTGCGCGGAGGCGCTCGAGTCCGCTGGCCACCTCAAGATTGGCGGCGCCCGCGTGGCGGTACAGGGCTTTCGGGGCAGTGGGCCAGCACGCGGCGTTTCAACTCGCCCAACGAGGCGCACGAGTCGTCGCGGTCTCCGACAGCACCGGGGCCGTGCACAACCCTGACGGACTGGACGTGCCGGCGTTGGTGGCGAGCAAGCGAACCGGTCCTGTCACGCGACTTTCCGATGCGACATCCATCGGCCGCGACGATCTGCTCTCGGTAGAGTGCGACGTGCTCGTACCCGCCGCCCAGGCGCACGCCATCCACGAGGGCAATGTCGACCACGTACGCGCACCAGTGGTGCTCCAAGGCGCCAACCTGGCCGTCACCTCCGGCGCCGAGTCTGTGCTCGCCCAACGGGGCATCCTCAACGTGCCCGACGTTGTGGCCAACGCCGGCGGGGTGATCTGCGCGTCGATCGAGTACCGCGGTGGCACCCACGCGCAGGCCTTCGCCGACATCGCCGAACGGATCCGAGCCAACACCAGCGACCTGCTGGATCGAGTGCACGCCCGCCGCCACGTGCTGCCACGCCATGCGGTTCAGGTACCACCGGGCTACCCTCGGGAGTACGAACGCCGGCTGCCGCTGCGCGATGTGTCGTACAGTCCTGATTCGGCCAGTCATCCCTGCCGACGGGCCCCAGCTGGCGGAGGCCATCCTGACCGCCGACTCCGACACCCTGCGGCGGCGCTTCCTCGGTGGCCCGCCGCACGTCACGGCCGAGCTGGTCGCCCGTCTGACCACGTTGGACTACATGCACCGGTTCGCCCTCGCCGCCGCCGACGAACGCACCGGGCGGGGCGTCGCTATCGCCCGATATGAAGCCATGGGCGGCGGTGTGGCCGAGGTGGCCGTCGTGGTCGATCCGGCGTGGCGCCGGATCGGACTAGCCACCGCACTTGTGGAGCTGCTGGCGCGGGCCGCCCTCGACCGCGGCATCCACGAGTTCAGCGCCAGCTACCTCGCCGAGAACCAGCCAGTCGCGGCGCTCGTCGCGCTCACCGGGGGCGGCAGGCAGCTGATCTGCCAGGGCATCGCCGAGGTCGCCGTAGCGCTCGATCGTGAACGCATCGACGCGGCCGTACGGGCGCTCGAGCCGCCCGCGAGGTGAGCCGTGCCCGGGGTGGTCAAGCTGACGGTTCGACCGGAATCGAGCGTCCTGCCGTCTCCGGCTGACCGAGCGGCACCATGACTTCCAGGATGCCCTTGTCGTATCGCGCGCTGATCTTGTCCTCCCTCGCCGTGCTCGGCAGCGTCACCGAGCGCCGCAGGGCACCATAGCGAAACTCCGTACGGTGCTTGTCGTGCTTCTCCTCGGAGCGCTCGGCCTCAACGGTCAGCACGCCACGATCGACATTGACCTTGACATCGTGCTCTGGGTCCAGCCCGGGCAGCTCGGCCCGTAGCACGTACTTGTCCTTCTCCCGAAAGTCCTCCACTCGAATCGCGTGAGCACCCATACCGGCCAGCTCGGTTTCGAACCAGTCCTCCACGTCCGCAAAGACCCGCGGGACCAACGCTTTCATGACGTCCCTCCCCCCGGTGCCGCAGTGGCGGCGACCTTGTTCGGGTTGGTTGTGCGGTCAGTTCGCCGCGAATTAACCCTAACGCGTACCTGTGCCGCACCTAGCAGGAATCGGCGGATCGACGCTTGTCGCACAACGTTGACAGATCACCCCAACAGCGCCTGCCCGCTGGCCACTACGTTCGAGTGATACCAGACGTTCCGTCCAACATCGACACTCCTGCTTCCCCGGAGCGGTCGGGCTTGGATTCGAGCGCGGCGAGGTCGACGGCACGGGCGAGGTCGCCGAGACTGAGGACACCCGATACATGCCGTCCACCGCCACCACGGCCAGCCGAAACCCACCGGCAGACAGCGCTGGCGCCGCGTCAGCAAGCGGGCTTGCCGGGTCCAGCACGAGCACATGATCCCGGGGCGTCAGCACGTCACCGAGGCGAACCGTGTCACGGTCGGCGGCCGGCACCCGCGCCAATCGGGCCAGGTTGACAACACCGGCGAGACGTCCGTCGAGATCGAGCACCGGGAAGGTGCTGTCCGGACGCTTCCAGGCCACGGTGGTGATGAAGTTCACGACTGACTGGGTGGCGTACCCACACGCGGGAGAGGGTGCATCACATCACCCCACCCGAAGCCGGGCGAGGCTGCTGCGCAGCATTGCGTCGGTGCTCTCCGCGCTGGCCGCCCCGACCAGGAACCAGCCGAGCACCACCGCCACAGCCCACCGAGGTTGGCCGCCAGCACCGGCGCCAGGCCCAAGGCGACCAGCAGCCAGCCGAGGATTACCCCAGCGCGGCACACGGCCCGGTGAGCCGCCGCCCGGTCACCGCGCAGCCACACCACAGCACGGCCCGCAAGCACCCGCCCGCCCTCCAGCGGGGGCTCCGGGGCAGCAGGCTGAACACAGCGAGCACGGCATTGACCACGGCCAGCCACACCAACGCGGCGGTGGCAGGTGAGCTGCTGCCCGTTACCTGGCGCCGGCCGGCTCGAGGGTGTTGCCAGGTGTGCCTGGCTGATCGATGGTAGCCGTGTACCAGGCGGTCTCGTACTCGTCGGGGCTGAGGTCGCCGAGGTTGCGCTGCATGCGTCGCACAGGGTACCAGCCGTCAATGTAGGCGAAGATCGCGTTCTCGGCCTCGTCGCGGGTGCGCCACGAGTGGCGGTACACCAACTCGATCTTCAAGGTCGACCAGAAGTTCTCCATGAGCGGCCCTTTGGATCTCTGATCGACGCTGGCGGCAACGATCCGGCGCGGGTTAGCGTGGTCGTTAGGTCGATCTCCACGCGTCCACTGTGGTTAGTGAGTGCCCGATCGCGCCGCTAGGATATCCCAACTGCGAAGGATGCCGCGAGTCTCAGTTCTTGCGATCGTTCGCGCACAGCTGCCGGCGATGTCGCTCGGCCGTTGGTTAGGAATGCGTGGTTGGGCAACGACGAGAACAGCGACCACACAGGCACTGAGGGGCCTATCGTCAACACGAATGCGGCCGGCCGGTCCCCTCAGCCGGGTAGACACCGACGAAGTCCGGCCGGCTGCCCCGGATCGTTGCTTGACTCGCCAGACGGATTGTGCCCGACTGGCGCAGCGGAGGGTCAGCACGTCGAGTGGAATAACGCTGCCACCGGCTCGGTCGCCGCGAGCCGGTTATCGTGGTGCCGCGCCGGGACCCGCAGCCGACCGACCGAGTGGGTGGCGAGACCTGATGTTCCGATTCCCCTCAATACCGAGGAGGTGGCCATTAAACCCGTTGAGCGAGAATCGACGCGAACTACATGTCACCGGGACAAGTCGCCGAGACCGTGGCCGAACTCCCCAGCGACCTGCGCGCCATACTCGGCGACGGCATCACCGCCGCGCCGACCGGTGCACCCACCACTCCGACGCGGAAGCAGGGGGAGGCACCTGAGGATCGGGTAGTCGCTCTTACCGAGGCGGTTCGCACATTGGCTCACGGACTGGAGAACGGTCAACTCACCGGATCGGGCATCGACCAGGCTCAAGTTGCCCGAGCCACCCGCCTCGCCGATGAAATCCTTATCGCCGTGGGGAACCCGCCTAGCCTGTAAACGAGACTTGCCTATCGTCCAACAGATGCGCGAACTACCAGCAATGCAACTGTTGCGCGGGCCTGATCAGGTCCGACTCCAGGGTGGGAGACGTCAGCTAGGCCGTCGTCCGCGGTCGGGCTACTGCGCCGGCGTGATGAGCCCGTAGTGGCCGTCGTAGCGGTGATAGAGCACGCACCCCCGGCCGGTGCTCGCCTCAGCGAAGAACACAAACGGTAGCCCGGCGACTTCCAGCCGGTCCCTCGCCTCGGCAACCGTGAGCCGAGCGGCGGGATGAGGACTGATCGTCATCGGCACATCCGACAGCCCGAGCCACGTCGGCCCCGAGGCCAGTCGGGCCAACCGGTAGCCGGTAGAACCACCCCGGTAGACCACCGCGTCCCCGCCGGTCTCGTCCTCGGTGAACAGGTGGAAGTCGTAGTCCATGTGATCCATCTCCCACGCCGCCTCGGACGAACTGATCCGCGCCGGCGCGAACGACTTGTGCCTGATCAACTGCCGCTCCTCCACCGGACGCGGGTAGTAGGGCAGTCGGTGCGTCGGTTCGGCGCCGTGGCGCCATTCGTGCGGCTCGGCGGACGGGCGCCGGCCGCGCAGCGCTTCCCAATGCTGCGACAGCCGGACCAGCCGGTTCCGTAGCCGGTCGACAAGCAGGTCGACCGCCTCGTGACCGTTGGTCGCGGCGACCTGCGCCCGCACCAGTCGGCCGTTGACATCGAGATTGGCCTGGGCACGCACCGGGCGCGCCACTGCGGGATCGGGTTGGTGAGTCAGCCTGATCCGAGCGTGCAGAACCGGCGTGGCAAGGTGCTCCGCCAGCGCGATGACCTTGTCGCGTGCGTACTCGGTCACGCTCTCGGGCAGGTCCCCCTGTACCACGATCTCAACGTCAGAGACATCCACCACAGACGATGTCATCGTCGCCACCCCCGTTTCTCCCGACTCTTCGATTCGCGGCCCGCACGAGCAGTCTTGCTTCGAAGCCGCGGGCACGGAACGGCCGAAGGTCCCGACGCTGGACGGGACGACAACCCACTACGCAGATTTGGTGCCTGGCTTGTAACCCGGGCGCCGCGCCAGGCTCGAACCTGTCGAATGGAAGGAGCCTGGCGGGGCTGTCGTCGTACCCCCTCGAGTGATCGCTTCGGCGGGGCTCGCCTTCAGCTGGTCGGGGGGCGCGCTGTAAACCGCCGACGCGAACTCGCTGACCTCTTGCTCGCTCAGGTGCGTCGCCAGATCGGCCTCACTGATCATCCCGACCAGCCGATGGTTCTCAATTACCGGCAGCCTGCGGATCTTGTGCTGTTCCATCGTGCGCAGCACGTCACCAACATCAGCGTCGACGTTCACCCAGATGGGTGTACCCTTCGCCAAGTGCTGTGCGGTCACTGTCTGCGGATCGCCACCCTCGGCCACGCAACGCACGACGATGTCGCGGTCGGTGATAATCCCGTGCAGACGATCATCCGAACCGTAGATCGGCAACGCCCCAACGTGCAGGTCGCGCATCTTCGCCGCGGCCGCTGCTAGCGTCTCGGCCTCCCCGATACGCTGCGCGTCCGGATGCATAAAGTCCCTGGCCAAACTCATGCTGGTTCCCCCCGTTCTTATTGCTGCTCTGGTCGCAACGGCCATTCTGTTCTCCGCCGCCATCGGCAGGCCCAATGTCCGACAGCGCACGAGCCCCACGGAACTGGCGTACGCTCGCCACGCAAAACCCATAGGCCGAGTGTCCCAATCCGAGCCAGTCCGGCGGTGCGGAAAGCACCACACGGCGCGGTCGACATTCAAGACCAGCAGGCGGATACCGCGACGGCACAGGCCCTCAACCTTGCCTCTGCCGCCGGATGGGGATTAACGACCTGATCCGGGATGCTGACGACCCGGTGCGGGGGCCTTCGGCGTGGCCGACCGTTTGATGCGAGCCAGCTAAGGGCGGTCCGGGTGGTAGGAGGTACGGTGCACCGTGGTTTCTCTTGTTCCTGATGGTGTGTCCCGGTGGCGGATCGATCCGATCGGGGCGATGCGGGTGCCTGGTGTGGTTTTCGCCTCAGAGAGCCTGCTGCCCGATGCTCCCGGTGATCAAGCGCTGCAGCAGGTTGCCAACGTCGCCACACTGCCCGGCATCGTCGAGGCGTCCTACGCGATGCCGGATCTGCACTGGGGCTATGGCTTCCCGATCGGCGGTGTCGCGGCCACCGATCCGGCCGAGGGTGGTGTGGTCTCGCCCGGAGGGGTGGGCTTCGACATCTCCTGTGGTGTGCGGTTGCTCGTCTCCAACCACACCCGCGCAGAGTCCACCGGACGCCTGGAGCCCCTGATGGATCTGCTGGCCGCGGCGATCCCGAGAGGCATGGGTCGCGGCGGAGTGCTGCCCGTTGCCGATGCCGAGGTGTTGGAGGGCATCCTCGTCGGCGGCTCGGCGTACGCGGTGCAGCACGGCTTCGGCGTGCCGGCGGACCTGACCTTCTGCGAGGACGCCGGCGCGGTATCGGGTGCCGACCCGGCCGCGGTCAGCGCCCGGGCGCTGGAACGCGGTCGCGCTCAGGTCGGTAGTCTGGGCTCGGGCAACCACTTTCTCGAAGTCCAGGCGGTCGACCAGATCTACGACTCCTCGGCCGCCGAGGCGATGGGCCTGCGACCGGACCTGGTCTGCGTCATGATCCACTGTGGATCGCGCGGACTAGGTCACCAGATCTGCTCCGACTACGTGTGCACCATGTTATCGGCGATGCGCGGACATGGCATCAGCGTGCCCGACCAGCAACTGGCCTGTGCCCCGGTGATGTCAGCAGGGGGCCAGCGCTACCTAACGGCGATGGCCGCCGCCGCCAACTACGGCCGAGCCAACCGGCAACTGCTCACCCACGCCACCCGGCGGGCCTTCGCCGACGCCGGGTTGGGCGAATTGAGCCTCCTGTATGACGTGTCACACAACCTGGCCAAGCTGGAGACGCACACTGTCGACGGACGTCCGCGCCAGTTGTGCGTACACCGCAAGGGGGCCACCCGGGCGTTCCCGCCGGGCCACGCCGAGCTGCCCGCCCCGATCCGAGCGATCGGACAGCCGGTGCTGGTCCCCGGATCGATGGGTACCGCCTCCTACGTGCTGGTCGGCGTCGCCGGCGGAGCCGCATTCCACTCCGCCTGCCACGGCGCCGGACGGGTGCTGTCCCGCCACGCCGCCGCCCGCCGCACCCAGGGCGCGCAACTGCGCCGTGAACTGGCCGCGGCCGGCGTGCTGGTGCGTGGATCCACCAGCCGTGGGCTGGCCGAGGAGGCACCCGCGGCCTACAAGGACGTCGACGAGGTGGTCCACGCCTGCCAGCAGGCAAGGCTGGCCGACCCGGTGGCGCGGCTGGTACCGATCGGCGTCGTCAAAGGCTGACCTCACACATCGACGATCACTTCACACCGCCACGTCGAGTCCTCCTGCGCGAACCGTAGGTTGTGCCGGGTGACCGCCTTCGGCGCCGGGCCGATCAGCTCGACGTCCGCGCGCGCCGCCACCCCGAACTCCCCCACCAGGCCGCCGTCTGGAGTGCGGGCCACCGCCACCTGTACCGGGATCGCATTGTGTGCGTCGATCAGGTAGATCGCCTCCTCCAGGAGCTCAACCAGCAGTTCCGGCTCCGGCGCAGGGTCGCAAACGAACGGGAGCAGGCGCTGCGGACGCGCAGTGTGTGGCTCCGCAAAACTGGACACCAGCCCCCGTACCGCCTGCGCCAGGCAGTCCTCGACCGTTGGTGCCCACGCGCAGACCATCACATCCGCGGTGTGGGGCAGCAGCCGATAACCCGACGACGCCGTCGGGCCATCATCCTCACGGGAAGTCATCCCGTCCCCCACCATCACGACGCGCTACACCAGTTGGCGAAGCTGCACTTCGGACACACCGGCAACTGCGCGGGCCGGGCGCTGCGGTGATGTTGTTGGCGGTCAACACCGCCGTCGCCTGCTCGAGCGAATCATCTGCCCGGACCGCGACCACCGGCCGGCTCATCACACCTACCGCACGCATCCCACAGCCCCTTTCCGCGCCGGCCCTGTCCCGCACCGCCACAGTCATCCTTGGCGCTCCCCTGCGGGCGAACGCAGAGACAGGTACGTTCGTTTTCAGCGGTAGGCCGACGCCTAGACTCATCTCGAACCCTATTCGCCGACCGGGCAGAACGTCCTGTATCCGGGGAACAGCCAACAGCCCAGCATGGGCTGTGGCGTGCCATGGCCCAGCCAGACTCGACAGGTTCCGGACACGATGGAAGTCCCGCACAGGCCGTTCGCCTCTGCTGGACGGCGTGTCTCATGACCGAAGCTAAATAGAGACCGAGACGCTGCCGCTTGGTCGAGGGCGAGAGCGGGGGGTGTGCGATGAGTGAGCAAGACGCCTTCGGGGCCGGACGTGAGGCACGCCGCGAGGTGACCGGTCATCCGGGGCGGCCTACCCGATACGAGCAGGCCATGGTGCGCTACATGGGCGCCATCCAATACGCCGAGGAGCGAGCCCACGAGCGCGACCAGCGAGCCGCGACCGACCAAGGGGGCGAGGTCGCCGTCCAACCATATGTAGCCACACCCAGGGAGCGGCTGGTCGTGGTCGGCGTCGACGAATCCCCGGGCAGCTTCATCGCGCTGGACCACGGCGCGATCGAGGCCGACCTGCGCGGCTGGCCGCTGCGGGTAGTGCACGTCCGACACGCGACCCGAGTGCCATTCGTCGATCGCGAGCGTGACGGCGGCGACGAGCTCCTGCACGAGACCGCTGACCGGGTGCGATACCGGTCGCCCACCGTCGCCGTCACCAGCGAACTACTCCTCGGATCTGCAGCCGGACTCCTCGTCGAGCTGAGCGCGACCGCAGGACTGCTGGTGGTGGGCAGCCGTGGCCGAGGTGGCTTCGCCGGCCTGCTGGCCGGTTCGGTCAGCTCGCAGGTCGTCACCGACGCCCGCGGCCCCGTCCTAGTGGTTCGGGTACCGGCCTGGCCACCGTCCCCCGATTGGCCAAGCCTGCCCGTCGTCGTCGGCGTCGACGGCTCTAGTCCCGGCCAGGCCGCCCTGCGGTTCGCGGCCGACGAGGCCCTCCTGCGCGGCGTTCCTCTGCTGGTGGTGCATGCCCCGACGGACACCGTCGACACCGCGACGACGGATACGATTCTCAACGCAGCGGTCGAAGAGGCCAAACAGAGCCCGGAGCTGGCCGTCCACGGCCGGGCGGTACCGGGTGATGCTCGGCATGCGCTCGTCGACGCTTCGCGCCGGGCCGCCGCAGTCGTGGTCGGCGCGCGCGGCGCGGGTGGGTTCGCTGGAATGCGGCTGGGCTCTGTCAGTCACGCCGTGATCCGGCGCGCCCACTGTCCGGTGTTCGTGGTCCACGCGGAGAACTAGCCGACGTCTGGGCCACCCATGCTTTGCCCTGGTCAAACCGGTGTCATCCGGCGGCGTTTGGCTCCGATGAGCAACTGTCCCGCATCGCCGCCATGACCATCGATCAGGTCATCGACCGCGACGGCGCCATCGTCATCCGCTTCGGCGACGACGTGGCCATCCAAGAACCGCTGGCCGCAGCGGTGACCGAACTGATCCGCGCCGGATGCACCTACGTCGGCGTCGGATCCCAACCGTGACCCACTGGCTGTTCCCCGGCCTCCTACCAGGCCGGCCGATCACCGCGTCCCGCTTCGGCGACCGCCTCCGCCACTTCGGCATCGACGCCCGCGCCGGACGCCGTTCCTCCCTCACCCACCTGGCCGCCCACCTACCCGCAGCAGTACTCGCCGACCTGCTCCACATCGCCCCCACCACCGCGGTCCGCTGGATGCGCGACGCCGGCACACAGACTGGTCCCGCTACGCCGCCGACCTAGCAAGATCCAGCGATCATCAACCATGACGAATGGCGGCACCGATCCACCAGGGACAGCGGGGCATTCGCAGGGTTAGAACATCGCTCTCTACCAGTTCAGTGCAGGCGTGTCGCTACAGGCCCTGATGGCGCTGCTCGGCCACGTCTCCGCCGAGATGAGCCTGCGCCTCGGGCGGCTCTTCGACGCCACGGTCCGGCCAGGCTACGAACGAGCCCTCACTCTCGCCAAACAACAACTCGGCCCAGTGCTACCCGAACGCACGATGCTGCCGAGGGTGTCACGGGGATCGTGGAATTTCGGTGACGATCCCGTCTGATGTTATGCGGCGGGGCTGACAGTTTCGGTGCTTCGGGCGGGTGCGGGGTTGGCGTGTCGGCGTAGCGCGGCGACGAGTTGGGGCATCTGCTTG
>JAXIPB010000077.1:0-7571 GCA_045403155.1 Micromonosporaceae bacterium
GGGGATCCGGGCTACGCGGCGACATCGGTGATCCTCGGGGAGAGCGCGCTCTGCCTGACGCTAGACCGCGACGCCCTGCCTTATACAGCGGGAGTTCTGACGCCGGCGACCGCGCTGGGACCTGTGCTCGTCGACCGGCTCCGAGCGGCCGGCGACTCGCTCAAGACGGAGCGGATCAACCGGTAACCGCTCCGGCGTGGTAGGCGCCGACGTACTTGCGGATGCGGTGGCAGTACACGTCGAAGGCGAGCACCGCCGCGGGGGTGTCTCCTACCGGCGGCGCGTCGAGGCCGCCTCACGGCGCGTTGCACAGGACAAGAAGCCTAGTGACGGTCGACCAGTTGCGCGCCGTACCGCTCGCGGCGATCGCTCGCTGGTTACCCGTGAGCTTGGCCGCGAGCTCACTTGTCCCGAAACCGTCCGGCGTGTGCAGGAATAGGGTCTTACCCACGATCTGCGCGGTGTCACGACTGCCTTTCTGAGCCACCTGCCGCTGCGCGGCCGCGATCCGATCGACCATCTCCCGTCCTGGTCTCTCGGCGAGGAAGATCGCATGAACATACTTTGGGTTGGTTTCCTCTGGGTACGGGTTGTCGTTCACGACTGTCGCGAGTTCGTCGCGCGACACGACGACGATGCCGGGATTGACGCTAAGCGCCTTCGCTACGGCACGTTCGATTGCCCGCGCGAGTGCCGACGTGTCCTTCTTCGTCGTAGTGAACAACACGTTGCCACTCTGGATGTACGTCGCGACGTCGGTATGCCCGAGGGAAGCCACCACATCACGCAGGTCTGCCATCGAGACCTTGTTGCGGCCGGCGACGTTGATGCCGCGGAGCAATGCGACATGAGTCGGCACATATCTATCCTGCCGCAGGAAGTCGCTGAGCGCACCGGTGATCCCTCAGGCGACTTTGGTACGCGAACGTGGGCAGCCCGATTGGCGCCGCCAACGGATCGGCAGGTGTTTGACGCCACGCTGGAAGGTCGAGCGCAGATACGTTGGCTCGCCCGCGTACTCGACCACCGACGTGCGGGCAAGCAACTCGGCGAAGAGCGCTTTCATCTGTACCCGGGCCAGGTGCGCGCCGAGGCAGAAGTGCGGGCCGTGGCCAAACGCGAGATGCGGGTTCGGCTGCCGGGTCGGGTCGAAGCGATCCGGGTCGGCGAACACCGACTCGTCGCGGTTGGCCGACGCAAACGACACCACAACCTTGTCCCCAGCCCGAATCCGTACACCAGCGATCATCGCGTCGGCAGCCGCGGTACGCCGAAAGAGCATCACCGGAGTCCACCACCGCAGCATCTCCTCCACCGCGGTGTCCAGCCGGCCGGGCTCCGCGCGTAGCAGGTCTTGCGCCGCCGGATGCTCAAGTAGCGCGATCATGCCGCCGGGCAGGCCGTTGCGCAGGGTTTCGTTGCCGGCCACGGCGAAGAGCCAGAACAGTGTCTCGTACTCGGTCACCGATACCTGACCATCGAGGTCGTCCATCTGTGCCAGCAGGATTGAGGTCACGTCCTCACCCGGCGACCGGCGCCTTTCCTCGGCGAGCAGGTGTGCATAGGCGTACAGGTCCGGCATGCCCTCGCGCGTCCGTGGGTCGGGCATCCGCCCATCGGCGTCGGGCTCCGGGCGCAGCATCACGGCCTGACGGGCCATTTCAGTACCCGCGGTCGGGTCGAACTGTGCCGACACCGCGTAGTCCGGATCCTGGTACCCGATGACCCGGTTGGACCAGTCGAACAGCAGCCAGCGATCCTCCTCGGGTAGGCCAAGTATGTCGGCCAGAGTCAGCAACGGCAGGTCGGCGGCGATCTCCGTGGCAAAGTCGCACTCTCCGGCATCGCCGGCATCAAGCGCCCGATTGACCAACATTGCCGCGTTGGCCCGAATACCGGCCTCCAGCAGCGCAACCGCACGCGGAGTGAATGAGCGGGTCAACAACCGCCGCAACCGGCCGTGCTCAGGCGGATCCTGGTTCAGCATCATCTGCCGGACGAACGCGAGCGCCGTCGGGTTCGCCGGATCGCGTACCTGAGTGCCGCCGCGCCACGACGAGAACACCTCAGGCTGGCGCAGTACCGCCGTCACGTCGGCATGCCGCAGGACCAGCCAAAACCCCGGCCCGCCCGGCCAGCCAGCGAGCGGTGGCTCGGCCACCCACACCACAGGCGACTCCCGGCGCAGCCGCGCGAGCAGATCGTACGGCACACCGGACACATATGTGTCCGGGTCGAGCAGGGGCAGCGTAGGAGACGACACCGTGGTTCACCCCTTCGTACGAACCGACTCCATCCGGCGACCACACCGGCTCGTTCAGCGCACCCGGCAGGCCTCGGCGGCCGGCGGCGTCACCGAGTGACTCGACGGGTTCGAGCTTACGCGTCGGTTCGAGTGTGGCCATTTACCAATCCATGACGGGGTCGACGCGCCCGTCCGTAACGGCCCACCGGAACTCGTCGTAGTCGCGCTCGATGCGGTCCGCGTACGCCTCGGCGAACTCGCGCGTCCGACGTCCAGATCATGGATGAGACATCGCATGTATCTGGGACGTGCGTGCCGCCTCTTCACCAGTATCCGATCCGAGGGGAACAGATGCGTGGTTCGAATGGCGCCGCGGACATTGCCAGCCGACGGCGTACGCACGTGGCAGTCCTTTTCGCCGACCTGAGCGGTTTCACCAAGCTGGTTGAGTCCGCCGAGCCCGAGACGGTTTACGAGGTCGTTCGCCCGATTATGGACGAGTTCGTCGCACTTATACGAGCCCACGAGGGGCACATCCAGCAGGTCCTCGGGGACGGATTCATGTGCGTCTTTGGACTGCGTACGCAGCCCGGGGACGAGGCCATCCGGGCCGTACGGGCCGGGCTGGCGCTGGTCGCCGCGGCCGCGAACCAGCCTGGCCGACTCCCCGTTCACGTCGGTATCGAATGCGGTGAGGTCCTAGTCAGCCCATCGTGGGAGCCTGCTGGCTTTGCCGTGTGGGGGCGCGCCGTCACCATCGCGAGTCGGCTGTGCGATCTTGCTGGCCCCGGGACCATCCACATTGGCCCGCGGGCCTTTGAGTTGGCCGGCCTCGATGTCGGGCTGGCGAAGCCCGTTCGGGCGCGGCTAAAGGGAATGCCGCACGAGGTGCTCGCCCGTAGCGTAACGAGCCGGTCGGAGCAGACGCTGGCATTGGCAGGGTGATGCCAATCTGAACGGGCGCCATGACTCGTGGACGACAGTTCGCCGACACGCAGCGGAGCGGGGCTCGCGTGGCCCTGCTCGCGAGCTCGGGCACATGTGCGTGAGAGAGTCTCGAAGCGGTCCTCGTCGCTTACAGGCGGCGAATGCGTCGGGCAGTCTCCTAGTCCCTGCCCGCCCGGACGAGCAAGGGCCAGCGCCCCCCTCGTGCGCTGGCCCATCCTGTCGACTCCGGTGTGGGCGGAGCCGTGACGGTGGCAAGAGTATGAGGACTGGTCGAGTGTGTGCACCACGCGACGAAACGTGCCCGCATACCGCGGAATCTCGCAAACAGGACACTCACGTACCCTGGTCTGCGCCGATATCGGATTATCGCAACAGATGGATACGCCGCTGTCACGAATCCGTCGTGAACCTCTTGCCAGGCGACGCTTTTGGGAGTACGTATTGATGCGCGCATCAATGCAGTAGGCGCCCCCCGCCGCTCCGCCCGCCGGCCCCCTCCGTCAGGCGAACCGACGAAGCCTTGGGCGTCATCGGTGCGACGCGCAACCGGAAGGTCCCCACCGTGCCCCCCGTGGTGGGGACCTTCGCCAAGTCCCGGCATCTGGATGGATCACTGCCACAACCTGCAGCACGCCATGACTCCTTCGTTCTCTCGTCAACTCGGTTGGTTGGTCATCTCGTCGGTTGTGCGGGCGTCCGCATCTCTCGTCCCCTCTTCGGGGTACCCGGGGTTCACGACACCGCGCGTTCCTGATTTCGCTAGCGAGCGCCCGGCGGACGCCCGCACCTCGGTCGGGATTTCGACCGGCCAGAAGAAACCCTTGACGGCGGGGGCGAGGGCGCCGAGGCGGTTCATCTTCTTGGGCACGACCCAGCCGGCATACTCCAAGTCGCCGCGTCCAGCGTCATCTGTGGCGCTGAGAGGCTGGTGCACTTCAATGAACCGACCATCTGGCAGCCGGCGGATGATGCCAGTCTCCACACCGCGCGCCAGCACCTGCCGGTCGTGCTGCTGCAGGCCCAGGCACATTCGATAGGCAATGTAATAGGCCAGCGGCGGCAGGATGAGCAACCCGACCCGGCCCGCCCAGGTCATTGCGTTTGCACTGATGTTGAGCGCGGCCGCGATGACGTCGCTGGCGCCGGCGGCCGTCAGGACAACATAGAAGACAGTCGCCATAGCGCCCAGGCCGGTCCGCGCCGGCACGTCGCGGGGACGCTGGAGCAGATGGTGGTCCTGGGTGTCCGCGTTCAGCCGCGCCTCGACAATCGGATAGCCCATCGACAACACGAACAGGACGCCCGGCAACACCACCGTCGCCCAGAACATCGGCGGGATCGTGTATCCCCCACCGATCGGGATGTTGAGCTCCCAGCCCGGCATCAGACGGCTCGCGCCGTCGAGGAACATCAGGTACCAGTCGGGGCCGCTGCCCGCGCCCACCACCGCCGACCTCGACGGGCCGGCCAGCCAAATCGGGCTGATCTGAAGAAGACCACCCAGCAAGGCGATCACACCGAACACGAGGCAAAAGAAGCCGGCCCGCTTGAGCACGTATCGCGGGAACAGCCGTTCCCCCACCACGTTGGCGTTGGTGCGGCCCGAGCCCGGCCATTGCATCGGCGTCCGCCTGAAGACCAGACCGACCTGAACCGCGAACAGCGCCACCAGTATGGCCGGGACCAGCAGAGTGTGCACGATGTTGAGCCGACCGATTATGACGTCGCCGGGGAACTCGCCATTGAAGACCGAGGTCGTCAACCAGCTACCGACGACCGGGATGGAGAGCATGACCCCCGAGGCGATCCGCAGGCTGGTCCCGGACAGGGCGTCGTCCGGGAGCGTGTAGCCCGTAAAGCCGGCCAGGCACCCGGTCCAGAACAGGAGCAACGCAACGATCCAACCGGCCCTGCGCGGTTTACGGAAGGCGCCGGTGAAGAACACGCGAAGGATCAGCCCGACAATCGAGGCCATGAACAGCAGAGCCGCCCAATGGTGCATCTGCCGGATCACCAAGCCACCGCGTACATCGAACGAAATGTCCATCGTGGACGCGAACGCCGCGGACACGTTCATGCCGCGCAGTGGCTCATAGCTACCGTCGTAAACGACCTCCTTCATTGACGGCTCGAAGAAGACGGTCAGAAAGAGTCCGGTCAGCAGCAGCACGATGAACGAGTACAGCGTGACCTCCCCGAACAAGAATGACCAGTGGTCGGGGAAGACCCTGTTGAGGAGGGCGCGCAGCGGCGTGGCAGCCCGCAACCTACTGCTGCCTCCCTCGTACCGACCTCCCCCACGCACGACAGAACGAGGCGTCCGCGCGTCCCCACGCCGCGGGGTCGCGACAGTAGGTGAGGTCATTGCGATCTCCTCGTCTACCCAGAAGTTGATCTCGTCGAGTTGGCCGAAGTCTCAACGGCCTACTGGTATGACACCCAGCGACCGAGAAATGTGACGTAATGGTTGGTGGATGCGTTGTCTCACTTAGTACGACGACACAGCTCCTCGGAATGTGACGCGACGCGCCAGCCTGACAGTTCGGTGCGCTGGTTCGTTGTACGGGTGAGGGCGGGTGCACCAAAGGAGTCTGCGACACCTTGAACATCGGATCCGAGCCGGGACACGGCAAGCTCGACCCGAGCGTGAGCGCGTCGACATGCTCGCCGGCCCGAGCCCGGCGGGAGCGCTAGGTCGGCCTCGTCGGCGCCGGAGAGAACGTCACGCTGGCCAAACGTGCGTGAAGGCCGTCAGTGGGTGCGAGGAAGTACCCGCACCTCCGCGCCATGTCCGTCGTTGGCGAGCTTGCCGTCGCAGGTAGAGAGCGGCGTTCCCATCGCTTCCGCGAGCGCCAGGTAGCAGGCATCGTACGTGGTGTAGTTGTGTCGGAGCTCCCAGATCCGGTCCGCGAGACCATGAAGCTCATAGCGCGCGATCGTCAGTGCGAAGTAGTCGGCCCGCGCTTGCTCGGCGGCCTGGAGATTCAGCTTCCCGCCGAGCGCAAGCCCTCGCAGTACAGACAGAGTCTCTACGTCCAGCAGGTGAGGCGCGTGTACTCCGTCCACTAGGGCGTCGAGCAGTTCATCATCCGCATCGCGGCCGACGAGAGCCTCAACCATGGCGGAGGCGTCGAGGACGTTCATCGCCGGCTGTCCCGCACGGCCTCGATGATGTCGGCCGTTGACGGGCCAGCGGAGCGGTCCCTCGCCTTGAGCCGCTGAACGATCTCCGCGTTAGTCGGCCGCGCGGCGACGTTGGCAAGCTCACCCGCCACGTAGGCCGACAGCGACATACCCGCCGCCGCCGCCCGCTTCTTGAGCGTCTCCGCGACCGCGTCCGAGACGTCCCGGATGTACAGCGTCGTCACGCGGCGATGCTAGCACAGTGCAAGCACATGTCAGAGCCTGGGCGGGAGGCTCTCGCGGGATGGGCGGAGGTCGCCGGGTTGGACTCCGATGGGTCCGCCACTGCGACAACCGAGGCGCCAGCCTATGTCTTGACCCGGTAGCGCAGGTGCGTGACGCCGGTGCCTTCGACCACCGCGACAGGCCCGTCGAACTGCACGGGTGTGGCGCCGAGCTCGGCGAACAGCGGCGTACCCCCGCCCAGCACGACCGGCACCAGCTCGACGCCGACCTCGTCGAGCAGGCCGGCCTCCAGGCACTGCCGGGCCATCTGCCCGCCGTTGACAACGACGTTCTTGTCTCCGGCCAGCTCCTTCGCGTTTGCCACCGCCGCTTCGATGCCGTCGGTGACAAAGACGAAGTTCTCGTCGTCCTCTGGACGGTCGTCGGGGCGCCGGTGGGTGAGCACGACCGTGGTCACGTTCATCGGGTGACGCCCGCCCCAGGCGTTCGTCATGTCGTAGAGGTGCCGGCCGACGATCAACGCGCCGGTGTTCTCCCACTCCGGCTTGATCAGCTCCGCGCTCGCCGCGGAGATGTGCGGCGGCGGCACGTCGGGACTGGCCGACGGGATCTCGACGTCGCCGTTGCCGTACCACTGGAACAGCAGATCGAACCCGCTTTCTTCTGGTCCGGCGATGTAGCCGTCGAGCGACATCGTGCCGCCGGTGGTGACCTTGCCCATCTCATTCTCTCCTTCCCTGTTAGTTATGTTGTCAACGCGTCGTACGGCAGGCCCTCCGTTTCGACATCCGGCTTCAAGATTCTTTCAGCCGGGCTGGGGCGGGATGGCCGGGAGGGTCGAAACTCCCCCACCACAATGATGTCCGTTCGTTCCTGCCCGACGCCGATATTCCCGTAGTCGCTGCCGACCCACTTGAACACGACGGCGGAGACCCGGTCACGACCGGCGAAGCTGCAGGTGTGGGAGCCTCGATCGCGGTGGCCTTCGGACCGTTGCCGCACGAGGTGT
>JAXIPB010000227.1:0-13388 GCA_045403155.1 Micromonosporaceae bacterium
CGCCACCGAATCCGCCCTCGGCGGTCGACTCCAGCGAATCCGATGAAGTCCTGGCGATGTTGCATCGGTACTGGCCCAACGTGCTGGTTCTGCTCGGCTTTCCCGCATTCATCGTCGCGGGGACGGCCGGCCTCACGATCATGCGTCGCCGCAGCCGTCGGCTGAGCATCATCCAGAGCCATGAAGGAAGGCAACTGTGACTATCGGACCGCGGACATTCGAACCGCGCCGCTTCCTCGCTCGCGCGGGGGTGATCACCACCGCCTCCGTCGTGGCGATGCTCTCCTTCGGGACGACGAGCGCACACGCCGCGTTGCCCGGTGCGAGTTCCCAGCTCACTCGTGCGCCGTACCTCACCGATCTGACCGGTAGCTCGGTACGCGTGACGTGGGCGACCACCGGTCAGAGCAAAGGCACCGTGCGCTACGGCCCGCCGGGCGACTGCACTGCCAGCGCCGTCACATCGGTCACGCTCGGTAATCCGATCACCGTCAACGGCGTCACCCAGTACCAAAACTCGGTGGCGGTAACCGGTCTGTCGACCGGAGCGACCTACTGCTACCGCGTGTTCACCGGTGGCACGAGCCCGGTGGACCTGCTCGGGACAAACCCGTCGCCACAGTTCGCCACGCTGGACGCGGCCGACAGCACGGCTCCGTTCAGCTTCGCCGTGTTCGGCGACTGGGGAGACACCACCAACGGCGGCGTCAACAATGGCTCGCTGAACGTGAACCAGGCCAACGTGGTCGGGCAGATCGCCGCGAGCGGCTCCCGATTCGCGCTGTCCACCGGCGACATCGGCTATCCCGGGGGAACGCAGACGAATTACGGCGACGTTAACCAGACCGGCGTGAACATCAGTGGCGTCTTCGGGCCGTCCTACTGGGCGGTGCCGGGTCAGAGCGTGCCGATGTACGCCGTGACCGGCAACCATGGCCGCAACGCGAACTTCCTCACGATCTGGCCGCAGTCCGCAGTCACGGCAAGCTCGGGCGGCACGTACGCGATGGTTTCGTATCCGTCAATCCTCGGCACGACCCCGGCCAGCTACCCAACCTCCTACTACGCATTCTCCACGGGTGGCGTCCGGTTCTATGTGCTCGACGCCGCCTGGTCGGACTCCAATGTCGGCTCGGCCACCGGCGGGCCGTGCGGCTCGCACTGTGCCATGTACGAGGTGGACCGCGCAGCACACTGGACGGCAAGCGCGGCGCAGTACCAGTGGCTCGCGCAGGACCTCGCCGCTCACCCCGGCGGGCTGAAGATGGCCGTCTTCCACTTCCCCCTGCGCTCCGACGACAACAAACAACCCGACGACGTCTATCTGCAGAACACGCCGGGAAGCACCGGCAGCCTCGAGCAACTACTGCACGACGCCGGCGTGAACCTGGTCTTCAACGGGCATTCGCACACGTACCAGCGGTTCGTCAGCAGGCCTGGCGGTGTGCCCAGCTATGTGAGCGGCGGCGGCGGCGCCAAGGTCGGCGCGGTGGCGGGTGCGGGCTGCTCTCCAAGCGACGCATACGCGATCGGGTGGTCCTATTCCAAGAGCAAGGGCTCAAGGTGCGGCGCCGCGACCGTGCCGACGAGCGATTCCCAGGTCTACCACTTCCTTAAGGTGACGGTGAACGGCACCTCTGTGACGGTGACTCCGACCGACTCGCTGGGGCAGGCCTTCGACGTCCAGACCTACAACTTCGCGTCCGATACGACGGCACCCTCGGCGCCGGTTGGCCTCAGCTTCACCCAGCCCAGTCCGACAAGGGTGACGCTGAGATGGTCGGCGGCGACCGACAACATCGGGGTCAGCGCCTACGACATCTACCGCAATGGGCTCTACCTGGTGACTACGACGCCGACCACCGTGCTCTACAGCGACGCGACGGTCGCCGCCGGCGTCGGCTACTCCTATGAGGTCCGTGCCCGTGATCATGCAGGCAACACTACGGGGGCAACCGTGCACGTCAACGGTGGCCAGGCCGACTCCACGCCACCGACGACTCCGACCGGATTCACCGCGATCGCGACCGGACCGACCACCGCGGCGCTGTCGTGGGGCGCCTCCACCGACAACGTCGGCCTGAGCGGCTACACGGTTCTGCGCGGTGGCGCCGCGGTCGCGACGGTGGGCGCAGCCGTCACCTCCTACGTCGACCCCTGGTTGGTGCCCGGCACCGAATACACCTTCCAGGTGGTCGCCACCGACATCGCCGGCAACGCCTCGCCGCCGAGCAACCCGGCAACCGTTGTCACGCCGGATGACACCGAGGCGCCGTCGCCGCCCGGCACGCCGGTTGCCACCACTGTCACTCCGACGGTGGTGGGGCTGTCGTGGGGGGCCTCGACCGACAACGTGGGTGTTGTGCGCTACGACATCCTGCGTGACGGGTCGTTCCTCGCCACGGCGTCCGGCACGACGTTCACCGACACGACCGCCGCGCCCGGGACAACGTATACCTATGCGGTACGCGCATACGACGCCGCAGATAACTTCAGCACCAGCGGGACGCTCATGGTCACCTCGCTCATGGTCGGGTCGATCTTCAGCGATGGCTTCGAGTCCGGCGGCCTCGGCGGGTGGAACACCGTCAGCGGCATGACGGTTCAGGGCACCTATGCGCACGGAGGTTCCTTCGCGGCGCGCGAGTCGAGCACCGGCACGGCGACGTACGCCTACGAATACCTGCCCGGTGCATACAGCGAGCTATGGGCGGAGGGCTGGGTGTACGTGGTGAGCCGATCCACGTCAGCAACCCTGTTCGGCTTCCGTACCGCCACCGGCAGCTCGATCATCAACCTCTACATCGACAGTCTTGGGCGGGTGTCGCTTCGCAATAACGTCGGCTTCGTGACGACAAATAGCACGACGACGGTGGCGGCTGGCGGTTGGCACCGCTTCGTTCTGCATGCTGTCGTCAACGGCACCTCCAGCAGCGTCGACGTGTCCATGGACGGCGTCATGGTGCCCGGTCTGACTCTGACCGGTCAGAATCTCGGCACGAGTCCGATCACCCGCCTCCAGTTGGGAGAGACGACCGCCGGACGGACGTACGACATCGTGATCGACGATATCGTGGTGTCGGAAGGCGCCCTATAGGTCCAGGCACCGCGACTGCTGGTGTACTCCGACGGGCGAGCGATCGCGGACGCCAGCCGCACGCTGACGTTGACGGCCACCGAGTTGTCCGATCTGGTCGGTACGCTGCGGCGTGACCTTGCCGGGCTGGATGGGAGCGTCAAGTCGAACAGCCGGGTACAGATCATGGACGCTGAGACGACGACCATCAAGGTCCTCGCCCCCGACTTCCGGTTGAAAATGGTCTCGGCGTACGCCCTGGGCGACGGTCATCCGGCGCGACTGCTCGCCGCCCAGGACCGGCTGAGTGCCCTGACCGACAGCATCCTTCGCGACGGCAACGCCTATACGACGGACCGCGTGCGCCTGGTCGTCTATCCGCACCGGGACTACGACTCCGTCGCCGGCGAGATCACGCCGTGGCCCGCCGCAGTCGATTTCCCGCCCGCCGCCGGCGACGGTTACGAAGGCGTCCGTTGGATCGACCTCGCCGACGAGGCCGCCCGAGACGTGGCCGCCACGATGCCCGGCGGACCCGAGGACGAGATGTTCAAGCGCGTGGTGACGGCACCGGACGGAGCGAACTACCGGGTCGGCTGGCGTTACCTCCTGCCGGATGAGTAGCGGGAATGCCGGATGAGTAGCGGGAACCATCCATCGGGCGCGGCCATCCAATGAGAATGAGGCG
Organism: Micromonosporaceae bacterium; assembly: GCA_045403155.1. Classification (GTDB taxonomy): domain Bacteria; phylum Actinomycetota; class Actinomycetes; order Mycobacteriales; family Micromonosporaceae; genus JAXIPB01. Next base: position 3,765 of record JAXIPB010000227.1, read on the forward strand.
AACTGCGCTCGCGGTCCCGGTGGTGCTGGTGACCATCCTTGTGTCGGCCTGTGCCCGCCCGGGCCCTGAGGTCGAACCGCTGATCTGGTCGTCGTCCGGCGAGCCTGTGGTAGTTGCATCGCTTCAGGTCGGCGGCGGCTTCGTCCCGTACGCCTGGCATCTCATGGAGGGGCCACGCGTCGTCGTGTACTCCGACGGACGCGCCGTCGCCGATTCCCGCCGGGTGCTTTCGCTCGCTTCGGATGAGTTGTCAGACCTGGTCCGGGAACTCCGCCGCGATCTGTCCGGTCTCGGGCCGACTGTCGATGCAGGGGGGGAGATGCAGGTAGCCGACGCCCCGACCACGACGCTCCGGGTCCGCGGCGGCGACGGCGGCCTGACCTCGGTTTCCGCCTACGCTCTCGGGATCTCGCGCGGCTACCCGGCGCGGCTCGTCGCGGCCCGCGACCGGTTGGAGAACCTCGCCCGGCGGACGCTGGACACGGGAACAGCGCACACGACGGACCGGCTCCGGCTCCTTCTCGATCCTCGCTCCGAGGTCCAGGACACCGTCGCGGCCTGGCCCGCGGGAGTGCCCATGCCGCCACTCGCCCCGGGGGCCGGGTTCGAGGTGCGTACTGCCGATTTCACCGGCGCCGCGGCCGAGGCGGCTTCGATGCTGCCCGGTCAAACCTGGGAGTCCGGACGGTGGCCGCTGGTGCGCGCCCCGGACGGCGCGCTGTATGCGATCGCGTGGCGTTACGTCGGCCCCGAGGAGTGATCCGGCCGCGGCCGCTCGGCGATCGGCGTACCCGGCGGGGTGAGCAGGCAGCGCGCCGCCACCGCGAGTCGACGCCATTTTGGCACCACCGCTCGCCGGGTAAATACGTCGCACCGAGCCCGCTCCACCTCGTCGAGGATGCCGGAGTAGAGGTGGTACGCGGCGCGGATGCAGGCTTGGGATCTCGGCGCCAGGATCGGTATTCCCGGCGCGGCCGCCGCGTAATGCGCGCGGGCGCGACGCACCTCGTGCGCGATCAGCGCGCGGATTGCCGGTCCGGCCGTTCGCAGTTCGGCGGCCTTCTGCAGATCGGTGCAGGTCACCCCGAACCGCTCCATGTCCTCGCGGGGTAGGTATATGCGGCCACGATTCAGATCCTCGGCCACGTCCCGGATGAAGTTGGTGAGCTGGAACGCCAGCCCGAGCTGGCGCGCGGGCTCGCGTGCGCGCGCCGGATCGACGGGGTCGAGGATGGGCAGCATCATCGTGCCGATCACCGCGGAGGAACCCTCCATGTAGGCGAGCAGTTCGGGATAGTCGCCGTATCGACTGACCTCGAGGTCCATTGCCATGCTCTTGAGGAACGATGCGAAGTCGTTGGGATCCAGCCCGAATGTCTCGACGGTGTGCAGCACCGCCGGCAGCAGCGGGTCATCGACCGGCTCACCGGCCAGGCCGGCCAGGAAGCGGTTGGACAATTCATCAAGCTGCCAGGCCCGCTCCGCGACCGGAACCACGTCGGTCCCATCGACGATCTCGTCGGCGTACCGGGTGAACCCGTATAGAGCGTGGACGTGCGGCCGCTTCCACGCGGGCAGAAGCTGCGTCGCCAGGTAGTAGGTCCGGCCATGCCGGCGGTGCAACTCCCGGCAGCGCGCGTACGCCGCGGCGAGACCGGGCTCCACGCGCACCCCGACCGAGAGCTCGGAGTGGGGATCCGACCGGTGTCGTCGCGGGTCGGGTTCCCGTGGTGCATCTGTCACTGCGGAAGGGTAGCCGTATCGTCGTGCGCGGGCGCCGCGGGATCGTTTGTTTGTGTCAGCGATGAGGCGCGACTGGTCACGGGTCGTCGGGTGGCGTTGGCCAGGGATGGTTGGGGTCGTCGGGTTCGTCGACCCGGTCGGGGCGGACGATGTAGACGCGGCCCAGCGGTGAGGTCCAGACGATGGTGCCTTCGATGACCTGGTAGGCGGTCCACAGTCCGGCCGATTTGAGCCGGTGGTGGCGCACGCAAAGGCATTCCAGGTTGCATACGTCGGTGGGTCCGCCCTGCGCGTACGGTGTGGTGTGGTCGATTTCGGCGCAGGCGGCCGGTCGGCGACAGCCGGGGAAGCGACATCGTCGGTCCCGGGCCCGCACATAGGCGGCCTCGGCCGGGCTGGGCCGGCGGCGAAGATCGGCGTCGCTGGGCCGGCGGCGGATCGGTCCGTGCCAGATCACCCTTCCGCGCTCATCGGTGGCGGACAGTCGCCACGGCGCGTCGCGGAGGTCGGCCAGGACGCCGCGGGCGGCCTCGGCCACCACCGGCCCCCAGCTGGCCAGCTCGGCCGGGTCCTGGGCCAGGCCGAGCACGGTGGCTAGCGGTGCGGTCAGCTCCAGCCCCCGGCTGAGCCGGCTCAGTCCGCAGGTCGGGCACCGCCCCCGCCGGCCCCGCCGGGCGCCCGCCCCGGACCCGGTGCACCCACCCGGGCCGTGGTCGGAGGCGCCGTGGTTGTCGGAGGCGGCGGCGTCGTCGCAGCCGTGGGGGTGGTCGACGTCGCCGGGGAGGGGACGGGGGTCTTGGCCGTCGGGTCCGGGCACCGGCAGGCCTTGAAGCAGATCGAGCGCGATGTCGGCGCGCAGCTGGTCCATGCTGCGTTCGTCTCCGTTGTCTTTGAGCCAGTCGGCGATGGCCTGGATGCGGCCGTCGGCGGCGGCGGCCCGGTCGGCGGGCAGGAACCGACCGGACAGGCTGGCGGTGCCGTCGTCTTCGCGGCCGCGCCACAGCCGCCGACCCTCCAGGCCGTTGTGGTAGCGGCGTTTGGCCGCGGTCGGATCGGCTTTGATCACCAGTCGGGCCAGCCGCGCCCGCAGCTGGCCGGTGGTCTTGCGGGCCGCGTCGGGCAGTACCCGATCCAGCACGGCGGCGGCGACAGTCGGATGCAGGTCGCGGACGGCGTCGGCGCACACCTTGGCCTTGGGCCAGTCCAGCTGGCCGTCGAGCATGCCTTGGTGCAGCATCGGCAGCTGGTTGATCAGCTTCTCGGCGAACTCGAGCTGCTTGCCCGCGGCGCTGCTGGTCCAGGTCATCGCGGCGGCGATCTCATCCATCGCGTGGTCGACCGGCTCGGCCCTGCGGCTGCACGACGGATCGGGGTAGGACATCCGGGGCTTACAGCGCCGGGCGATCTCGTCCAGGTCCGACATCATCTGGGCCTGCAGGTGGGCGATCTGCCGGGCCCGGGCCTGGGCCACCGCCACCAGTTCGGATCCGGTCAACGCGGTCCGGTCCACCACGGCCAACACCGCACCCAACGGCCCGCCCGGCGCCATGATCTCGATCGTGTCCGGCAACGCCGGCCACCGGCCCGACCCGCCACCCGGCGCCGCGCCCGTCGGTTCCGGCACCCCGCCGGTCGGTTCCGGTACACCGCCGGTCGGTTCCGGCACTCCGCCGGTCGGATCTGGCCGGGTCAGCTCCGACCACCACGGCGGCTCACCCTGCGGCGCGTCGTCCCAGACCGGCGGCGATACCGATGGGAGCTGACGCGTGCCGAACATGCGTCCATACTATCGACATCCGCCGACATTTCTATGCCGCAACACGCACACTGAGGCAACAAGATTGGCGTCAGGTTGGGGACATTACACAGTGGACAGCGAATCGCGAGATCAGGCTTGCTGTCGGCTATTCCGGCTCGGCGCCGGCGAGAGCCGCGACCGGACGCTGGCTGGACAGTCGCGAACGCAGTACGACGGCTACCCACAGCAACAGACCGAACGCCAACGGGACCAGAGCCAGCGGATTCAAGGATCCCGGCCGCACCACGGCCGCTCCGATGATCGCGTAACTGATGGCCGAAGGAGTGGCCGCGACCAGCGTCCCGAGTGAGTAGTCGCGCACCCGTACCGACGATGCTCCGTACGCGTAGCCGATCAGCCCGTACGGACCGAGCGGCACCGCCCGAACAGCGGCGACCGCGAGCGGGCCCTCGCGCGATATCCAGCCTTCGAGCCGCTCCCATCGTCGGCCGGCATGGCGGACGATGAAGTTGCGTTGATCGCCTCCGGCGAAGTTGTTGCGTTGATCGCCTCCGGCGAAGTTGCTGTGTTGATCGCCTCCGGCGAAGCTGCGGCGGAGCCATCGGCCCACCGCGAACGTCGCGCCCGCGGCGAGAAGAGCGATGATCAGTGCGCATACGGCGCCGGTTGCGGCGCCGAAGAGAACGCCGCACGCGAGCGTGACCGGGGTGCGCGGGACGAGCGCGACTAGGAGTGCCGCGCCGACGCCAACTCCGACAACCGGGGCCGCTGGGCCAAGCCGGGCGACGTGGTCGGGCAGCGAGGCCAGGGGGAGCCACGTGGCGGCGGCGGCGAGCGCGGCGACCGCGAGCACCAGGACAGCAATGCGGTGGGTCGGGCTCATCACGGCGAGCCTACCTGGGCGGTTACAGTCCCGGGCGTGGCCGCGGATCTCATCGACCTGCTCCCCGTTCCGTGGCGGGAGGCAATGTCCCCCTACCTCGACCCCGCCATCGTGACCAAGCTCAGCACGTTCGTGGCGGACGAGTACGCCAAGAACGAGATCTACCCACCTCGGCCCGATCTGTTCTCGGCGTTCCGCCTCTGCCCGCCCGAGGCTGCCCGGGTGCTGATCCTCGGGCAAGATCCATACCACCGGCCCGGCCAGGCACACGGGCTGAGCTTCAGCGTGCGGCCGGGTCTTCCTCTGCCGCCGTCGCTGCGCAACATCTTCAAGGAGTTGCGCGACGACCTCGGCACGCCGCCGGCGGCGAGCGGCGACCTCACCGCATGGGCGGCCCAAGGCGTACTGCTTCTCAACGCGGTGCTGACGGTGCGCGCCGGCGCTCCAGGCTCCCACGCCGGCCGGGGATGGGAGCACGTCACCGACGCGGCCATCCGGGCGCTCGACGCGAAGCCCGACCGGGTCGTGTTCCTGCTCTGGGGGGCGTACGCACGACGAAAGGCGGTCCTTGTGTGCCACGCGCGTCACGTCGTGTTTGAAGCCGGACACCCCAGCCCGATGAACCGCCAGGGATTCCTCGGGTCGCGGCCGTTCAGCAGGACCAACGACGCGCTTGCTGAGGTGGGACTGAGCCAGATCCAGTGGGCGTTGAGCTCAGCCGCGGATGGCGGCGAGTCGCTCGGCGCGGAGGCGTGACGGCCACGTGTCGTCGACGGGCTCCATAGTGGACCCCGTGGCCCAGGAGAGCAGCAGATCACCCATCGCTGGATTGCGGGCCAGCGCGGGCCCGTGCATGTACGTACCGAGGATCTTGCCGTGCCACACGCCCTCGGTGGCGCCGTCGTTGCCGATCCCGGCGGTGACTCTCGCCAACGGCTTCAGGCCGGGGCCGAGATGGGTACGGCCGCCGTGATTCTCGAAACCGGTGATCGTGGGCAGTCCGAGGGCCGGGTCCGGCGTACCCGCGAGCTCGCCCACGGCCCTGGTCGGCCCCCGGTCAGAGCTCAGATCGAGGAGCTCCAGGCCGGCGCACTTCTCGCCCTTGGCGAAGAAGGACGTGCCGATCAATTGGTAACCGGCGCAGACCGCCAGCACGGCCGCTCCCTGCTCGACGGCCCGGTGCAGGCCGCGATCCGCGTTGAGCCGCTGCGCTGCGAGCGCCTGTGGCCCGTCCTCGCCGCCGCCCAGCAGGTAGACGTCGCCAAGCTCGGGTAGGCGTTGGTCCGAGCGCACCTCGACGGTCTCGACGGGCAGCCCCCGTACGGCCGCGCGGCGGGCGAGGATGAGCATGTTGCCGCGGTCGCCGTACGTCGAGAGGAGGTCCGGATAGACCCAGACGACCCGCAGGGGCTCAGTTGACACGATCCAGCTCCGCTCGAATGTCCTGGAAGGCCGTGTAGTTCGCGATGACTTCGAGCCGCCCGGGTGGAACCGCGTCCAGTGCGCGGGCGAACGACGAAACGTGGGTGAACTCCACGCCGTTGACGTCGAGCCGTACGGCTAGGTCCATGGCCCGGTCGCCGGTGATGTAGACGCTGCGGCCCCGCAGCGGCGAGAAGTCCACGTCATACAGCCACGAGGTGTCCAAGCCGTCGGGGTCACGGGCGTTGATCGAGAGAAGCGTCGGCGCGTGGTCGGCCATGTCGAAGGCCTCGAGCCAACCGGCCGGGTTCTTGGCCAGCAGGAGGCGGATGGTTCGCCCGTCCCGGACAACCGTGGCGTACCGGCCGGCGATCGAGGTCACCTCCGAGAGCTTTGGCACCGCGTCCGCCGTACGAACCCCGAAGTGCGACGCCACGGCCAGGGCGGTCGCGGCGTTGGCCCGGTTCACCCGCCCCGGCAGCTGCAGGGAGACGGTGTGGCGCGTTCCGGTCGGGTCGACGACGGCATCACCGTCAATGCTCCACTGTGGAACCGGCCGGCGCAGGTCGCAGCCGGTGCAGAACCAGTCCTCGCCAACGCGCTCGATGTGTGCCCCGCACTCCGGGCACACCCACGAGTCCTCGTGCCAGCGCTGGCCGGATGCCACCCAGGTGACATCGGCCGCGTCCCGGGCGGCCCACACCACCATCGGGTCGTCCGCGTTGGCCACGACGTGCGTGTGCCGGCCACGCAGGGCGTCATGCCACAGTGCCGCCATCATGGCCACCTCTTTGGCCCGGTCCAACTGGTCGCGACTCAGGTTCAGTAAGGCGACGACGTGCGGCGCCGTGGCGATGATGACATGTCCGAGGTAGTGCTCGTCCACCTCGAGCACGGCATACGGCGTACGCCCGGCCTTGGCCAGCGCCGAGGTGTGGCCGGTCGGCATGTTGGCGCCGAGCGAGTTCGTCGCCACGTCGCCGAGGACTCGCATGGCCGCGGCGGTGAGCCGGGTCGTCGTGGTCTTACCGTTCGTACCCGAGACGAGAGCGACCTGGCGGCCGGTCGAGAGATGCGCGAGCAGGTCAGGGTCGATCTTGAGGCCGATCCACCCTCCGATGACTGAGCCGTCGCCCCGCCCGGCGGCCCGCGACAGGGCGGCCGCGGTCTTCGACACGGATGTGGCCACCCTCGCCCGCAGCGGGAGGCTCTTCTCCGACCCGGTGCTGGTCATGTGTTGCTCGTCATCGTCAGGGTGTCTCCGCTCGCGTCCGTCCGGTCGGGCGATGCGACGACATTACCGCCCGATCCGCTCGTCGAGCCCCCGTGGTTTGGCCCGCCTGCCCCTGCCGGAGATTCACACTTTGATCCGGTACGTGTGGCTCGTCACCCGCGATGACCGTTGAACTTCTGTGAGTACTCTCACCGACCAAGGTCGACGAGTCGTTTGCGCTACTTGACTCGGTGTAGTCACAAACTCGGGCGACGGGGGACGTGACGGAACTGATCTTGTTCGAGTAATTCGCTGAGTGAGATCACGACCGCGTCGAGTCACTCGCATCCTCGGCTACAAAGATGTGCCGGCGTCCCCACCCCTGGGGGCGCCGTGTGCCGGAGGGGTCACGCCGAGTCCTGCCCTCCCCGCCGGCACGGTCCTCACGACACACATCAGGAATGTGGGCAGGAGCGGGGGAACCATCTCCCGTGCCGCCGGGCACACCAGCCGGCGGGACTTGGGGTGAAGCCGCATCCGCGGCCGGGCAGCCCTTCGCGCCCGAACCCGACAGCTCACTTCGCAGGCGTGCCGGAGGGAATCTTCCGTGCTACCAGACACCCCCAGCGGGGTGCGGCGGTACGGGCGCACGAGCGCGGTCGCGCTCGCGGCGCTCGGCGTCATTGCCGGTGGGGTGGCCATTGCCGCCCCAGCCTCGGCCCTGACCGCTGCCCCGACCGCAGTCGTCTCCGCGACTGCGCCCACATACACCGCATCCACCTCGCCGGCGACGGCGTCCGCACCGGCTTCGGCGACCTCCGCCGCGACCCGGCTGGCGGCGCCGACTCGAATGACGCGCACGTATTTATGGAGCAATAGAACGAATTCCTACACCGGACAGTCGGTCAACCTGGCCGGCAAGGTCACGTACGGCGCGACCCACACCCGCGTCCGTTCGCAGAAGGTCACATTGCAGGCCTACAGCGGCGCCTGGAAGACCGTCTCGACCAAGCTCCTGTCCAGCAATGGATACGCGGTCTTCACGGTGCGGCCGACGCGGTCGACCACGTACCGTCTCGCCTACGCCGGCGCCACGGCGCTGGGGCGTTCCGTTTCGGTCGCAAGGGTCATCCGGGTCTTGGCCCCCGTCACGACCGCCGCGCCGGTCAGGGCAGTTCCGGTGAGCGCTGTAGCAGTTAGTTCGCGCGGGGCGCAGGTTGTGGCCTACGCGGCGGCGCAGAGCGGCAAGTGGTACCGGTACGGCGCGGCCGGGCCGACCTACTTCGACTGCTCGGGCCTGACCCAGTATGTGTTCAAGAAGTTCGGCGTGTATCTGCCGCACAGGGCCAATTCGCAGAGGAGCTACGGCCGTGCGGTCTCCCGCGCCTACGCGCGCCCAGGCGACTTGATCATCTTCCTGAGTGGAGGGTACGGCTACCACGCCGCGATCTATGCGGGCGGCGGATACATGTACGACGCGCCGCGCGCCGGTCAGCAGGTCGGCAAGCACAGGATCTGGAGCTCGAACATCGTGTTCCGACGTCTCGTCTGAACCGAGCGGGATCGCCGTGGCCCACGGCGATCCCGCTCCCCCCGCCCCCGCCGATCATGATTTGGAGGTCATGATCGGCGCTGTTTCGCGACGCCGGCATCATGATCGTGGCGATCTTGACGGTGGATTCTCCACTTCCCTCCACCGCAATGACGCGTGGCCGCTCGCTCGATGAAGTCGCGGGTGATGGCCGACCTTATGTCGGGTTTGTGTGCGGGTGCCGGCGGGTGGGACAGGGGACCGGCGGCGGAGGTCACTGGAGGGCTTGACGGGCTTCTGAACTGGCCAGACGCACCATGAGTCGGACAAAATGCTCGGTAATCCGGGTTGACGGTGGGGGGAAGTGGGGTAGAGTGGGGCGCACTGGCGGAGCTGGGAGCTTCGACGGCCCTGGGGGAACCGCGGCGAGGGGCAGGGGGGGTGGGGTCCTGTGTTTTTGGGAACCCACACACCGCGCCTCGACGACAAGGGCCGGCTGATCCTTCCGGCGAAGTTTCGTGACGAGCTGGCGGATGGTGTCGTGATCACGAAGGGGCAGGAGCACTGTCTTTACGTGTTCCCGGCTGCCGAGTTCACGCGGCTCGCCGAACAGCTGCAAGCACAACCAGTGACCCACAAGGCGGCACGGGCGTATGGCCGGGTTTTCTTTGCCGGCGCCCATGACGAGGTGCCCGACAAGCAGGGACGGGTGAGCATCCCGTCGCTCCTGCGCGAGTACGCCGGGCTTGACCGCGACGTCGTGGTGATCGGGGCGAGTAGCCGCGTGGAGATCTGGGACCAGGAAGCATGGAACGCGTATCTGGCGAGGACTGAGGACGACTTCGCCGACATGGGGGAAGGGGTGTTGCCCGGCGGGCTGTAAGGCCCGCAGGGAGGGCGCGGGTTCGTCCGTACCGCGAGATCTCCAGCCGCTCACCGGCTCCTGACACTCCTTCCCCGGTGCCCGGCGCGAGCGAGCGGGGGGGGATCTGGCGGTACGGCCGACGAGCCGCCCGATCCGGTCGGGAGCTATGCGCCCGGCACACAGGCATCACAGCCGGGTTCGCGCCCGG
>JAXIPB010000298.1:0-33864 GCA_045403155.1 Micromonosporaceae bacterium
CGTCGACGAGCGGCCCGAAGAGGTCACCGACATGCAGCGGACCGTGAAGGGTGAGGTCATCGCCTCCACCTTCGACCGTCCGCCGCAGGACCACACGACGGTCGCGGAGCTCGCGATCGAGCGCGCGAAGCGCCTGGTGGAACTGGGTCACGACGTGGTCGTGCTGCTCGACTCGATCACCCGACTCGGCCGGGCGTACAACCTGGCCGCGCCAGCGTCGGGCCGGATCCTCTCCGGCGGCATCGACTCGACCGCGCTCTACCCGCCGAAGCGGTTCCTCGGCGCTGCGCGGAACATCGAGAACGGCGGGTCGCTCACCATCATCGCCAACGCGCTGGTGGAGACCGGTTCGATGATGGACACGGTCATCTTCGAGGAGTTCAAGGGCACCGGGAACGCCGAACTGAAGCTGGATCGCAAGATCGCCGACAAGCGGGTCTTCCCCGCAATCGACATCGACCCGTCCAGCACCCGCAAGGAGGAGATCCTCCTCCCCGCGGACGAGCTGGCGATCGTGCACAAGCTCCGCAGGGTGCTGCACTCGCTGGAGTCGCAGGCGGCCCTGGATCTGCTGCTGGACAAGCTCAAGCAGACCCGCACCAACCTCGAGTTCCTGATGCAGATCGCGAAGACCACACCCGGCGAGTAACACCCCCCCCACCATCGGCGCCCAATGCCGCCGATCATGACCTGGAGGTCATGATCGGCGGCTATTCGCATCCCTGAGGTCATGAGCGTGGCGATCTTGAGGCGGGCCGTGACCCTCATGATCGACGCGGAGGGCGGCGGACGGGGGCGGTGTTGGACGTGGGGTGGGTTAGAAGGCGCCTTCGGCGACTTGGAAGACGGTCAGGCCCAATGATCGCCACATCCGCACAACCTGGGCGCGGTCGTCGAACACACCGACCACACGGTAGCGGTCGCGAATCTCGCGATCGAATATTTCCGACTTGACAACCGAATCCTGACGCGAATCGCCGGTAGCCCGCATGTGCAGGCCGTGGTGCGGAACCCCGACGTGCCGTTTGAGCCACGCCAGCGTGTCGATCCGGCAGTCATCCGAGCGGCCGGAGATGTAGACAACGAGGTGCCCGGCGGCGTGCATCGCCCGCACCGCCTCAATCACCGCATGATTCGGGATGTCCTCGCTCACGCGGCTCATGTCATACGGGCTTCGACCGTCCATGAGGGCAACGGTGCCGTCAATATCAACCAGCACCGCCGAGGGCGCGCCGGGCGGCGGGACGTAGTGCCCGCCGGAGGGCTCAGGGCGCAGTTCGGGCATTGCGAGTGGCAGCGACCGGCCGGCAATGTAGCGCTGATGCATGCCGCGGATAGCGTCCGCGCCGACCTGCTCGTCGACCGGCCGCGTCGAGTCGCGGGCGATGCACTCCTCGAGCGGTATGTCGGTGAAGTCCCGGATGACGACGTCCGCACCGCATTTGAGTGCAAGCTCGGCGAGTTCGCGAACGATGCGGGGGCGCAGATTGGTGTCGTCGCAGATCACATTGACACCCGCCCGAAGCAGCGCCTCGACCTGAGCGCGCTGGGCGAGCGTCACCTGAACCTCGGCCCAGCCGAGGCCGATCTGGCCGCCGTGGAGCATCCGGCGCAGGTCGTCGCGGTTGACCCGGACGGCGCCGGCCTGTTCGCGGGCCCAGGTGGTCTTGCCCGAGCCCGGCAGCCCGCGAGTGATCGTCAGCGTGGTCATGTCAGGGTCGAGGCTACGACGGCATCGGCGGCCGCATCGGCGGGCACCGGCGGGCATCGGCGGACATCGGCTGGCATCGGCCTGCACTGGCTGGCGCCGGCACGCATCGGCTGGGCGCCGGCGGACGCGGTGGCCGATTGTCGCGGGAATGCCGTCTCGTGGCAGACTGTTGTGGTCGACCGAGGTTCCGGTTCACGCCCGCAGCACGCGTGGCGACCCGGCGGCCAACGAGAGAGAGCGACGATGAAGCCCGATATTCACCCGAACTATGAGGTGACCCAGGTCACCTGCTCCTGCGGGAATCAGTTCACGACACGCAGCACCGCCAAGGGCGGTCAGATCCACGTCGAGACCTGCAACGTCTGCCACCCCTTCTACACCGGCAAGCAGCGCGTGCTTGACACCGCTGGCCGGGTGGCCAAGTTCCAGCAGAAGTACGCCAAGGTTGCAAAGCCGGCGAAAGACAAAGCCAAGTAGCTACCGCAACGGCGCCCGCACGAGATCGACAACCGGTCAAGGCGGGCGCCGTTCATGTGTGTCCGCGAACGGTGTTGCCAGGACGGAAGCAGAGCGGCGAAGGAGGGGACTAAAGCGGTGAAAACCGACCGTCTACGCGCGCTGCTCGACGAGTACGCCGAACTCGAGCGCCGCCTCGCCGACCCGGCGATTCACGCGGACCAGACGGCGGCCCGCCGAGTCGGCCGCCGCTTTGCCGAGCTGACGCCGATCCACAAAACCGCGTTCGAGCTCGCCCAGGCCCGAGCCGACCTCATCGCGGCCCGCGAGCTCGCCTCCGACGACCCGACCTTCACAGCCGAGGCCGACGAGATCGCCGGGAGCATCCCCGCGATCGAGGAGCGCCTCGCCGAGCTGCTCGCGCCGCGCGACCCCAACGACGGCAAGGACGTGATTCTCGAGATCAAGGCCGGCGAGGGCGGCGAGGAGTCGGCGCTGTTCGCGGGCGACCTGCTGCGCATGTATCTGCGGTACGCGGAGCGCCGTGGCTGGGTCACTGAGGTACTCGATGCGCAGGACTCCGACCTCGGCGGCATCAAGGACGCCGCAGTTGCCATCAAGACGCGCGGTGTTCCTGACGGCGGCTACGGGGTGTGGTCGCGCCTTAAGTGGGAAGGCGGCGTTCATCGCGTGCAGCGGGTGCCGGCCACCGAGTCGCAGGGGCGCATTCACACCTCCGCCGCGGGCGTGCTGGTCGCGCCGGAGGCCGAAGAGGTCGAGGTCGAGATCGACGCGAACGACCTGCGCATCGACGTGTTCCGGTCATCCGGTCCCGGCGGTCAATCGGTAAACACGACCGACTCGGCCGTGCGCATCACGCACGTCCCGACCGGTATCGTGGCCAGCTGCCAGAACGAGCGATCACAACTGCAGAACAAGGACCGGGCCATGCGGATGCTGCGCGCCAAGCTCGCGCTGCTCGCGGAGGAGCAGGCCGCCTCGGCCGCCTCCGACGCGCGCAAGGCCCAGGTGCGGACCGTCGATCGATCCGAGCGGATCCGCACGTACAACTTCCCCCAGAATCGAATCACCGACCATCGCATCGGCTTCACCGCGTATAACCTGGACCTCGTCGTCGCGGGTGACTTGGATGGGGTGCTCGACGCCCTGACCGAGGCCGATCGTGCGGCCCGGCTTGCCGGCGAAGACCATTTGGTACGCCGATGAGCCGCGCCCGCCAAAACGCTGCGTTGACGCGACTTTCACGCGCCAGAAACAGAACTCGGGAATGATTTCTCCATTCCGACGACCTAACGCCACCAGGGGCCGGAAATGACGCAAGCCAACCAGATCCAGTCCGTTGATCTCACCGCCGCCCCTCGCGCCGTGCTGCGCGAGTCGGTGCGGCTCCTCTACCGAGTCCTCGGGGAAAAGCGGCTCGGCACCGCGCGGGGCAACGCGTGGGCAGCCGTATGCGCCGATCGTGAACGTGCCCGTGATCGGGCCGAGGTCGTGCGCTTGCTCGCCGACGCCCGCGGATCACGTTAGGCACGCGACCAGGGGCGGGGTCCTGCGCTATTTCGGCTCGGATTCGCCGCTCGCGGCATTCTTAGACACCCGGACCGCCTCGTCGGGGTCCATGAGATTCGTGGCCGGACCGGGCTGTGTCGCGCGTCGGTAGCCCGCACCGTGTTCGCGTCGACCGGGTGCACTGTGTTCTGTTGACCCGCTGATGAGTTCCGCCCCGTCGGCATCGAGGTCGGCCCCCCGGTCGGCATCGAGGTCGGCATCGGGGTCGGCCCCTCCGTCGACCTCGGGGTCGGCCCGCATGTCGACCTCGGGGTCGGCCCGCACGTCGGCATCGAGGTCGGGCCGCACGTCGGTGCGAACCTTGTCGCCCGCCTCGCCAGGCGCGGCGGGCGGCAAACGCAGGGCATTGCGGCGAGCGCCGGCGTGGATGCTGGCGGCGTACGCCTCGGCCGCGGATCGCACGTGGCTCGCGTGCTGCTCGGCCTGGCGCCGGACCTGATTGGCGGACACGTCCGCTGCGGCGCGGATCTGTTGAGCGTGCTGCTCCGCCGCCTCCCGCGTCAGCCGGGCGTCCTCCTCGGCCGACTCCCGGGTCTGGCGCGCATACTCCTCGGCGTTGGCACCGAGGGCGGCCGCGTCCTCTTCCGCCCTGTCGTGCACGGCTTGTAGGTGCGCCGCCGCGTCGGCCCGAGTCCGGTTCGCCGCTGTCATCGCGGCCGCGTTCACCCGCTTCGCCTCGTCGTACGCCGAGGCGAGCACCGCATCGGACTCGGCCCGGATGCGCTGCGCCTGTGCCTTGGCCTCCTGCACCTCGGCCCTGGCCGAACTCTTTGCCAGCTCCGTATCGAGCTCGCGCCGACGGAAATCCATCTCGGCCTCGAACTCCTGCACAATCCGAGATTGCTTCGCGCGCGCGTCCGCAATCTCCTGATCAAGCCGAGCCCGCTCCTGCGCGAGAGACCCCGCGGCGGCCTCCCGGATCGACTTCGCCTGCTCCTCGGCCTCGGCCAGAATGTGCTCGATGCGCGGCCCCAGGTGGTGGAAGGTGACATTCTCGTTGACGTCGGGGCGCCGACGAAGGTCCAGCACCTCCGTCTGCGCCCGCTGCAATTGCTCAGTCAGGGAGCGTAGCCGAGCCAGCAGTTCCCTACGCTCGGCGGCGACCGCACCGAGATGTGCCTCGATCAGTCGCGCGTACTGATCGACCTCTCGTGTGTTGTACCCCCGAAGGGCGACGCCGAAGACCGGCGGCGCCGTGGTCTCGGCAGTTACAAGCTTGAGGGTGTCGGACTCATGTGCCATGCGGACAATGGTCACATTTTGCCCGCGCGTACCGGTGGTACATCGACACATACCATCGCCGACATTCGCCAACCATGTCCACAAGAGACATCGAACGCGCCGGAATCGGCTCCGTATATATGGATCGCCAACGCTTGCTCGTACATTCGCCCGGCCAAGAGCGGTCGCCCGAAAGGAGGACGCGCGGCCCGATCGGGCCCGAGTTGCCCTTCCGTCGCCGAACCGCCAAGATCTCTGGACAGAGTTCTCGGTGGGCGGGGGGTGGATGGTGCGGGCTGCCGATGCGGTCACCGAGGCGACCGCGACGTTGGAATCGGCGCACGTCGGATCGCCCCGGGTCGACGCCGAGCTGCTGGCCGCATTCGTTCTCGGCACTGCTCGGGGCCGGCTCGCCCTCGCCGGCGAGCTCACCGCCGAGGAGCTGGACCGCTTCCGCCAGCTGGTACGGGATCGCGCCGCGCGCGTACCCCTGCAGCACCTGACCGGTACTGCGCCCTTCCGACACCAGGAACTCGCCGTCGGTGAGGGCGTGTTCGTGCCGCGCCCCGAGACCGAACTGCTGGTCGAGTGGGGGCTGCGATGGCTCGGTCGCCGTCCCGGGGCACTCGTTGTGGATCTGTGCGCAGGATCCGGCGCGATCGCTGTGTCGACCGCCGCCGAGCTTCATGCCACGACGAAGTCCGGCACCCGCGTCTACGCGGTGGAGTCGGACACGCGGGCATTCCGTTGGCTGCGGCGCAACACCGACGAACTCCGGCTGACCGGCGTCGATGTGACCCCTGTGGCCGGTGATGCGACCGATCCAGATGTGCTTTCGGAGCTGGACGGCAGGGTCGACCTTGTGTTGTGCAACCCGCCCTACGTGCCGGAGATCGCCGCGGCGGGATTGCCGGCGGAGGTGACCGAGCATGACCCCCATGCCGCGGTCTTCGGCGGCGTCGACGGCCTCAGCGTGATCCGCCCCTTGATTCGACGCATCGCGGCGCTGCTGCGGGACGGCGGCGCCTTCGCGATGGAGCACGACGACACGCACGCCTACGTCGTACCCGCCCTGATTCAGGCGGACGGGCGCTTCGACGACGTGGAGCTGCATCACGATCTGGCTCGCCGCCCGCGTTTCACCACGGCCACAAGGGCGGATCCGCCGGCCCGGATGGCAGACTTGCCCTCGTGATGCTCTACGACTGTCGTTCCGTCACCGAACGCGACTGGGGGATCCGCGCCGCCATCGATGCCATTTCGCGCGGCGATCTCGTCGTGCTACCGACCGACACGGTGTATGGCATCGCGGCCGACGCGTTCAAGCCGTGGGCGGTGACCGCGCTGCTGAACGCCAAGGGGCGCGGACGGCACATGCCGCCGCCCGTGCTGGTCGGCTCCCGGCAGACGCTGGACGGGTTGGTGTTCTCGCTGCCAAGCGAGGCCCGCGATCTGGTGGAGGCCTTCTGGCCCGGCCCTCTTACGATCGTCGTGGAGCAGGCCCCGACCTTGCAGTGGGACCTGGGTGACACGTACGGCACGGTCGCCGTCCGGATGCCGCTGCACCCCGTTGCGCTGGAGGTCCTGGCCCACACCGGACCGCTCGCCGTGTCGAGCGCGAACCGGACCGGGCTGCCCCCGGCCGTCACCGCCGAGGAGGCTCGCGAACAGCTCGGGTACGCCGTGAGCACCTACCTCGAGGCGGGCCCGTGCTCAGATCCGATCCCATCGAGCATTGTGGACTGCACGGGTCCCGTGCCGCGAATCCTCCGAGATGGCGCCATTCCGTTGGAGAAGCTGCGCGAGGTCGTCCCCACGATCGAACCCTTCGCGCTGGCCCAGCCGTTCCTGCCCGGTCTGCCCGACATGCAGGAGAACGAAGAGTAGTGCCGCCCTTCACGGTGCTCCACGTCTGCATGGGCAACATCTGTCGCTCTCCGATGGCGGAGCGCCTCCTCGCGTCCGCGCTCCACCAGCGAACTGACCAGCGGATCGGACAGCGGGTCGAGGAGCAGGCCGGACAGCGGATCGGACAGCGGTTCGAGGAGCTCTTCCTCAGCCACAGCGCCGGTACCGGTTCGTGGCACGCCGGCGAACCTATGAACTCGCCGGCCGCGCGCCAGCTCGCGGCCCGGGGGGCCAGTGCGACCGGATTTCGCGCGCGGCGGGTGACGACTGACATGATCGACACCGCGGACCTGGTGCTGTGCGCGACCGCGGATCAGGTGGACTACGTCCTGTCGGCGCGGCCGGATGCGATCGGCAAGACCTTCGTGCTCGGCGAGTTCGGCCGCCTGCTCGGCGGGGTCGAGCTCGACGCGCTGCCTCCGGTTGGGCAGACCTCCAAGGAGGCGTACGAGCGAGGCGTGGCCCTGGTCGCGGCGGCTGACGCCGAGCGTGCTGGCGGATGGGACGCCGACGACCATCGGAAACCGTCTCGCCCCGCCGACGACCTCGACGATCCGTGGGGAATGGGCGACCGGGAGTTCGCGCGGGTCGCCGACGAGATCGAGTGTACGGTGGTCCCGCTCGCCGCTGCCCTCACCGGCTGACCCTGGGGACCCGATCAATGAGCCTGGTTGTGGATCTCCACGCCATGGCCGTTGGTTCTTGATCTGCGGGAGGGCAATAGGATGCTCATCTATGAGCGCCACGTATTGGGGCCCGGATTTCGATGATCTGCGCCAGACCGACCCCGACATCGCGGCGGTCGTCCTGAGCGAGCTGGACCGGCTTCGCGGGGGGCTCCAGCTCATCGCGAGCGAGAATCTGACCTCGCCGGCGGTGCTGGCGGCACTCGGCTCGACGCTGACGAACAAGTACGCCGAGGGATATCCCGGCCGTCGGTACTACGGCGGCTGCGCGGAGGTCGACAAGGCGGAGGAGATCGGCATCGAGCGGGCCAAGACGCTCTTCGGCGCCGAGCACGCGAATCTTCAGCCGCACAGCGGCGCGTCGGCGAACCTGGCCGCGTACGCCGCGTTGCTCCAGCCCGGCGACGTGGTGCTCGCCATGGACCTGCCGCACGGCGGCCACCTGACTCACGGTTCAAAGGTCAACTTCTCCGGCACCTGGTTCCGGACTGTCGGGTACACGGTCCGTCCGGACACCGAGCTGATCGACTACGACGAGGTACGGGATCTCGCCCTCGAGCACCGACCCAAAATGATCATCTGCGGCGCCACGGCGTACCCTCGCTTGATCGACTTCGCCACGTTCCGCGCGGTCGCCGACGAGGTGGGCGCCTACCTCATGGTCGACGCCGCCCACTTCATCGGCCTGGTCGCTGGCGGGGCGATCCCATCCCCGGTTCCCGACGCCGACGTTGTCTGCTTCACCACGCACAAGGTCCTCCGCGGCCCCCGCGGAGGGATGATCCTCTGCAAGCAGGAAATCGCCACCCGCATCGACAAGGCGGTGTTCCCGTTCACGCAGGGGGGTCCGCTCATGCACGCTGTGGCGGCGAAGGCGGTGGCGCTGAAAGAGGCCGCCCAGCCGGCGTTCGCCGACTACGCGCGGCAGGTCATCGCGAACGCGCGGGCGCTCGCGGAGGGTCTTGCGGCGGAGGGGATGCGCCCGGTCTCGGGCGGCACCGACACCCACCTCGCGCTGATTGATCTGCGCGGCGTGAACGCGGACGGCGGCGTCACGGGCCGCGACGCGGAGCTGCGGTGTGACCGAGCCCGGATCACGCTGAACAAGAACGCGATCCCGTACGACCCGCAGAAGCCGATGGTCGCGTCGGGCATCCGCGTCGGTACGCCGTCGGTGACCACGCAGGGCATGCGTGAGGGCGAGATGCGCCAGGTGGCGAACCTGATCGCCCGCGCGGTGACGGCGGACCCCGAGTCCCAGCCGGGGCAGGCCGCGATCGCGGACGTGACCGGCGAGGTGGCCGACCTCGTCGCGAAGTTCCCGGCCTACCCGCGATGACCCGTCAAGACCTCGTCGATCATGACTTGGAAGTCATGATCGACGCTGTTTCGCGACGCCAGCTTCATGATCGACGCGATCTTGGAGGGGCTGCGGGTGGCTGAGCGTGTGCGGTTCCTGCGGGTGACGTTGGCCGCGAGCGGGGTACTTCTCGTGCTGGGGGCGCTTGTTGGATGGGTGGTGAACGGGGGTGCGGGAGCGTGGGGTGTCGCGGCCGGGGTCGCCCTGGTTGCGGCGAGTTACACCGCCTCGACGCTCGCCATCGCGTGGGCCGACTCGATAAACCCGCGCCTGGTTCTCTCCGTCGGCATGGGCATGTACATCACAAAGTTCAGCCTCTTCGGCGTCATGCTGATCTTCGTGCTCGAGAGGGACTGGGCCGGCAAGATTCCGATGGCGATGGGCATCGTCGCGGGCGTCGTGGTTTGGACCGGGACCCAGATCTGGTGGATCGTCCACAATGAATACCCCTATGTGCCGATGCGGAAGCCGAGCTGAGAGATCGTGACGGGTTGGGCGCGCTTCCGCGCTGCTCTGGACAACACCGGGGTGGCTGGGAGTAACGTGGTGGGCTCGGCCCGGATCCGTTGATACCCACGCACGGCATGCGCGGGGGTCCCTGGCTGGCCTCGATCGTCCGGCTGATATGGTTCGCGCGTCATGGCCGGTGACACCTCGCGGGAGCGATCAACGTGACTCAGTTCCCCCAGCGTCGCCGCGATGAGGACGAGGAAGCGCGCGGCGCCGGTCAGGGCTGGACCGCCATTTCCTACCTCATCGGCGGGATTCTGGTGTGGGGTTTTATCGGCTGGCTGGTCGACCGGTGGCTGAGCACCGGTGGCATCGCGACGGCGATCGGCGTGGTGCTGGGCGCCGGGGGTGGCGTCTATCTGATCGTGCGCAGACTCAGCGCCTGACGGGAAGGGATGCGGTGAACTCTCTGGCGATCGTCCCGATGCGGGACGACCTTCCTTTTCCGCCCTCGGTGGAGGAGTTCTACCCGCCGGCCCTGCTCGACAGTTTCCCGTGGTTCACCAAGTTCACGCTTCTGGTCTGGGTCGCCGTTGGGCTGCTCATCATCTTCTTCCTCGTTGCATACAGCAATCCCAAGATCGTCCCCACCAGGCGTCAATGGCTCGCCGAGTCCGTCTACGGCTTCAACCGGGAGAACGTCGCCAAGGACCTGATCGGCCACGAGGGGGTCAGGTTCGCGCCGTACTTCACCACGCTGTTCTGCTTCATCCTGCTGACAAACCTCTTCGGCATCGTTCCGGGCATCCAGGTCTCGCCGAATGCCCACATCGCGTTCCCGATCATGCTGACGATCATCACCTATGTGCTCTTCATTACGGTCGGCATCCGCAAGTTCGGCTTCGGCCGGTTCATGAAGAACTCACTCATCCCGCCGGCGCCGTGGTTCATCCTCTGGCTGCTGGTCCCGATCGAGTTCTTCTCGACCTTCATCGTCCGGCCGGTCACACTCTCGCTCCGGCTCTTCGCCAACATGTTCGCCGGCCACATGATCTTGCTCGTGTTCACGCTCGGCGGCTTCGTGCTGCTCAGCGCGAACGTGTGGTTCGCCCCGCTGTCCCTGCTGTCGTGGGCGTTGGCGATCGCGCTGACCTTCCTCGAGGCGCTGGTGGCGGTCCTGCAGGCCTACGTCTTCGTCATCCTCACGTCCAGCTACGTCCAGGGCGCCCTGGCCGAAGAACACTGATCACCCATCAAACTCACACGCGTGAGCCTCACGCGCGAACAGGAGGAAACCAAACCATGCTTCTCGCCCAGATCGAAGGCAGCCTCAGCGCAGTGGGGTACGGCCTCGCGGCCATCGGCCCCGGCATCGGCGTCGGCATTATCTTCGCCTCGTACATCCAGTCGACCGCGCGCCAACCGGAGTCGGCCCGGATCACCCAGCCGTTCATGTGGATTGGATTCGCCCTGGTCGAGGCGCTCGCGCTCTTCGGCATCGCGTTCGGCTTCGTCTTCTAGCACAGCCGGGAGGTCCCGTGTTCTTCGCCGTGGAAGCCGAGCACAACCCGATCCTGCCGATCACGCAGGAGATCATTATCGGGTTTATCGCGTTCGGGCTGCTCTGCTTCGTACTGATGAAGTACGTCTTCCCCCGCATGGAGCAGACATTCAAGGCGCGGGTTGACGCCATCGAGGGCGGCATCAGGCGGGCCGAGGAGCGCCAGGCCGAGGCCAACGCGCTTTTCGAGCAGTACAGGATGCAGCTCGCCGAAGCCCGTACCGAGTCGGCCCGAATCCGCGAGGAGGCCCGGGTCGACGCCGAGGGCATCCGGCAGGACGTGCTCGCGAGGGCGCGCGAGGAGTCGGATCGGATCATCGCCGCTGGCAAGGACCAGCTGACCGCCGAGCGACAAACCATCCTGCGCGAACTCCGGGCCGAAGTCGGGACCCTCGCGGTCGATCTTGCTGGCAAGATCGTCGGTGAATCGCTCGCGGACGAGGCCCGCCAACGCGGGACGGTCGAGCGATTCCTCGCCGACATGGATGCTCTACCGAGCGCCGGAGGACGGGCGTAGTGGAATCAAGCACCCGCGAGTCCTACGCGGCCTCCGCCGAGCGACTCGATGGTCTGGCCACCGGCGAGCGGCCCGTGCCGCTGGCCGGGATCGCCAACGAGATCCTCGAGGTGTCGGCGCTGCTGGAGCGCCAGCCGAGGCTGCGCCGCGCCTTGGCGGATCCATCCCGCACTGGCGAGGACCGCGCGGAGCTCCTCGGCTCGCTGATCGCGGGGAAGGTTTCCGACGACGCGGCGACGCTGCTCCGTACGCTCGTCGCCGGTCGATGGTCGTCGGGCACTGAGCTTCTCAACGCGACCGAGCGGCTCGGCATCGAGGCGTTGCTCGCAACCGCCGACTCGGCCGGCGAGCTGGTCGAAGTGGAGGACGAACTGTTCCGGTTCGGTCAGGTGGTTGACGCCGGCCCGCAGCTCGCTGCGGCACTCGGCGCCTCGACCGTGGCCGCGTCGCAGCGCGCGGAACTCGCGCACGCGCTGCTGGCGGATAAGGCGCGCGCCGTGACCATCCGGTTGGTTGACGTGGCGCTGCGCGGCTTTGGCGGGCGCAACTTCGCGGGTTCGTTGACCCGCCTGGTGGAGCTCGCCGCGGAGCGGCGCGACCGCCAAATCGCGTACGTCACGGTGGCCACCGCGCTCAGCGACGCGCAGGAGGCTCGACTCGGGGCTCGGCTGTCGCAGCTGTACGGGAGGCAGGTCGACATCAAGGTCTCCGTGAACCCTGGCATTGTGGGAGGCGTGAGCGTACGGGTCGGCCACGACCTCTACGACGGGACAGTTCTACGCCGCCTCAACGAAACCCGCACCGCGCTGGCGGGCAGACCCTAGACCGGCAACGCTTGAGACACTGGCCCGAACAAACCCAGGCGTCCACCGACCACTGTGGAACCGCCGAGACCATAAGGAAGTAGAGGATGGCCGAGCTGACCATCTCGTCCGAGGAGATCCGCGGCGCCCTGGAGCGCTATGTCTCGTCGTACGCGCCCGAGATCTCCCGCGAGGAGGTCGGCGTCGTCGCCGACGCCGGCGACGGGATCGCGCACGTCGAGGGACTGCCCTCGACGATGGCGAGCGAACTGTTGGAGTTCGAGGACGGCACGCTGGGGGTGTCGCTGAACCTCGATGTCCGCGAGATCGGTGTCGTCATCCTCGGCGACTTCAGTGGGGTCGAGGAGGGTCAGCAGGTCAAGCGAACCGGCCGGGTTCTCTCCGTGCCCATCGGCGACAACTTCCTCGGCCGCGTCGTCGATCCGCTCGGAAACCCGATCGATGGACTCGGCGAGATTGAGAACGAGGGATTCCGGGAGCTTGAGCTGCAGGCACCCAACGTGATGGCGCGCCAGCCGGTGAAGGAGCCGTTGCAGACCGGCATCAAGGCGATCGACTCGATGACCGCCATCGGTCGGGGCCAGCGCGAACTCATCATCGGCGACCGCAAGACCGGCAAGACGACGGTCGCGATCGACACGATCCTCAACCAGCGAGCCAACTGGGAGTCGGGCGATCCGGCCAAGCAGGTGCGCTGCATTTACGTCGCCATCGGCCAGAAGGGTTCCACCATCGCAGCGGTGAAGGGCACCCTCGAGGAGCGCGGCGCAATGGTATACACAACCATCGTTGCGTCGCCCGCCTCCGACCCGGCCGGGTTCAAGTACCTCGCCCCGTACACCGGTTCCGCCATCGGCCAGCATTGGATGTACGCCGGCAAGCACGTGCTCATCGTCTTCGACGACCTCAGCAAGCAGGCGGAGGCGTATCGTGCCGTGTCGTTGCTGCTGCGCCGCCCGCCGGGCCGCGAGGCCTACCCCGGTGACGTCTTCTATCTGCACTCCCGGCTGCTTGAACGCTGCGCGAAGCTCTCCGACGAACTCGGCGGCGGCTCGATGACGGGCCTTCCGATCATCGAGACGAAGGCGAACGACATCTCCGCCTTCATCCCGACCAACGTCATCTCCATCACGGACGGCCAGATCTTCCTCGAGGCGGATCTGTTCAACCAAGGCGTTCGGCCCGCCATCAATGTCGGCACCTCCGTGTCGCGGGTCGGCGGCGCCGCGCAGGTCAAGCCGATGAAGCGGGTCGCCGGGCGGCTGCGCCTCGACCTCGCCCAGTTCCGTGAGTTGGAGGCGTTCTCCGCGTTCGCCTCCGACCTGGACAAGGCCTCCCGCGACCAGCTGGAGCGCGGTGGCCGCCTGGTCGAGCTGCTCAAGCAGCCGAATTACACGCCGTACCCGGTCGAGGAGCAGGTCGTCTCGGTCTGGGCTGGCACCGAGGGCAAGATCGACGACATCCCGGTCGCCGACGTGCGCCGCTTCGAAGGAGAGTTCCTCCAGTACCTTCGCCACGCCCACGCCGGGCTGCTGGCGACTATCGCGGACAACGAGTGGAACGACGACATCGTCGCCGCTCTGGATGAGGCGATCGTCCACTTTAAGCAGATGTTCCTCGCCAAGGACGGCCAGATCGTCCCGCACGAGGAGGACGCCCAGGCTATGGCCGAGGGCGTGGAGACCAAGGAGACGGTCCGGCGCGTGAAGCGGAAGCCGCCACCACCGCCACCGCCGGGAAAGAGGTAGGCGATGGCTCGATCGGTACGCGTCCTTCGCCAGCGGATCAGGACCACGCGCTCGATGAAGAAGATCACAAAGGCGATGGAGCTCGTCGCGACAAGTCGCATCGCCAAGGCGCAAGCGCGGGTGGCCGCATCGCTGCCGTACTCGACGGCGATCACCGTGGTGCTCACCGCCCTGGCGAGCAACGCCAACATCGACCACCCGCTGCTGCAGGCCCGTCCCGTTGTGCGCCGCGCCGGCGTGCTGGTGATCTCCAGCGACCGCGGTCTGTGCGGCGGCTACAACGCCAATGTGATTCGGACCGCCGAACAGCTCGTCTCGCGCCTGCGTGAGGATGGCAAGCAGGTGATGCTCTACGTCGTCGGCCGCAAGGGAGTGACGTACTACCGCTTCCGCAGCCGACCCATCGAGGCGAGCTGGACCGGCTTCTCCGAGCAGCCGACCTTCGCCGATGCGCGGGAGATCGGGCGGACGTTGATCGACGCGTTCGTCGCCGGTGCGGACGATGTGGACGGTATTGGTGAGGGAGGCGGGGTTGACGGCCCCGGCGACGCTCGCGGAGCCGGGCCAGACGGCGAAGTCGGCGTGGATGAGCTCCACATCGTGCACACCCAGTTCCGCTCGCTCATGACGCAGGTGCCAACCGCGAACTTCCTCGCTCCGCTGCAGGTCGTGGAGACAGAGATGGATGAGCACCTGGGTGGCATCCTCCCGGCCTACGAGTTCGAGCCCGACCCGGACGCTCTGCTCGACGCCTTACTGCCGAAGTACGTCAACACGCGCATATACGCCGCATTGATCGATGCGGCGGCGAGCGAGTCGGCGGCGCGGCGGCGGGCGATGAAGGCCGCCACGGACAACGCGGAAGACATGATCACGAGTCTGACGCGCGAGATGAACACGACGCGCCAGGGCGCGATCACCCAGGAAATCAGTGAAATCGTCGGTGGGGCGAACGCGCTCGCCGCTGCGGGAAGTGAAGTGTGATGACGGTTGCTGTAGAAACCAAGCAAGCCACGGGGCGTGTGGTCCGGGTCATTGGACCGGTCGTCGACGCCGAGTTTTCGCGCGATGCCATGCCCGACATCTTCAACGCACTGCACGTGGATGTGACGCTCGCTGGGGGGACGAAGCAGCTGACGCTCGAGGTCGCGCAGCACCTTGGCGACAACCTGGTCCGCGCCATCTCGATGCAGCCAACCGACGGGCTCGTCCGCGGCACCGCGGTGGAGGACACCGGCTCGGCGATCACGGTTCCGGTCGGCGAGGTGACCAAGGGCCACGTCTTCAACACCATCGGCGACTGCCTCAACCTGAAGCCGGGCGAGCGGCTCGACATCAAGGACCGCTGGGAGATCCACCGCAAGCCGCCGGCCTTCGCCGACCTCGAGCCGAAGACCGAGATGCTGGAGACCGGCATCAAAGTGCTTGACCTGCTCGCGCCGTACGTCAAGGGCGGCAAGCTCGGCCTCTTCGGAGGCGCCGGAGTGGGCAAGACCGTGCTCATCCAAGAGATGATCATCCGGGTCGCCCGCAACTTCGGCGGTACTTCGGTCTTCGCCGGCGTCGGCGAGCGCACGCGCGAGGGCAACGACCTCATCCTGGAGATGGGCGAGTCCGGGGTTCTCGAGCAGACCGCGCTCGTCTTCGGCCAGATGGATGAGCCACCGGGCACCCGCCTTCGGGTCGCACTCGCCGCGCTCACGATGGCGGAGTACTTCCGCGACGTGCAAAAGCAGGAGGTGCTGCTCTTCATCGACAACATCTTCCGCTTCACCCAGGCCGGTTCCGAGGTCTCGACCCTTCTCGGACGGATGCCCTCAGCGGTTGGCTACCAACCGACGCTCGCCGACGAGATGGGCGAGTTGCAGGAGCGCATCACGTCGGTGCGGGGCCAGGCCATTACCTCAATGCAGGCGATCTTCGTGCCGGCCGACGACTACACCGACCCGGCGCCACACACGGCCTTCACCCACCTCGACGCGACCACCAACCTCGAGCGGTCCATTTCGGACAAGGGCATCTACCCGGCGGTGGACCCGCTGGCGTCGTCGTCTCGCATCCTCGCTCCGGAGTTCGTCGGCGCGGAACACTACGCTGTGGCCTCCGAGGTGAAGCGGATCCTGCAGCGGTACAAGGACCTGCAGGACATCATCGCCATCCTCGGCATGGACGAGCTATCCGAGGAGGACAAGATCACCGTCGGGCGCGCCCGGCGGATCGAGCGCTTCCTCTCACAGAACACGTACGCCGCGACGGTGTTCACTGGCATCGAGGGCTCCTTCGTGCCGGTGAAGGACACAGTTGAGGCATTCAAGAAGATCTGCGAGGGCGAGTTCGACACGTACCCGGAGCAGGCCTTCTTTATGTGCGGCGGCCTCGACGACCTCGAGCGGAACGCGGCCAAGCTGCGGTCGGAATAGCCCGGGGCGGATCACCCCGCGTGATCCCCGCAAGTGCACGACACTCGCCCGGTCGGATCCTCTCCGACCGGGCGAGTGTTAGACACTTGCGATGACCTTGGCCAAGCGATGACCTTGGCCAAGCGGGTGCCATCTGCGTTCGGATCGAGTCGGTGCCGTGTCAGGCAGCCGGGGTGGCCCGGCTCATCGAGATACGGCCGCCCATGCCAGTGAACGCCCGCCAGGCGACGTAACCGGCCGCGGCGATGAGTGCGAGGTTGGCCACGCCCATGACGAGATAGTTCAGCGCGTACACGACGTCGTTGCCGTCGTTGACGTTGTCGAACACCGTCCCGAGCCCGACGAGCAGGGTGACCAGCCCGAAGAACAGCGCGATCGCGTACTCGATCACCGCAATCGTGGCGATGAGCTTGGCGTCGGCCAGCACCGACCCCACGTACGAGGCCAGCACGACGGCGACCACGGGCATCGCCATGACGAGGAGATTGTCGAACCCGGCGTCGCGGGACCGGCCGCTGAAGCTGCCGTCTCCGACCAGCCAAATGATGAGGGTGAAGAGCAGGTACAGCGCCGCGTAGCCAACGAGCGCCCAGGCGACCACCGACCGGGGGGAGGAGAAGATCCTGCCCATGGCTCGGTCGGAGGGGATTGGCGTGGTCATGGTGCCTCCTTCGCCGCTGATGATCGGCCGACCGAATCGTATCGAAGGTCGTCGTGTGTGGCAGCGTGGACACTCGTGACCGACGAGACCGATGTGACGCCGAGTTGGCCAGTCTCGGGCGGGAAAGCCCATGTGTGAGGCGGCCGACTCCGCCGTCGGCGTCGTCGAACGCACCATCTAGACTCGGCACACAACCGCGCCGTCCATCAGGGACGTCGCGTGCGTGAGGAGATCCACGGTGGCGAACAGGTTCCGCGTCGAGGTCGTATCCGTCGAGGCCTTGGTCTGGTCGGGCGAGGCCGAGATGGTGGTTGCGAGAACCACCGAGGGTGAACTTGCCGTGCTCGCCGGCCACGCCCCGCTGCTGGGTCAGCTCAAGGAACCGAGCCGGGTGCGCATCAAAGTCAGTGACGGCGATGAGATCGGGTACGACGTCGCCGGCGGCTTTCTCTCCGTGAACAACGACGAGGTCACGGTGCTGGCCGAGACCGCCCAACCGGCGCAGGGCGAGGACCCCGCCGCGGTGGCGGCTCGCCGTGCCGCGGCAGGCGAAGCGCACTGATCGATGTTCTTGAGGATCTTCGAAGTCATCGGCGTCGGGGTCCTCATCGTGCTCGTGGCCCTCGTGGCGATCTTCGTCCGGCGCGAGGTGATCTCCCGTGCCGGTGGCACGATCGACATGAACGTGCGCCTGTCGACGTTCGTGGCCGGCCGCGGATGGGCCCCCGGGGTCGCCCGATTCGCCGGCGAAGAGCTGCGCTGGTATCGGGTGTTCAGCCTCGCCATCCGACCCAAAAGGGTGCTACGCCGCAACAGCCTCGTGATTGAGGAGCGTCGGCCGCCAGACGTGTCCGAGCGCCTAGCCATGCCCGGCGGTTGGGTCATCATCCGGTGCAGCGCCGCCCCCGGCGGCGCGATCGAGCTGGCGCTGGCCGAGTCCGCTCTGAACGGCTTCCTGTCCTGGCTCGAGGCCGCACCGCCGGGCGCGCTTCGCCGTACCTAAGATAATTCGTTGATCGCCTCCGGCGAAGTTAATTCGTTGATCGCCTCCGGCGAGACGAGTTCTGCGACGAGCTCCACCTCATAGCCCTGCTCGTCCTCCAGGTACGCCGCGTAGTGCTGGGCTCCGCCCGCGTGCGGATGCCGGTCGGGGAAGAGCAGCGTCCACCCGTGGTCGGGTGCGGCCTGCACCAGTCGATCGACGTCGCTCGTCGTACCAGCGTGCAGCGCGACGTGGTTCAGGCCGGGCCGAAGCCGGTCATGGACGGCGTCGGTCATCGCCGGCGACTGCTCGAGCACGACGTAGGTGGCGTCCATGATCCACGAGACGCCCGCCTCCCACCGCTGATGCTCGGTCCAGCCGAGCTCGGTGAGCAGCCAGCCCCAGCTCATCTCGGCCCGCGCCAGGGACGGCACCCACAGTTCGACGTGGTGGAGACCGTCGCTCACTCGTCGGATCCCGCGCGACCGCCCGGGACCCACTTCACATCGCCGTCCGGGTTCGCGATCCGGCCGAGGATGAAGAGCAGGTCCGAAAGCCGGTTGAGGTACTTCGCCGCGAGGTCATTGGTGCGGTCGGGGTCGGACTCGATCAAGAACCAGGCGCGTCGCTCCGCCCGACGGCATACGGTGCGCGCGACGTGCAGGTACGCCGCGGCCGGCGTGCCGCCGGGAAGGATGAACGAATCCAGCGTGGACAGGCGGGCATTGAACTCGTCGCACCACCCCTCGAGCCGGGCCACATAGGCGTCGGTGATCCGCAGGGGCGGCCATTTGGGGTCGGGAACGATCGGCGCACATAGATCTGCTCCCACGTCGAACAGATCATTCTGTACGCTCTCTAGCACCGCGCGAAGTTCCTCGGGGAGGCTGCCGAGTGCGAGCGAGACGCCGATCGCGGCGTTCGTCTCATCGACATCGGCATACGCCTCGATGCGCGGATCGGTCTTGGGGACGCGGGACCCGTCGCCGAGCGCCGTCATGCCGGCATCGCCGGTCTTCGTATAGATGCGGGTGAGGTGAACGGCCATGCCGAATAGCCTAGGCGCCGCGCGGGGCATGCCCACCTCTGCGCTGCCGGGCGTGGCGACCGCGCCCTGGGACCTGGATCATACGATGTCGGCCGTGGACGTGATCCGGGTGAGCGGCGGCGCGCGACTGGAGGGCCAGGTCGTCGTCGCGGGCGCGAAGAACTCCGCGCTCAAGCTGATGGCGGCCGCGCTTCTCGCCGAAGGCCGCACGAGGCTGCAGAACATCCCGGAGATTACCGATATTGCGATCATGGCGGAGGTGCTGCGCCGGCTGGGTTGCGACGTGCACGCGACGAACTCGAGTGAGCTCGTCATCGACGCGCCAGCCGAACCCGGCTTCGAGACCGACTACGACCTGGTACGCCGGCTGCGCGCCTCGATCTGCGTGCTCGGTCCTCTGCTGGCTCGGCTTGGTCACGTACGCGTGGCCCACCCGGGGGGTGACGCCATCGGGTCGCGGGGCTTGGACTTGCACGTGGCCGGACTCGGCCGGATGGGCGCGGAGATCTCCGGCGAGCACGGGTTCATCGTCGCCACCGCTCCGGATGGCCTGCACGGCGCGACGATTTGGCTGGACTTCCCCAGCGTCGGCGCGACCGAGAACCTGATCATGGCCGCCGTTCTGGCCAAGGGTGTCACAGAGATCGACAACGCGGCGCGCGAGCCCGAGATCGTCGACATATGCACAATGCTGGCCGCAATGGGCGCCCGCATCAGCGGTGCGGGGTCATCGAAGATCGAGATTGATGGCGTGCCCGAGCTGCGGGCCGTGTCCCACCGGACGGTCGGTGACCGGATCGTGGCCGGGACGTGGGCGTTCGGCGCGGCGATGACCCGGGGTGACGTCACGGTCGCCGGCGTCGACCCCGGCTTCCTGGAGATCGCCCTGGACAAGGTCGCCACTTGCGGGGCCGTGGTGGAGACCTCGCCGGACGGCTTCCGGGTTCGGATGGATCGTCGCCCAACCGCCTTGGACATCGTGACGCTGCCTTTCCCGGGGTTCGCTACCGACCTGCTACCCATGGCCATCGGGCTGGCCTCGGTCAGCGACGGTGCATCGATGATCACGGAGAACATCTTCGATGGGCGGTTCATGTTCGTGCAGGAGATGGTCCGTCTCGGCGCCGAGATCCGCACAGACGGGAAGCACGCCGTGGTTCGGGGCAAGCAGCGACTCTCGGCCGCGCCGGTCCGCGCGACGGACATCCGAGCCGGCGCGGGCCTCGTCATCGCAGCCCTCTGCGCCGACGGAGTGACCGAGATCAGCCACGCTCATCACGTGGACCGCGGTTACCCCCACTTCGTTGACGACCTGCGCCGGCTGGGAGCGTCCGTGGAGCGGGCCGAGGCGCCGCCCGAGGAGACCTTCTCGCTCTCCGCGATCTAGTTCCCACCCCGCGATCTAGTTCCCACCCCGCGATCTGGTTCCCACCCCGCGATCTAGTTCCCACTCCGGGACGCGGGCAAGATCATCGCTAGTGTCCAAGACTTGCCAGGCCCGACGCCCGCCGACCGGGCGAGTGATGAACACTCGCGGCGGTCGGTCAAGCGCCGTTAGCCAGGATCGCTGATGCGTCGCGCCCGATGCACCTCGGTTTCGAACACCAGCACGCGGTGGCGACCGTCCACAGTGACCCGCGTGGTTGCCCGGATCCCGGCGTCCGCGAGCAGCGCCCGTACGCGCTGTGCCTCCTCGGCCGTGTCGACGAGTGCGACCGGAGCGAGCAGTCCGAAGTCGCTGTCGTCGGTGTCCCGGCCGCCGTCGGCGCTCGTGTTCTCCGGCGGCCAGGGCGGCTTCGCGCGCCGTTCACGCCCGTAAACCCACCGGAGCATCACGGCCAGCAGGGCAATCACCGCGAAGACGATCACCGCCTGGGGGAGCATGCGACCGTCGACGAGTGGCACGGAGTCAGTCTGCCACCGCCGTCGGGCCCGGGAGGCGTGAACGACCCGTTCCGCTCGGCCGGGTCTCGGCCGGGTAGGGTGCGCGCGGGTACTGTGCGGCCGAGTAGGCATGCGGGAACACGGATCGGGATCACGAGGAGTGCAAGATGGCGGGTCGCGTCGCGGTCATCGGGGCCGGTCTGATGGGTTCGGGAATCGCCCAAGTCGCGGCGCAGGCCGGCTGGGACGTGACCCTGCGGGACGTCGATGACGTGGCGGTCGAGCGGGCGCTTTTGGCCATCCGTACGTCGCTGGAGCGCTTCGCAAATAAGGGACAGCTCGCCGCCGACGACGTCGAGCCGATCCTGGCCCGGATCACCCCGACCGTTGACCTGGAGGCGGCGGCGGACGCTGACGTCGTGGTGGAGGCGGTTTTCGAGAAGCTCGAAGTGAAGCACGCCGTCTTCCGGGATCTGGACCGGGTTTGTAAGGCCGATGCCGTGCTCGCCACCAATACATCAGCCATCCCAGTCACCCAGATCGCCGCGGTCACCACCCGGCCCGAGTCGGTCGTCGGGACCCATTTCTTCTCCCCCGTACCGATGATGAAACTCTGCGAGCTGGTACGCGGCTATAAGACCTCCGACGAGACGCTTGCTCGGGCGCGCGGATTCGCGGAGGAGATCGGCAAGACCTGCATCGTGGTCAATCGCGACATCGCCGGGTTCGTGACAACCCGCCTTATCGCGGCGCTCGTTGTGGAGGCGGTGAAGCTGGTCGAGTCCGGTGTCGTGACGCCGGAGGACCTCGATGTCGCGTGCCAACTCGGCTTCGGCCACAAGATGGGTCCGCTGGCGACCACCGACCTCACCGGCGTGGACGTCTTGCTGCACGCCACCCGCAACATCTACACCGACACGGCGGACGAGAAGTTCTTCCCGCCCGAACTCCTGCAGCGCATGGTCACGGCCGGTGATCTTGGCCGAAAGACCGGTCGTGGCTTCTACAGCTACTCCTGATCGCACGAATTGCCCTCGCGACCTCCCAGGAAACCGACAATGAGAGGGGAGGGGGAGATTGCCATGATCGGTTCCATTTTCTGGGCCCTTATCGTCGGCACCGTTCTCGGTTACCTCGGCAGGCTGCTGTTGCCGGGGAGGCAGAACATCCCTGCATGGGCAACCATTGGCGCTGGCATCGCGGCAGCGCTGATCGGAGGCGCGATCGCCACATGGCTCGGCGTCGGCGAGACAGCCGGCATCGACTGGATCAAGCTCGGCATCCAGGTCATCCTGGCGGTCCTGGCTATCTGGGCCGTGGTCAGGCTGATGGGACGGCGCGGCACGACCCGGCAACCGCGCAACACCAGCTACTGAGCGGCGGTCAGCCGTCGCGTTTGGTGGTCCAGCGAAACGTGGTCAGGCACAGGATCAGGCCGCCCACACACCAGGCTCCGAGCACGAGTGCGACCCGGCCCAACTCCCACGATCCGCCGGGCTCCTGAGACGCGAACGCGTCCGGCAGGAACACCGAGCGCATGCCCTGGCACATCCACTTGAGCGGGAAGATCGCCGCGAACTGCTGCATCCACGGGGGTAACTCCGTGAACACGAAGAAGACGCCGGAGACGAACTGCAGTACGAGCGCGACCGGCGTGACCACGGCTGGGGCGCCACGTCCGGTGCGCGCCACCGAGGAGAACGCGATCCCGCACAAGGTGCACGCCGTCACTCCGAGCAGACTCACCCAGGCGAAGGTTAGCCACCTCGCCGCGGTTGTCGGCAGATGCACGTCGAAGAACGGCACCGCGACCGCCAGCAGGATGATCGTCTCGGCCACCGCGATGACGAGGACCATCGCGACCTTGCCAATGAAGTAGACCGACCTCGGCATCGGCGTGCCGGCGATCCGTTTCAGGACACCTCGGTCCCGCTCGATCGGGATCTGGATCGCAAGTGCCTGAAAGCCCGTCGCCATGAGCCCCGACGCGATCATGCCGGTGACGAAGTACTGGGTGAAGCTGACGCCGTCGCCGAGGTCGCCCGAGAAGATCGACCCGAATATGATGATCATCATGACCGGGAAGGCCATCGTGAAGACGACCGCCTCGCGGCTGCGCGTGAACTGCCTGATCTCGGTCATGCCTTGGCGTAGACCCAGAGCGGCGAGTCCCGGCCGGGGCCGTGCCGCCGCGGTCGTAGCGGGCGCGCTCACGTGCTTGCCCCCGCCGGCTGCGAGCTTTGCAACCGTACGCCGGCGCGCTCACTCGAGTCGATCATGGCGAGGTACACGTCCTCGAGCGTGGGTCGGCTGATCGTGAGGCCAGCGATCTCGCCGCCGCCCAGGCGCTCCGCGAGTGCGCCGACAAATGCGGTCGGGGTATCGGTCTCGGCCGATTCAGGACCATCGGTGCCGGTCCAGGAGACGATCGCCGGGCGGTGCGAACGGCCGCCCAACTCGTTCGGCGGGGCAGCGGCGATCAGCCGCCCGTCGTTGATGACGCCGACCCGGTCGGCGAGCGCCTCCGCCTCGTACAGGTAATGCGTCGTGAGCAGGATCGTCGTACCGCCCGTGGCGAGGTCGTGGATGAGGTTCCAAAACTCTCGGCGCGCCTCCGGGTCGAAGCCCGTCGTCGGCTCATCGAGAAAGAGCAGCTCCGGACGGCCGATCACGCCGAGAGCGACGTCGAGGCGTCGTTTTTGGCCGCCGGAGAGGGTATGGGTGAGCGAACGGCGTTTCTTCGCCAACCCCACGCGCTCGATCACCGCATCCGGATCGTCGGGGTCGGGGTAGTAGCCGGCGAAGAGGCGCACGACCTCTTCGACGCGGAGCTCGTCGAACTCGCCGGTTCCCTGCAGCACGATGCCCACCTTGGCCCGCCACGCGGCCAAGCGCGAGCCTGCCGTTGGGTCGGGGTCAACACCGAGGACGCTCACGTCGCCCGCATCCCGTCGGCGGTAGCCCTCGAGAATCTCGACGGTCGTCGTCTTTCCGGCACCGTTGGGACCGAGCAGCGCAAACACCTCGCCGCGCGCGACGGTCAGGTCGACGCCATCGACGGCCTGCTTCCCGCCGTACGCCTTGCGTAGGCCGCGCACCTCGATTGCCGCTTCGGTCATGGCGTCCACTATGGCCTAGGGCTCTGTGCCGCGTGCACCGGCCGTTCGACTCCCGCGAGGTGACCAACTTCACCGCATACGTGGGGGTTACTGGCGAGTAAACTGCCGGAACCGGGACCCAACGCCAGCATTGGGTGGAGCAGGAGGCTGCAATGTCGACACCGAGCGACGCGCGGCTGCAACAGCGGGACTCGCGGCTGCCCCAGCGGGACGTGCGGCTGGCCCAGCGGGACGCGCGGCTGGCCCAGCGGGACAGACCCTGGGTCATGCGTACCTACGCCGGGCACTCCTCCGCGTCGGCGAGCAACGCGCTGTTTCGCCGGAACCTTGCCAAGGGGCAGACCGGGCTGAGCGTGGCGTTCGACCTGCCGACGCAGACGGGGTACGACCCCGACCATGCGCTGGCCCGCGGCGAGGTGGGCCGGGTGGGCGTACCGGTCTCGCACCTCGGCGATGCCCGCGCGCTCTTCGATGGCCTCGATCTGAGCGCCGCAAACACGTCGATGACCATCAATGCCACGGCGATGTGGCTGCTCGCCCTCTACGTGACCGTCGCCGAGGAGCAGGGCGCCTCGGTCGAGGCGCTCGAGGGCACAACGCAGAACGACATAGTCAAGGAGTATCTCTCCCGCGGCACCTATATCTTCCCGCCCGGACCGTCACTGCGGCTGACCACCGATATGATCGCCTGGACGGTCCTGAACTGTCCGAAGTGGAATCCCGTCAACGTCTGCTCGTACCACCTCCAGGAGGCCGGGGCCACGCCGGTGCAGGAGGTCGGCTTCACCCTTGCCACGGCCGTCGCCGTCCTCGATGCCGTACGCGACTCCGGGCAGATTCCGGAGTCCCAGATGGATGATGTGGTCGGGCGCATCTCCTTCTTCGTCAACGCGGGCGTCCGCTTCATCGAGGAGATGTGCAAGATGCGCGCGTTTGCCGCGCTGTGGGATGAGTTGACCGCGCAGCGCTATGCCGTGACCGACCCGATGGCCCGGCGGTTCCGCTACGGCGTACAGGTGAACTCTCTCGGCCTGACCGAGGCCCAGCCAGAGAACAACCTGCAGCGCATCGTGTTGGAGACGTTGGGCGTGACGCTGTCCCGCGACGCTCGAGCCAGGGCGCTTCAGCTACCGGCCTGGAACGAGGCTCTTGGGCTGCCCAGGCCCTGGGATCAGCAGTGGTCGTTACGAATCCAGCAGGTGCTGGCCTTCGAATCCGATCTGCTCGAGTACGCCGATGTCTTCGAGGGCTCGCGCGTCGTGGAGAGCCTGACCAGATCCATCATGGACGAAGCCAGGGCGGAGTTGGACCGCGTGCTCGAGATGGGCGGAGTCGTCGCGGCGGTCGAGTCTGGCTACCTCAAGAGCGCATTGGTGGCCTCGCTCGCGGAGCGGCGCCGGCGGGTTGAGTCAGGCGATGATGTGGTCGTCGGCGTGAACCGCTTCACCGAGACCGAGCCGTCGCCGTTGACCGACGCCGGCGCGGTCCACGTCGAGCAGGTTGACCCCCAGGTCGAGGCGGACGCGGTCGATTCGATCAGGTCATGGCGCGCCGCCCGAGACCCGGGCGCGGTCGCGGCCGTGCTGGATGATCTGCGCGCCGCGGCCCGTACGTCCGGGAACCTGATGCCGTCCACATTGGCCTGCGTGCGGGCCGGGGTTACGACGGGAGAGTGGGCCGGCGCGCTGCGGGAGGTCTTCGGCGAGTACCGGGCGCCGACCGGGCTCGGTGGCGCGGCAGGAACGGGTGGCGCGGCAGGAACGGGTGGCGCGGCGGGATCGGGTGGCGCGGCGGGAGCGGGGGACGCCGCGCGGCCGGGCGAGGCGAACGCGGGCGGGCTGGCCGCGCTCCGTGGACGGGTACGGGCGACGGCGGCCGCCCTGGGTACATCCCGGCTACGGCTCCTGGTGGGAAAGCCGGGCCTGGACGGGCACTCCAACGGAGCCGAACAAATCGCCGTGCGGGCGCGGGACGCCGGGTTCGAGGTGATCTACCAAGGGATACGGCTGACGCCCGAGCAGATCGTGGCCGCGGCGGTCGAGGAGGGCGTGGATCTCGTCGGGCTCTCCGTGCTTTCCGGCTCTCACCTTCGCGTGGTGCCGGAGGTCGTGAACGGACTGCGGGCGGCGGGGGCGGACATACCCGTCGTCGTCGGTGGCATCATCCCGCCCGAGGACGAACGGACGCTGTGCGCCGCCGGCGTGGCGAGGGTGTTCACCCCGAAGGACTTCGCGCTGACCGAAATCATCGACGAGTTGGTCACCGTCGTCCGCGCGGCCAACCGCATCGACTCCTAGAGACCCTCGCCGCTCGAGGCCTCACCCGCGCCAAGATCACCGTAAGTCTTCAACACTCGCCCCATTCGAGCGCGCCTCACCGGGCAAGTGTTGAACAGTCGCGGCGATCTGGGGGGCAGGGGCGGCTCGGCGGCCGGATCAGCGCCAGAGGTCGATGGTCCGGTCGTCTTGGACGCCCTCGTGGGGGACACGGCGCGCGTCCCGAAGCGCGATCCGCTCCGCCCGGCGTCGCCGCCGCCGGCGACGGAGCGCGACGAAAGCCCAGACCAGGCCGGCGATGAAGAAGATGATCAAGAAGGGCAGCAGGATAGCCACGAAGGACATGACGGCGCTGAAGATGTCCTCGACTGTGCTCACGATCGGCGCGCCGACGCCACCGGTGGACGCGTTGACCACCGGGCGGGCCGCGGCCTTCATCCCATGCACGATGAACGAGATCACCATGCCGGACACGATCGGGATCCACTGGTTGCTGGAGAAGAACCCCGCCGGGTCGGAGACGGTGACGCTCTGCGAACTCGTTGCGGCGCCAAAAGCCAGGCCACCCGCGGTCGGGCGCACCACTGTCTGGATCATGTCGTTGATGCTGTCAACGACCGGGATCTTGTCCGCGATGAACTCAACGGCGAGCAGGACCACCAGGAACCCGATGACCCACTCGCTCTCAAGCCACTGCCACGGGCCGGGCAGCGTGATGAGGTTCGTGAACCGGCCGAGCAGTCCGATCATGAGCAGGGGAATGTACGCGTTCAGGCCGGCAGAAGTCGCCAGCCCGACCCCCATAAGGACTTCCACGTAGCTCATTCTGACATTGCCGCGCCAACGTCGCCGGGGCCCGCCGCGCCAACCATGCCCGGGCCTGTCGCGCCGACACGGTCGGGGCCGACCGCGCCAACTGCCGGGGCCCGCATCCCGGCTGAGCGACGGCGTACCCTCGGGCGGTGCGGCTCGTCATTGCGAAGTGCTCGGTCGAGTACGTCGGACGGCTCACAGCGCACCTGCCCGCCGCAGTGCGGTTGCTCATGGTGAAGGCGGACGGTTCCGTGTCCATACACGCCGACGACCGTGCGTACAAGCCACTCAACTGGATGAGCCCGCCGTGCCGGATCGAGGAGGCGCCCGGCGTCTGGCGGGTGGTCAACCGGGCCGGCGAGGAGCTACGGATCACGCTCGAGGAGATCTTCCACGACAGCTCGCACGATCTGGGAGTCGATCCCGGCCTGATCAAGGACGGCGTCGAGTCACACCTGCAGGAGCTTCTCGCCGCCGCGCCGCAGGCGCTGGGGGACGGCTTCACGCTGGTACGGCGTGAGTATCCGACCGCGATCGGGCCGGTCGACCTGCTCTGCCGGGATGGGCTGGGCGCGACCGTCGCGGTCGAGGTGAAGCGACGCGGAGAGATCGACGGCGTCGAGCAGCTCAGCCGATACCTCGACCTCCTGGGCCGTGATCCCCTGCTCACGCCCGTCTCCGGCATCCTCGCCGCACAGGAGATCAAGCCGCAGGCCCGGGTGCTCGCGACCGACCGTGGCATCCGGTGCGTGGTGCTCGACTACGACACGCTGCGCGGTATGAAACGCGACGACCTGACCCTCTTCTAGCCGGGCCCGGATGGTCAGCGGCCGTGGACGATCCGGAGGATCCGGTGGATCAGCCGGACGTGTCGGGGCTTGCGGTCGAACGTGGTCGACGGCACGAAGGACGGCATGCGGCGTGTAGCGATCGCCTTCGGTCGCACGAACTCGCGCAACCCGTCGTCGCCGTGGATGCGGCCGAAGCCCGACTCTCCAACGCCGCCGAAGGGTAGCGCGGGGAGGCCCGAGAACGAGAGCGTCCCATTGATGGCCACCATCCCCGTGCGTAGCCGCCGGGCGATGCTCAACGCCCGCGCTTTGCCGAAGACCGCGCCGCCCAACCCGTACGAGACGGCATTAGCCAGTTCCACCGCCTCGTCGGCATTCGCCACCTTCGTGACGGTGAGCGTGGGGCCGAAGGTCTCCTCGCGGACCGCGTCCGCATCCTCGGGAACATCGACGAGCACGGTCGGCTGCACGAACGGCGGCTGCACCGCGTCGGGCCCGCCCAGCGCCGCGCGCCCGCCGCGGGCGAGTGCGTCGTCGATGTGCCGGCGAATGATGTCGATCTGGGCGGGCATCGTGATCGGGCCCAGGTCGGCATCGGGCGCGTCACCGACACGCAGCCTCGACGCACGCTCGACAACCTTGCCGAGGAATTCCTCGTAGACCGGCTCGGCGACGTAGACCCGCTCGATCCCGACGCAGGTCTGACCGGCGTTGGTCATGCCTCCCCAGACGGCCGACGCGGCCGCCAGATCGATGTCGGCATCTGTATCAACGATCATGGCATCCTTGCCGCCGCCCTCGATCAGCACGGGGGTGAGCGACTCCGCACACGCCGCCATGATCTTGCGCGCGGTGCGGGGCGACCCAGTGAATGCCACCTTGTCCACGCCGGATCGGACCAGGTGGGCGCCGGTCTCGCCGCCACCGAACACGACTTGGAGCACCGGGTGCTCGGGGACGATATCCGCGAACACGTCGACATACCAGCGGCCCACCGCGGGCGTGTACTCGCTCGGCTTGAACACGACGGCGTTGCCGGCGGCGAGCGCGTACGCGATCGACCCGATCGGAGTCAGGACCGGGTAGTTCCACGGTCCGATTACCCCGATGACTCCGTACGGCTCGTAGTCCAGCCGGCCCGCGAACTCCAGAAGCAGGACGCTTCCCTTCACCCGCCGCGACCGCAGCACCCGCCGGGCATTGCGCGCCGCCCAGGCGATGTGGTCGATGGCCGCTACGCACTCAATCAAGGCGTCGGCAGTGGGCTTGCCGCCCTCGGCATGCATGATCTCCAGCAACTCGGGCAGGCGCTTCGTCATGGTGGACCGCCACCGCAGCAACCGCCCGCGACGCCCATCGAAGCCAAGCTTGCGCCACCACACGCCGGCCGCGCGCGCCCGACCCACGGCGGCCGCCACCGCGTCCGCGTCGGCGACCGGGAACCGGCCGACCTCGGCGCCGGTGTTGGGACTTGTCGAGATCAGCACGCCGTGAGCGATCTCCGGAACGCCAGGCGTACGCGACGCGGGCCGCACGGCGCCGGACGAGTCCGCGGGCGTGGGCTGTGAGGTCTCGACGGACATTGCGGACTCCCTTGGCGGGCAACGCAGGGCGGCGGTCGACCCGAAGTCTAGTCGCCTACCTACCACTCAGTAAGGTCCGTAACTCCGCCTGGGCTAGGATCGATGTTCTTCGTCGTTCGTGGGACCTGCAGGGAGCGTGGACCGTCATGGAGACTGCCGTCCCGTACCGAATTCAGGAGGTTCCGGTCCGCGGCGGCGAGATGCGCGTCGGCGTCTGGGGTGACGACGGACCGCTGGTGGTGCTCGTCCACGGAATCACGTCCTCACATATGACCTGGGCACTGGTCGGGCCGCAACTGGGCCGCGATCACCGCGTCGTCGGCGTCGACCTCCGTGGCAGGGGCGGCAGTCGTGATCTGCCCCCGCCGTACGGGCAATCCGCGCACGCGGCGGACGTGGCGGCCGTGGTCGAATCGTACGGCGGAGGTCCGGCCGTCCTCGTTGGACACTCGATGGGCGGCTGGGTCGTCGCCGAGACCGCGCGGGCGTACCCGCTCGTGGCCTCGCGCCTCGTACTCGTCGACGGTGGCGCCCCGCTGCCGGTGCCGGACGGGCTGGATCCGGCCGCCGA
This sequence comes from Micromonosporaceae bacterium, assembly GCA_045403155.1. Classification (GTDB taxonomy): domain Bacteria; phylum Actinomycetota; class Actinomycetes; order Mycobacteriales; family Micromonosporaceae; genus JAXIPB01. The sequence goes on from JAXIPB010000298.1 coordinate 30,181, forward strand.
CGAATCCGAGATGGCCGGCGCTATCTTGAGGACGGTCGGGCCGGCCTACGCCCGACTGTCGATGACGTTCCCCGACCGCGGGGCGTATCACGGGATGTGGCGGGCGCACCCGTCATTCACTGAGTGGAGCGTCGCCATTGAGTCCTACGTGGACTATGACCTGATCGGCACCGAGCCGGAGCTACGGCCGGCGTGTCGGCTCGAGGCGGCGCTTCGCGACGCTCGGGATCTGTACGCCTTCCCAGGCATCGTTCCGGCCACCTTGCCCGTGCCGGCCGTATTCCTCCGGGCCGAACGCGGCCTGCTCAACGAGGAGCAGGCGTTCTATTCGGCTGGATATGCGCAGCGGTGGCTGCCCGGCGTCGTGGAGCGGACGGTCGGTGGCGTCAACCACTACACCATCACGCTCGGTCCGGCCGGTGCCGCCGCCGTGGCGGCCGCCGTCCGCGAGACCTGAGAATCACTCCGGCGCGCACGGTCATCGTGCGCGATACCCGCCGCCATCGGAGAGAACCGCCGCGCCCGTGCCGACGCACCCGTCCAGCTCGGCCCGGGCGGACGGGAAGGACCACCCGTATGCCCTCGACAACGCACGCGGCGTGGTGAACCGCATGACCTCGAGGAAGCGCCCGGCGGCGTACCCAAGGTCCTGCCGCTTGCCCACGGAGAACAGCCGGCAGGTCAGGTCGACGACACCAGCTGGCCAGCCGCTGGGCTGCGGCTCGACGCCGGCCGACGTGACGAGAAGACTGCGATGCAACTCGCCCATCGCCCGCTCGTAGCGGGAGCGGTCGCCGATGATCTGGCGGAGCACCGCTGTCGTGAGCGGCCCACCTCGCAACGCCTCGGCGATCTCGTGCGCCTCGCGCGACAGGTCCATCGCGCGGTGGTCGTCTGCCCGCCCGCGGGACGGATAGAGCGCCTCCAACACCTGCGGCGAGAGCAGCGAGCCACGCCGGTAGAGGAATTTGCCATACCAGGCAAGGCCGTTCTGTGGCAACTCATCCTTCCAGGCCCACACGAGCGACTCGTTCTCGTCCATTCCGGTGGCGAAGGGCTCGGCGTCCTCGCCCGCAACGGCCTCCCAGAGCGATGGCGCCTCAATCCGCGCGGCCGGAAACAGGAGCGCCATGCCCAGGTCGGCGACGAAGGCGGTCGCCTGGTCGATCGTTGACACGCTGGACGAGGGCAACCACCGTTCCGCTCGCTCCTGCCGCAACGCGAGATCGTCGTTGGTCACAAGGACCACGGTAAGTGGCCCGGGTCACCACCGCAGCGCTCGCCGAGACCGGCATGGCAGACTCGCGCGAAGGAGACTCATCGAGGACTTCAGTGGAGGGACGCTCCGATGGCGCGCGAGATGAACAACGTAGGCGTGGTCGGGCTCGGCACGATGGGCGCCGGCATCGTGGAGGTCTTCGCGCGCAACGGCATCGACGTGATCGCCGTGGAGATCAACGATGCGGCACTGGATCGCGGCCGGACCACGCTGACCGGCTCGACCGACCGCGCCGTCGCCAAGGGCAAGCTCAGTGCCGAGGATCGCGACCACCTGCTGGGTCGGGTCACATTCGTGGTTGGCCTCGACGCACTGGGCGAGGTGGACCTGGTCATCGAGGCGGTCCCCGAACACCTCGACCTCAAGCAGCGGATATTCGCCGACCTCGACCGCATCTGCAAGCCCGAGGCGATTCTCGCCACGAACACCTCCTCGCTGTCGGTCACGGAGATCTCGGTCGCCACGCACCGCCCCAACCGCGTGGTCGGCATGCACTTCTTCAACCCGGCCCCGATCATGACGCTGGTGGAGGTGGTCAAGACCGTCGTCACCGAGGACGAGGTCGTGGACGACATCGAGGCGCTCTGCACCCGGCTGGGCAAGGTGGATGTCACGATCAACGATCGCGCGGGCTTCATCGCCAATGCTCTCCTCTTCGGATATCTCAACCACGCGGTGTCGATGTACGAGGGGCGATACGTCTCCCGTGAGGACATCGACGCCGCGATGAAGCAGGGGTGCGGTCTGCCGATGGGGCCGCTCGCGCTGATGGACCTCATCGGTCTCGACACGGCGTACGAGATCCTCGACACCATGTACCGGCGCGGCGGGCGCGACCGCCGCCACGCACCGGTGCCACTGCTGAAGCAGATGGTCACCGCCGGACTGCTCGGTCGCAAGAGCGGCAAGGGCTTCTACACGTACGCGCAGCCGGGCTCGCCGGTCGTCGTACCGGACGAGGAGACACCGACCACATCGGAGGGTGATGGCGGCGCCCAGGCTCTGCCGGTTTCCAAGGTAGGCGTGGTCGGATCGGGCACGATGGCGGCCGGCATCGTCGAGGTCTTCGCGAAGGCGGGTTACGAGGTGACCTCGGTGACCCGGGGGGCGGAGAAGTCCTCAAAGCTCCGGGAGAACGTCACCACCTCGCTGAACAAGGGCGTTGTTCGGGGCAAGCTGTCCGAGGTGGAGCGTGACGCCGCCCTCGGCCGCGTTACGTGGTCGGCGACGCTGGAGGACCTCGCCGACGTGGACCTGGTCGTCGAGGCCGTGCTGGAAGAACTGAGCGTGAAGAAGGCGCTGTTCTCGTCGCTCGATGAGATCTGCAAGCCCGGCGTCGTGTTCGCCACGACCACATCGAGCCTGTCCGTCATCGAGTGCGCGATGGCGACCGGGCGTCCGGCCAATGTGGTCGGTCTGCACTTCTTCAACCCGGCGTCGGTCATGCCGCTGGTCGAGGTGGTACGAACGATCCGAACCTCGCCCGAGGCGCTCGCGACGGCCCGGCTTGTCTGCGAACGCCTCGGCAAGACACCGGTCGTGTGCGCGGACCGCTCCGGATTTGTGGTGAACGCGCTGCTGTTCCCCTATCTGAATGATGCGGTCAAGATGCTCGAGGCGTCCTACTCGACCGCCGATGACATCGACTACGCGATGAAGCTCGGATGCGGCTATCCGATGGGGCCGTTCGAACTGCTCGACGTCGTCGGCCTGGACGTGTCATTGGCGATCCAGCGTGAGTTGTATCTCGAGTTCCGTGAGCCCGGTTTCGCGCCGGTCCCGCTGCTGGAGCATCTCGTGACCGCCGGCTACCTGGGCCGAAAGGTCGGCCGCGGCTTCCGCGACTATTCCCGCCGCTAACCCCCCCGCCTTTCTGCGCCGATCATGATTTGGAGGTCATGATCGGCGCGTTCCGGCGACGCCAGCTTCATGATCGTGGGGATCTTGGCCGTGATTCGCCGGTCGATACGCTTGTGTCATGCCCCGCAAGCACAAGCGCCGAGACGACGCAGTGGGGCTCGACCTGGAGCAGGCCAGACGGGGTGTCGAGCGGGTGCAGTCCACTTCCGACGGTCAGTGGTCAGTTCGTCACATTTCGGTGGGCGGAGCGACGAAGGCGTACCGCTGTCCCGGCTGTGAGCACGAGATCCGACCCGGGGTTGCGCACATCGTCGCTTGGCCGGCCGACGAGCGCGGCGACGCCGCCGACCGCAGGCACTGGCATATCGGATGCTGGAACGCCCGCGGCCGTCGCTCCCCAACTCGTCGATCATGACCTAGGCGCCCCAACGCCCCGTCGATCATGAGCTCAGCGTCGCCAAAAGCCGTCGATCATGACCACCAGGTCAAGGTAGAAGGGGGGGGGGGGGGGGGGGTTTGGGGGGTGGCGGCGGACCCGGCGAACA
>JAXIPB010000162.1:0-8374 GCA_045403155.1 Micromonosporaceae bacterium
CGACTCAACTCGGCCCGGGACCGGCTCAACTCGGCCCGGGACCGGCTCAACTCGGCCCGGGACCGGCTCAACTCGGCCCGGGACCGGCTCAACTCGGCCCGGGACCGGCTCAACTCGGCCCGGAACCGGCTCAACTCGGCCCGGAACCGGCTCAACTCTGGAGGCATTGGACGCGTAACGGCGCTCTCGACGCGTTCTGGCGCGGATTCGCGTCCAATGCCGAGCTCCGGTCCGACCGGGCGAGCGCCCGCGACTCCCCCGCCTACCAAGATCGCCACGATCATGAGCTCACCGTCACGAAACCGCGTCGATCATGACCTCCAGGTCATGATCGGCGCTCCAGGAGGAGGGTGGAGATGGTGGCGAGGAGGGCGGGGGCCTGGTCGGCGGGGACGCCGCCGCCCTGGGCGAGATCTGCGTTGCCGCCGCCACGGCCCGAGAGCGCGGCTTTCACCAACTCGCCGGCGCTGAACCCACGGTCCTTCGCCGGCCCGTTCACGGCGACGACGAGGGATGCCTTGCCCGCGCTGCTGGATGCCACCGCCACCACCGAAGGCGCCGAGCCGAGTCGGCCGCGGATCTCCTGTGCCAGGTTGCGCACGTCGTTGGGGGAGGTGCCCTCAGGCGCCTCGATCGCTACGAGCCGGGTCCCGCCCACGTCCACAGCAGAGTCGGCGAGGGCGCCGACGTTGGCCAGCACGAGCTGCGCGCGAAGCTTCTCCAGCTCCTTCTCCGCGTCGCGCAGCTGGGCGATGGTCTGCTCCACCCGGTCGCCGACCTCCTCCGGCTTGGCCCGGTACAGCTCCGCGAGTCGGGACACCAACACGTGCTCCTTCGCCGCGAACGTCAACGCGTCGAGGCCCACCAGTGCCTCCACCCGACGGATCCCGGAACCGATCGATGCCTCGTGCAGGATCTTGACCAGGCCCAGCTGGCCCGAGCGGGCGACGTGGGTGCCACCGCAGAGCTCGCGGGCGTAGTCGCCGACCTCCACCACCCGGACCTGCTCGCCGTACTTCTCGCCGAAGAGCGCCATCGCCCCGATCCGCCGCGCTTCGGCCTGCGACGTGATGAACGCGCGCACCTCGAGGTCGTTGATGAGCACCTCGTTGACCTGATGCTCCACATCCAACAACACCGAGGGCGGCACCGGCGACGGGGTGTTGAAGTCGAACCGCAGCCGACCGGGCGCGTTCAGCGAGCCCGCCTGCGTCGCTGACTCGCCGAGGGCGTTGCGCATCGTCTGGTGCACCAGGTGGGTCGCGGTGTGCGCGCGGGAGATCGCGCGGCGCCGCGTGACGTCGATCTCGCCGTACCCCGTCTCGCCGGAACGGACCTCGCCGCGCACGACGCGGCCGCGGTGCACGATGAGCCCGGGTAGCGTCTCCTGCACATCCACAATCTCGATCTGGCCGCCGCCGACCGTGATCAGCCCGGTGTCGGGCTGCTGGCCGCCGCCCTCTGCGTAGAACGGGGTCATGTCGAGGACGACCTCGACCTCGTCGCCCTCGCCGGCAACGTCGAGAGCCCCCGATGACCCGAGCAGTGCGCGCACCTTCGACTCCCGCGCGACCTCGGCGTACCCGGTGAACTCCACCGGCCCGCCCGAGTCCAAGACGGACCGATAGGCGGACAGGTCCGCGTGGCCAATCTTGCGCGCGGCGGCGTCCGCCTTCGCCCGTCGCCGTTGCTCCGCCATCAGCTTGCGGAAGCCGTCCGCGTCCACGCCGAGCCCCGCCTCGGCCGCGATCTCCAGCGTGAGGTCGATCGGGAATCCGTACGTGTCGTGCAGCTGGAACGCCTTGGCGCCGGAGAGCTTCTTCTTGCGTGACTTCTTGGTCTCGGCGATCGCGGTGTCCAAAATGGTAGTTCCGGAGCGCAGCGTGGCGAGGAAGGCCTCCTCCTCGGCGTACGCATAGGACGAGATGCGGCCAAACTCCGAAGCCAGCTCCGGATAGGACGGTGACATGCAGTCCCGGGCGACCGGAAGCAGTTGCGGCATCACCGGCCCGCCGGACCAGCCGAGCAGGCGCATTGCCCGTACGGCTCGCCGAACGATGCGCCGCAACACGTAACCCCGACCCTCGTTCGATGGGGTCACCCCGTCGCCGATGAGCATGAGCGAGGTACGGACGTGGTCCGCGATCACGCGCAGACGTACGTCGTCGGGATGGGACTCGGCGGCCACGTGACCCGACCTCGCGCCGTACGTCTTGCCGGTCATCAGCGTGGCCGTGTCCAGGATGGGACGGACCTCGTCGATCTCGTACAGGTTGTCCACGCCCTGCATGATCGCCGCGATCCGCTCAAGCCCCATGCCGGTGTCGATGCTCTTCGCCGGCAACTCCCCCAGGATCGGGTAGTTCTCCTTATCGGTGCCGGGGCCGCGCTCGTACTGCATGAAGACGAGGTTCCAGAACTCAAGATAGCGGTCCTCGTCGACGTCCGGCCCGCCGTCCTTCCCGTACTCGGGCCCGCGGTCGAGGAAGATCTCGGAGCACGGGCCGCACGGTCCGGGTATGCCCATGGACCAGAAGTTGTCCGCCTTGCCCCGGCGGACGATCCGCTCGAGCGGCAGTCCTGCGACCCGGCGCCAGATCTCGATCGCCTCGTCATCGTCGAGGTAGACAGTGGCCCAGAGCTTCTCCGGGTCGAGCCCGAACCCGCCCTTGCTCACCGGGCCGGTGACCAGCTTCCAGGCGAGGTCGACCGCCTCCTCCTTGAAGTAGTCACCGAAGGAGAAGTTGCCGTTCATCTGGAAGAACGTGGCGTGCCGGCTGGTCTTGCCGACCTCCTCGATGTCGGGGGTACGCACGCATTTCTGCACCGAGACCGCGCGCCGGTACGGCGGAGTGGCCTGGCCGACGAAGTAGGGTGCGAACGGCACCATCCCAGCGGGGACGAAGAGCAGGTTCGGGTCGTCGGCGGGCAGCGGTGCCGACGGAACGACCGTGTGGCCGTTGCGCTCGAAGTGCTTCAGGAACCTGCGCTTGATCTCCGCGGTTCTCATCGTCGGACGCCAGCCCCATCCTCATCGTCGTCGAGTTCGTCGTACCGCTCGGCCAGCTCCTCTAGCGTGATGCCCTCGTCGAAGGCGGCACGAATGTCCGCCTCACGCTCGGCCATCGCGTCCCGTACGTCGGTAACGAAGTCTCGCACCGTGTCGAGGAGCCCGACAGCGGACTCGCGCGCCGAGCCGGCGAGGCCGGATGGAGAGTAGGCCTGGACCGACTTGGTCACTTGTCGTACGACGAGCGCGCCGACCGCGACGCCGATTCCCAGCCAGAACAGTCGTTTCATTTGCGCACACCGCCATTTCCTCGCGCCCTGCGCCGGTGCCGGCGCTCGGCATTGAGCTTGGAACGCAGCTCGGCCTCCTCCTCTTCCGCCCGCCGCCGGGCAGACGCGCGCCGCACGCCGTAGCCGAAGGCGGCGGCCTTGACGAGCGGGCTCGCCGCCGCCGAGGTGACCACGGTGGCGAGGTTGGCCACGTTCGCCGTCACCTGGGACACGTGGCCCGTGATCGCGTCGACTCGGGCGAGCTGGAGGTTGACCCCGTCCAGCGTCGTGTGCATTTGCCCGAGCGCGGTGTTGACGTTCTCCACCGTCGCGTTGACGTTGCCCAGGATCGGACCACTGCGGTCGTTGAGATCGTTGAGCGTCTGGGTAGCTGCGTCGACCGTGTGACGCAACCGGAGGATCGGCACCGCGAGCGCGCCGACGAGCAGGAGGAACGCCACGGCCGCGATCAGCGCCGCGATCTCTCCAAGGGACACGCGGGACCCCCTTTCCGAGCGGGTTTCCGGCCGTCGAGATCAATGCGGCCAGACAGAATAGTGAAATTGCTAACAGCGAAGCTGAGCGTACGGCAGGAAGGTCACCGATCGTGACGGCGTACCCCAAACCACCAATTTTATCCGCGCCGATCATGACCCGCAAGTCATGATCGACACGGTTTCACGACGTCGAGCTCATGATCGTGGCGATCTTGAGGGCTATGACACCGGGTGGTAGTCGATCGCGTTGTAGACGTAGACGGTGACGAGCGAGCCGGGACACGCTGCCGCGCCCGGCGCCGACCCACCCGGCGTGGCGCTCCGGGAGGCCGAGCCAGCTGGCTTGGTCGAGGTGGTGGGCCGGGGTGGCGGTAGGTCGCAGATGGGCGCCCGGACCCACATGTCCATGACGTACTCGTCGCGCTGCCAGCAGGTCGCGGTGCCCTCCTGAACCTCGGGGCAGAGACCCGCGTTACGTGGGCGCCAGCCGGCGTTGCGGAGCGCCGTGTCGTACACGTCCTGAGTCTCGTCCGGCTTGCGTTCCGACGCCCAGGTGCGCTCACGCAGACGGCACTGCCCGATGCACCAGCGGCTGCCGCTGGCCGCGTCTTCCTGCTGGACCGTGGCCCACGACGGCAGGTCGAGCGCGTCCAGGTCGCCGAAGACCGGATCCCGGGTGGCGGCGCGGGTGAACTCATAGATCGGGTACGCGGCGAGCAACAGGATCGCCACCACGATCAGTGTGGCCACCTTGAACTGCTGGGCGATACGCAGTTGCTTGCGGATCTCGGCCCGCTTGATCATGCCGGTGGTGACAAGCAGGTCCGGCTTGGGGCCGCCCATTGGACCGGCGGGCGGGGGACCCAGCGGACCACCTGGCGAGGGCCCCAGCGGCGGGCCGGCGGTCCTCGGCCCTCCCAGCGGCGGCCCACCCAATGGCGGGGCACCCAAAGGCGGGGCACCCAGCGGCGGCCCACCCGCGGGCGGCGCACCACCCAACGGCGTACCTCCGAACGGCGGGGCCTCGGTCGGGAGGCGAGCCCCGCCGCGGCGCGGCTCCGTTCTCCCGGTGCGGGCGGGCGGCTGAGGCGGCCTCGTCGGTGCCTCGTCGCGCACCGCGGGCACCTCGCCCGTGAGGTCGAACCACCCGGTGTCAGCCGCGGGAAGACGTTGGCCGGCCGGCCCGCGGGCCGGGACTTCGGGCGCCGGAGGAACCGGCGGTGGCACCGCCGGCGTACGCCGCAAACCGATCCGCTTCGGCGCGCTTGAGCCGGGCGGCGACGGGGGTGGGCCGGGCGGGGAAGGCGGACTCAGGGGTGGGACGGGCGGTGGGGCCGCTTCCCGCGCCCAGCGGCGTCGGCGTGGTTCCGGGCCGCGCGGCTCGGGGCGTGGCTCGGCACCGCGCGACTCGGCACCGCGCGACTCGGCACCGCGCGACTCGGCACCGCGCGACTCGGCACCGCGCGGCTCGGCACCGCGCGACTCGGCACCGCGCGACTCGGCACCGCGTGGGTCGGCACCGCGCGGCTCGGCACCGCGCGGCTCGGCACCGCGTGGCTCGGTGCCCAGGGGATCAAATTCGCGCTCGAGTCGCGACGGCCTACGCCCGGTCCCGCCGGGGGTGGGGGCCGCTGGTGGCGCGGGTTGACCGACCGGCGGGGGCATGCCCATCGGTGGCTTCGCCGGTCCGCCCGGTTTGGCCGGAGCGGCAGGTTTCGGAGGCCCGGCCTCGGGCTGCGCCCCACGGCGACCCCGCGGCGGGAGGCTTCCGGTCGACTCGTCCGCGGCTAGCGGCGCCCGCTGATCACGGGCGCCACGAAGATCGGCGAGCCAGCCGAGCTCGTCATCGCTTGGGCCCTCCTCGGGCTTTCCGCCCCGGCCCCAGCGGCGCTTGCTGGGCTTGTCGGAATCCGCATCGCGGGCCACTAGGTTTCCTCCCCACCGGGGGCCTCGCCCGCACGCGCCGGTTGCGGGGGGCCACCATTTGACCGGACCACCGTACGCAGCTTGGCCAGTCGCTCGCCAAGTGCCCGTTCGGCGCCGTGTCCCGATGGACGGTAGTACTCCTGGCCCGCCACGTCATCTGGGGCGTACTGCTGGGCGACCACGCCCCGCGGGTCGTCATGCGGATACGCGTATCCAGCACCGTGACCCAGCCCGCGCGAACCGGGGTAATGCGAATCCCGCAGATGACGCGGGACCGATCCGGCTCGCCCCGCGCGGACGTCCGCCATGGCCTCCTCTATGGCCACTATCACAGCGTTTGACTTCGGCGCCGTGGCGAGGTGGATCACCGCCTGGGCGAGGTTGAGCCGCGCCTCGGGCAGGCCAACGTACTCGACGGCGTGGGCCGCGCCGGTCGCGACGGTCAACGCGAGGGGATCTGCCATGCCGACGTCCTCGCTGGCGAAGATCACCATGCGACGGGCGATGAAACGCGGGTCCTCCCCGGCCAGGATCATCCGAGCGAGATAGTGCAGCGCGGCGTCCACATCGGACCCACGCATGCTCTTGATAAAGGCGCTCACGATGTCGTAATGCGCGTCACCGTCGCGGTCATAGCGAAGCGCCGCCTTGTCCAGTGCGGCCTCGGCGATCGCGAGGTCCACATCGGATCGACCGAGCGCGGTCGCACCCGCGGCAGCGGCTTCGAGGGCGGTGAGCGCCTTGCGTACGTCGCCGCCCGCGAGCCGAACCAGGTGATCTTCGGCATCCTGCGCCAGCGTGAACGCGTCGGCGAGCCCGCGCTCGTCCGCCAGGGCACGGCGCACCAGTGCCCGTACGGCCTCATCATCAAGCGGCTGAAGGGAGAGCAACACGCATCGGGAGAGCAGCGGAGAAATGATCGAAAAGTACGGGTTCTCGGTGGTCGCCGCGAGCAGGGTGACCGTCCCATCCTCGACCGCGGAGAGCAGGGAGTCCTGCTGGGTCTTGGAGAAGCGGTGGACCTCGTCGATGAACAGGACGGTCGCCTCCCCGCCGGTACGGCGGATCCGGCGCGCCTCCTCGATCACGGCACGCACATCCTTGACGCCCGCATTCAGCGCCGACAGGGCCGCAAACCGGCGATCACTCGCCCGCGCCACCAGGTGCGCGATCGTGGTCTTTCCGGTGCCCGGGGGGCCCCAAAGGATCACCGAGGTCATCGGTCCGCCGGAGACCAGGCGGCGAAGCGGCGCACCGGGAGCCAGGAGGTGATCCTGGCCGACCAGATCATCGATCGTTCGCGGACGCATGCGTACGGCCAGGGGGGCGCCCGCGGTGGGAGCGGCGAACGCCGTTGGGCCCGAAGAGGTCAGCGGCGCGCTGTCCACGCGACCACCGCGAGGTGGTTCGGTCAGTGCAAACAGTGCGTCCGGATCCATCGCTGACGACAGTACCGGCCGTTACCGCCAGCGCCACCCGCCGTTGAGTTGCGCTCAGCCCGCGCCGGGCCGGCGTCCGCGGTAGCCGAACCGGCGGCCCCACGCCCCGACGCCGGCGAGGTGCAGCGCGATGCAGAGCAGGCCGGCGGTGGTGAGGAAGCCGGCCGTGAGCACGTTTCCGAGGGTCTCGTTGGCGAGATCGAGCACGAGCACGATGGCGAAGAGCACCGCGGCGATGATCGCGAACATCGGTTCCTCCGGGGTTCAGCGGGAACTACGGGGTTGAGCGGGAACTACGGCGGTGTAATACCCGCTCTGATCAGGCCCCAACCCTCGCCCGGTCGGCCCATTGCCGAGATGACCTTGGCAAACACACACTCTGCGGGTGCGCACATTCAAGCTCGGCTTCGTCCTGGTCATCGCCGCGACGCTGTTGTCCGCCTGTTCGCCGGCGAGCTACGCATGGCTCGCCGTGACAATGATCAACGGCGAGCCGGCCGTGCTTCTGAACACCTGCGATCGCGGAGCGGCGAAGGTCTACCTGTACGAGCAGGAGCCAGCCACACCGCCGCCTACTCCCCCTACGCCGCCGCCCAGCCCCACCGATCTGCGGGGAGTCGAGATCACCTCGCCGTACTGGGCTGTCGAGTCATCGGATCCGGACCCGGTCAACGTCATCCCGATGTTCTCGACCCCGCCTGGCTGGAACGTCCTCCGCGCGACGCTGTCCACTCTGGAACCTGGGGCGCGCTACAGCCTGAACGCGGACGTCGAGAACATCTACCGGATCAAGCCGATCCGTTTCACCGCCGAGATGTTGACCGCCCTGGACCCCGACGAGGTGCTGTACGGCCCCAACGCGCCCGAGACCACAACCATCACGCGAGACGAGTTCGACCAGAAATACGAATCGGAGTGCGCCGACCTCCGTGACTAGGTCGACCCGCCCGGAGCCTTCGGCTTAGCGTCGACGCCCGCCTCGGCGCGCTGCTGCGCGGTGATCGGCGTGGGTGCCCCGGTCAGCGGGTCGTAGCCACCCCGCGTCTTCGGGAAGGCGATCACCTCGCGAATCGAGTCGGCGCCGGAGAGCAGCATGCACACCCGGTCCCAGCCGAAGGCGATGCCGCCGTGTGGCGGCGGACCGTACTTGAACGCCTCCAACAGGAAGCCGAACTTGTCCTGCGCCTCCTCGGGCGTGATGCCGAGCAGATCGAAGACGCGCCGCTGAAGATC